>JAIYDW010000010.1 GCA_027487315.1 Verrucomicrobiaceae bacterium | reverse complement strand
TGGGTTTTGGGGTGGTGCTGGCTTTGTTGGTGATTTTGAGGCATCGGGCCAACATTGGGCGATTGATTGCGGGGACGGAGCCGAAATCGGGTGGGAAAAAGATGAAGGTGGCGGGAGGTAAGGGCGATGCTTGAGGCGGGGTATCGATCGGCGGTGGTGCTGGGGGCTGGGAGTTGGGGGACGGCTTTGGCGTCGCTTTTGGCGGAGCGGGGGGTGGAAGTGCAGCTTTGGGGGCGGGATGCTGCGTTGATGGAGGAGATGAGGGTGATGCGGCGGAATGCCCGGTATTTGCCGGGGCTTGAATTGGCTGCGAGTATTGAAATGGTGCCAGCGATGGGGGACTTGAGCGTGGCGGAGGTCGCTTTTTGGGTGACGCCGTCACGGTATTTGCATGAGATGGCGGCGGCCTTTGCGAAGACTCCTTGTGGTGAGAGGGTGGAGGTGGCGGTTTCGTGTTCGAAAGGAATCGAAATCGATTCAGGCCGAAGGATGAGTGAGTTGCTGAAGCAAGCATTGCCGAGGGTGCAGTGTGCGGTGCTGACAGGGCCGAATCATGCAGAGGAAGTGGCGTCGCGGATGGCGACGGCGGCGGTGGTGGGCTGTGATGACCTAACGGTGGCGCGGCGACTGCAGCAGACTTTGACGCTGCCGTGGTTTAGGAGTTACACGACGGATGATGTATGCGGAGCGGAATGGGGAGGGGCTTTGAAGAACCCGTATGCGATTGCGGCGGGGATCGCGAAGGGGTTGGATTTGGGAGACAATGCGATTGCAGCGTTGGTGACGCGGGCGCTTGCAGAGATGGTGCGGTTTGGAACGGCGATGGGTGGGCGGGCAGAGACGTTTTATGGTTTGAGCGGGGTGGGGGACTTGATGACAACGTGTTTTTCGGAACACAGCCGGAATCACCGAGTTGGAGTTGCCTTAGGCAGGGGGGAGAGTTTGGAGGCGATTCAGGGGCGGACAACGATGGTGGCGGAGGGGGTGCCGAATACAGCTAGTTTGTTTCAAGTGGCGAGGCAGACGGGGGCGCGGACACCGATTTTGGATGAGGTTTATGCGGTGCTGTATGCGGGAAAAGCGCCAGCGAAGGCGATGCGGGATTTGCTGGGGCGTGATCCGAGACCGGAGGCGGATTGATCAAATGGAGGGGTCAGAGGTCAAGATTCGACCGTCAAAATCAATCGAAAACAGTTGTGGTTGGGGAAAGCTAGGTTTTTGTGGGTGCCCGACCCGAAATTGCGGGTTGTTGCCAGTTTTTAAACCCCTCAGGAGGATTGATATTGTGAAGTTCAAATGCCCGTCATGTGATATGCAACTGAAGGCCGAGCCGGAAACGGCTGGCAAGGTCGTGCGCTGCCCTGGATGCAATACGAAATTACAAGTCCCAATGGAAGCGGCTGGAACTGGACTTCCCCAGCCATCAGGGATGCCCACTTCCCAGAATACCTCGTCCTCATCAGTAGATGGGGCATGGGGTCGTGATGGAGATGCTCGCGCAGACGAGGGCGTGCAGTCGGGACTTTCGCAACATCAAGATGGGTCTGCTCCAGAACGTGGAGGATGGGAAGAGGTCGATCCGACGAATCCGAATCCTTTCCTGAGCTTCAGCATTGGTTTCGTGGCGTTCTTGACGCTGATTGGGATTTTGTTTCCGTTCAAGGCTCCGGCGGAAGTTTCGGCGGCTGACTACACCTTGATGCAGTGGGTGGCGTCGCTGTTCTTCAAGCACATGCTGGTGAGCTTCACGAACACGCTCTTCTTCACCTGGGCGTTTGCCATTCTTTATCTCAAATGGAAGAAGCTTCGCCACCAGCGGGAGGCTCTAATGATTGACGTGCTACCTTGGGAATTGGGCGCAGAGATTAATGCCGATAATGTTGGAGCGTTCATTGATCGTTTGTATAAGCTGCCGCATCGTTTGCGTGACAGCATGATGGTGAACCGCATGCGGAAGGCGTTGGAGCTTTTTGAAGTCAAGCAGAGCGTGGGGGATGTGACCAACATGCTCTCCAGTCAGTCTGACATCGATGGCATGAGGATTGGTGGAAGCTACACGCTTCTGAGAGCGTTCCTGTGGGCGATTCCGATCCTGGGTTTCATCGGCACCGTTATTGGGCTTTCGCACGCAATCAGCGGGATGAACTTTGCGGGAATGGATGATCTTAAAGAGATCACAGCAACGCTGGGAAATGTGACAGGTGGCTTGGGAACGGCATTTGATGCAACGTTGCTGGGTCTCGTTTTTGCATTGGCGCTCAACTTTCCGTTGAATTCGATGATGAGTTCGGAGGATGACTGCCTGAATGACATCGACTCCTTCTGCAATGAAGTGCTGCTACCACGCCTTAATGATGGGGGAAGCATTGCTGGAGGAGACACCAAAGGTGTGATGGAAGTTCTTGTGAAGGCTGTGGCAAACTCACAGAAGGAGTTTTTGACCGACCTCAACGCACTTTCTGCGCGAATCAAGGAACAGGCGGAGAATCTGGATAAGCGTGCCGCGGCCCATCAGGAACGGGTGAATGCTGAATTTTCCCATGCGATGATCCGGATGCGGGAAGACTTTACCGCGGCCGTTACGGATGCCGTGAAGCAGAGCACGGATTACAATCGGGCGCTCGCCAGTGGCATCCAGAGTCTCAATGATGTGCTCAAGGACCTGGGTTCTAAACAAATTCTCATTCAGCAAGTGAAGAAGAAGGGCTGGTTCAGCCGGTAAGATTGGGTTGGGAACACCACATCATTTTTAGCATACTAAGATTCAATGGCTAAGCGACGTCACGGAGCCAAGGACGAGATTCTTCTGGTCCCTTTCCTTGATATTTTATGCTCACTCATCGGGGTCCTAGTGTTGATTATTGTGGTGCTGTGCGTTTCGCAGACGCAACAGACGGAGGGCCGGACTCCCGAAGAGATTCAGATGGCCCAGGAGCACAAGCGGATGAAGGCTGAATTGTTGGAACGGGAGAAGCTTGATGTGGTGCTCAAAGAAAAGCTGGCTGATTTGGAGAAGCTTCAAGCAGAGGCGTTGGAGAAAGAGCAGCGGTTTCTGAAATTTAGGAAGCTCATGAGCAGTTCCAAAGAGCTGCAACAGCAGAACCAGGAGATTGCAACGAATCTCCAAAAGGAGCTCGACGATTTGCTCACTGAGATTGACGGGTTAAAACGGCAGGAAGGTGAGAGCAAAAAGAGTATCGCGGAGTTGATTGCGGAACTGAAGAAGAGGGAAGTGCCTGAGGATCGAAAAGTGCCACCCGTTATGGTGCAGCCTTCGGGCTCTGGCATGGCGGAGTCCACGAAGGTCTATTTTGTTGAGTGCGGAGGGGGCGGACTCAAGATTCTCAAGGCTTGGGGCGAAGAAGATTATCGTTTGAGTGCCACTGCTGAAGTGGTGGTGGCTGATCGAGCTTTCAATCATTTCCTATCTGAGCTCCAAAAGGACAAGAACTCGCTCATTCTCTTTCTCATTCGGGATGACGGATACAACGCGTTCAACAATGGGGCAGGCCGGGCGGAGTCTGATTATGGTATTCGGGTGGGAAAGCTTCCCATTCCAGGACGGGGTCAGCTTGATCTGGCGTTGTTTGAAAAGTATCGAGGGAAGGTTCCGCCGCCCCCTGATCCAGCCTCTGAGTCGGCCGATAAGCCTAAGGCTTAGCCTCTAACTTTTTTCATCTATGGCAAAGCGCAAACCACATGAAGAGCAGGAGTTGCCGTTCGTGGCCCTCATGGACACGATGACAAACGTTGTTGGGGTGCTCATCATCGTGTTGGTCATGGTGGGGATTAGTATTGCGAGCACGGTGAAGAAGATTTTGTCTGATCTGCCACCGGTAACGCCAGAGGAACACGCCAAAATGGTAGAGACGATCAAGCAGTTGCCGCCACCACCCGCAGATCCGGAGAAGATCGAAGAGACGAAAGAGATCGCGGAACAGAAGCTCAAAAAGGCGGTGGAAGACCTGAAGACAATCGATACGACAGCGCTTGAGTCGCAGATGAAGATGATGGACTTGGATGAGTTCCGCAAAAAGATGGCGGAAGCCAAAGAGAAGCGCGCTGCTGCGAAGACGGAGGTGGATAAGTTGCTGGCGGAGGTTGAGAGGTTGAAGGCACTTCTGGACCAGACGCCCGAATACAAACCTGAACCTGCAACGGTCGTGCGGTTGCCGAATCCAAGACCTTATCCGGCTGAGCCGAAGGAAACCCGGGTGCTTGTGGCGAAAGGCGGGGTTTTGTTCTTCAACGAGGCTGAGTTCATTGGACCCCTTGTGGATGGGTTGACCAAACTGAGTGGCCAGCTGACCTACAAAGAGATCAAGATTGATCCTTTTGCGAAGTTGCTGACTGAAGTTTTGGGGAGTCCCCAGAAGGCGCAGCAAGCGTGGGGAGACATTGCACCGTTGGCAGCCACTTATCAGATGGAGGAAGTGGCTCTGGCTTGGAAGGCTTTGACGGAAGCGGGATTGCCCGCGAGCAAAGAAGTGCTGTTTGGGTTGGGAGACATCTCCCTAGCGATTCGGGCCAAGCTTGGAGCTGTGGGTGAGGCTGTTGCGGCGTTGAGCAAGGGGGATGTGGCGAAGTGGACCGCTCTCGATCCCAGCAAGGATCCTTTGAAGCCGATCATCAAAGCGGTGTCGAAGGGTGGAGGCCTGGCATTGTCCTATGGTTCGAAGACGGAAGACGTCAAGGCGACTCCACGTGACATAATGGGCTACTTCAAGGGGTTGTCGGACCAAGACGGGATCAAGAATCGGGGGAAAGATGTTGTCATTTACGATGCCTTCAAGGTTCAGGAGGCTCTTAAGCGTGCCAGTTCCAATCAGTCATTGACGAAGGCATATGGATTTGTGCCCGAGATTCGTCCGGGACAGACTCTTGTCTATTTGAAACTGACCCCTGCGAGTGGGGGAGGGGAGTCTTTGGAGGCGATCAAGAGGCCTGAATCTGCCTATCAGAGGACTCTGCGTCAGATTGCGGGTGATCCGAATGGGGTGGCGGTTTTTCAGGTTATGCCTGATGCGTTTGCGACCTATCTGGATGCGCGAATCATCGCGGATGAGAATCGGGTGGCGGCGACATGGGAGACCCTTGCGAGTCTTGATCTTACGATGCCGGTTCGGGGATTTGAAGTTCAGCGATTTGCCAAGGCAGCGGCACCTCGTAAGCCGGGGACAGCTGTTCAGATTAAGGGGCCGAAGAAGTCGCTGGATTGAGTTCGTTTGAGTTTGAGTTTAGTGAGTGGTTCTCAGGGGAGGGGATTACCGATTCTTTGTGTTTTCTCCGCGCAAATATGTTGTCAAAAATCTACTGAGCATTTTCAATTGAGTCAGAAGGAGGGCCTTTTGTTTTCAATAAGGGACGCAGTTTTTGGGTTGGGTTTGATGACTGCTATGACAAAAACGCCGCTTGGTGATTTGGTCGTGTCTGGGAAACAAGGGCGGCGTGCAGCAGTTCCACAACGCCCACCGCCTCGAACCTCTCCCTGCTTGCCTCTTTCGGCTGTCCGTCGGGTGAAGTGCAAGTTCATGGTGTGCTGGAACAGCACGCAGATCCTCTCAGAGATTGTCCGAACAATATTGGTTTGCCGTTGATACCTGTTCGCGCTTATCGGGAAGATTGCCTGCTCTCGGTTTCCATCCAGATCGGTCATTTAAATTGAAATCCGAAAACTCCACCCATTTCCTCCATTCTCTCCCTTCCACCGCCTTTGTTTTGGTTTTCGATTTGGATGCACAAAAAGGAGTGCGAGGTGTATTACTGGAACATCATCAAGTATCGGTCGCTGTGGTGAGAGTGGGGGCGGGGGGCGAAGGATTCGCGGCTACTGAATGATCAGGAGGATGGTTGCCAACTCCGGGGTGACGAGAATTCCGGCTGCACTGTCGGTGCTGTGTCGGGGCGGTTTAGATCACGAAGACGGGGGGCAGTACTTGAGAATAGAGGTAAGCGAGTTGGCGTGCCAAGTGAGCGCAAAGAATTCGTCACAATCGTAAAGGGGCGGGTGGTTTTGTGTGCGAGCCGTTGAGATGTCAGGGCTTGCGGGGGTGACTTGAAGGAGTGTGTAAGTTTCGTCACTTGGCGTTGCGCCCGTTTGCATTATGAAAGGCGCCTTTGCTCATTCCGGATGCCCTTGACTAGCTACCTAACAGAACTGCCAACGGTTTGCGCCGTCTGCTTTCACCCGCTTCCAGGAATAGCCGTCCCACTCGTCACCCTCTATCCCGATCAACCAACCAAACACTGATGGTCTCCGTCTCAACAAACACCAAACCATGAAGCTCCTGACCACTAAATTCCTCGCACTGCTGGCGGGATTCCTCTACTCGACGGCCTTTGCCGGATCTTTCACAGCGGGGAACCTCGCCATCGTCCAGGCCGATGCCTCGGCCACTAACACGACCGCCAGTGTCATCGAACTCAACAAGACGACGGCTGCGCAAACGCCTAGCAACACGATCGCGATCGTTGGGACGGGGACGAATGCCATGCGGTTCAGCGGCTCGGCCACGAGCACGCTCTACGCGGGCCGGAGCGCCGATGGCTCGCTCCTCACCTTCATGGGGGCCAACAGCACAAATACCTCCTCCAACGTCAATACGCTCAATCCGCGCGCGGTCGTGGCGGTGAATGCCGCGGGCAGCTACTCGCTCGCGACGACCTACACCGGAACCAGCGGTCAGCAGACGCGCTCGGCAACCAGCCTCGACAACACCAACTGGTATATCGCCGATCAAGCCGGCCTCTATACTAACGGAGCGACGGCGGCGAGCCCGTCGGGCAACTTCCGGGCGATTCGCAGCTTTGGGGGCGTGGTCTATGCCGGGCAGGCCTCGGGCACGGCTGGGGTGATTCAAGTCGTCACTCTTTCCGCGATTACTGGAGGCACGGCGACCGGACTGCCCGGCCTCGCCAACAACAGCGCGCATCAGGATTTCTACCTCATCCAGTCTGGCGACAACGGCAGCACCTTCGACGTGCTTTACGTCATGTCGGCCACCAGCAACACGGTGGGCACGATCGCCAAGTTTTCCCTCGTTAGCGGGACATGGACGGCTAATGGCACTCACGCGACGGCCTTCGGTGGCTTCGGCATCGCGGCGGAAGACAACGGCACCGGCGCCATCCTCTACGTGACGAGCGGCCAGGGTGCACTGGCGGCGAATAACGTCATCAAACTCACGGATACTGCGGGCTACAACGCCACGATCGCCATTAGCACGCCAAGCAATGTCACTCTCTACACAGCGCCGGCCGGTAAGATCAACAAAGGCATCGCCTTCGCACCCGTCGCTGCGGCCACCATCACTGGTGCCGGGACGGCCTTGGCGTTCACAACGGCCTACGGTACCGCTTCCGCGGCACAGACCTTCGCGATTTCCGGTAGCAGTTTGACGGCTGACATCACGGCGACGGCACCGACAGGCTTTGAAGTTTCCAGCGATGGAACGACTTTCGGCAGTTCGGCGACATTCACGCAGAGCGGTGGCACGGCGAGTGGGACAGTGCATCTGCGTCTCAAGGCCGATGCGGCAGTGACGGGCAGCTACAATTCGCTCAATGTTGCGCTGACCAGCACGGGTGCGACGACGGTGAATATCACCACGGCGGCCAGCGGTAATGCGGTCACGGCGGCGGCGCTGACGATCACGGGAGTGAGCGGCGTGAACAAGCCTTACGACGGTGGGACAACGGCGAGCTTGAGCGGCACGCCGGCCTACGTGGGCCTGCAGAATAGCGAGAGCTTCACGGTCACCGGCACTGCGGTGGCGAACTTCGATACGGCGGCGGTGGGTAACAGCAAGACGATCACGGTGACTGGCTACACGGCACCCACAACGAACTACACGGTGTCGCAGCCGACCGGCCTGACGGGCAATGTCACCGCTGTGGCGCTGACGATTACCGCCAATGACGTGATCAAGCCGCAAGGTCAAACGCTTACCGGTGGCACCGGTTACACCAACTTCACCACGGGTGGGCTGGTCAATTCGGAGACGGTGGGATCGGTGACGGTGGCTTACGGGCCGGGTGGGGCGGCTGGAGCCGCGGCGGGCAGCTATACGGACGAAGTGACGATCTCGGACGCGACCGGCGGCACGTTCACGCCATCGAACTACGACCCGATCAGTTACGTGCCCGGCGACATTACGGTGAGCGCGAGCCCGACGATCAACACCACCGGCGCGCTCGTCGCGGTGGACACGACTTACGGTAGTCCTTCCGCCACACCGACCAGTTTCTCGGCCTCGGGTGCTTTCCTCACGTCGGACATCACCGTGACGGCTCCTGCGAACTATGAAGTCTCGACCAGCATCGGGTCCGGCTACGGCGCCTCGGTGTTGCTTACGCAGAGCGGCGGCACGGTCGCTGCGACGACCATCTACGTCCGCCTCGCGGCGACGGCTCCGGTGACGGGCTCGCCGCACTCCGGCAATATCGTCTGCACCACCACGGGAGCGACCTCGGTAAACGTCGCGACCGTCCCCAGCACGGTTGCTGCGAAGAACCTGACGATCTCCGGTCTCTCGGGTGAGGACAAGGAATACGACCGCAGTAACACCGCTTCCTTCACCGGCACGCCAGCGCTGGTCGGTATCGTTGGTTCCGACGATGTCTCGCTGGCTGGCACGCCGGCCTCAACCTTTGCCGACCTTCTCGTGGGTGAAGCGAAGCCGATCACTGTGACCGGCTACACCCTCGCGGGCACGGCGGCACCGAACTACACGCTGACGCAGCCAACCGGGTTGACGGCCGACATTACGGCCAAGGCACTGACGATCACGGGCGCCGCAGTGACGGCGAAGCCGTTCGATGGTACCACCACCGCGACGATCACCGGCACGCTCGTTGGCGTCATTGCGCCGGACGTGGTAACGCTAGTCGGCACGGGCAATTTCGAAACCGCCGGCCCTGGTAGCGGAATCGCAGTCACATCGACCAGCATGCTTGCCGGAGCGAACGCGGGCAACTACAGCCTGACCCAGCCAATCGGTCTCACGGGCGACATCACGGCGAACACGAACGCGAATCTTACCAGTCTCGTGTTGAGCACCGGTGCCTACTCCCGAGTGTTCGACCCGGCGGTCCTCACCTATGTGCAAGTGGTTCCCAATGCCACCAGCACCCTGACCGTGACGCCGACAACGGCGAACGGAGGTGCGACCGTGACAGTTGGAGGCAACCTGGTAACCTCCGGCAATCCGAGCGGCGGCATTTCCCTGAACGAGGGCATCAATACGATCACCACGGTGGTGACCGCGCAGGATGCGACGACCACTAAGACCTACACAATCACCGTCGTCCGTCAGTCAAGCGCTGTGCTGGCCGCCGGGTCCATCGCATTCACCGGGTTCAACGCCGATGGCGATGACAACCTCGCCTTCGCCGCCCTGACCGCCATTCCCCAGAACACCGTGATCTTTTTCACCGATGAAGAGTGGAACGGCACCAACTGGGCCACCTACACGGAGTGCTGCTACCTCTGGGTGGCGACGAGCAACGTCGCCGCCGGCACGATCGTCACTCTCGACAATCTTTCCACCGTGTTTGCCGGGACGGCGACCTCGAATCTCGGCACGCTCATCGGCGTGGGTGACGCGAACAACAACGCTGGCATGGGCAACAGCGATGAGTCGATCTTCGCCTTCCAGGGCACGGGTGCCCTGGCTGGCACCGTGGCGACCGATGCCGTTGTCAATGGCAACCTGATGCCCGTTCCCGCCACCTTCCTCGGCTTGATTGCGAACGAAGACGAAGCGGGTGCCGGCTATTCGATCACAGGCACGGGTCTGTCGGAAGCCGCGGGCACGGCGATCATCTTCGTGAACGACGACGACGGCATGCGTTATAAAGGCCTGCGCAGCGGCGAGGCGGCGTTTTCGGGTTACCTGCCGCTTATCGCCAACAAAGCCACCAACTGGGACACGATCGGCGCCGGCGACGGCACGACCTACCTACCCTTCAGCACCACAGCGTTCACCACCGGCAGCCCCGGTGAAGTCTCGATCGCCGCTGCCTCCGTTACCGAAGGCAACAGCGGCACGGTGACGCTGAGCCTGCCCGTGACCCGGACCAACACCGCGACGGCCTTCACAGTCCAATACGCCGTCACAGGCGGAACGGCGACCTCCGGCACCGATTACGTCGCGCTCGCCAGCGGCACGCTGACCTTCACGAATGGCGGCAGCGCTTCGCAGAATATCGACATCACGATCAATGGCGACACCACCTTCGAAAGCAATGAGACGGTCACGATCACGCTCTCGAACGTGGTGAACACCACCGGCTCGATCGTGCTGACGACGGCTTCTGCTTCGGGCACGATCACCAACGACGACGTGGCCTATCCTGCGAGCGGCGCTATCACCGCAACACTGAAGGGCACCATCTCTCTTAATGGATCAGAAATCCCAGCCTTCGACCCAGCTTCCAAGCGTGCATTTGCTTCTTCGGGCACTGGTATTCAAGTGGTCGACCTCATTAATCCTTCCACTCCTGCATTCATCTCTACCATCGTGCCCTCCACGCTTGGTGTCTCTGGTCTGACCAGCAACGATGTTTCCTCCATCTCCGTCCGCAAAGGCACCGGTGGAAATCCAAGCATCCTCGCAGCGGCGATCATTAATAATCCTAAAACCAACAACGGCCACGTGGTTTTCCTCAATGCTGCGACTGGGGCTCTGATCGGCTCCGCCATTGTCGGAGTCGTTCCTGATCACATCGCCTTCACTCCGGACGGCACCAAGTTGCTGGTTTGCAACGAAGGTGAGCTTTCCACACCGGAGGTTACCATCGAGGCCGCTGTGCCGGATGCTGCGCAAGGAAGCGTGAGCATCATCCCTGTGAATGCTGCTGGCACTCCCGGAACGGTTCAAACCGCCAACTTCGCGTCCTTTGATTCGCAAACCGCCGCACTCAAAGCAGCTGGCGTTCGCATTTTCGATGATGGCGTGCCTTCCACCGATTTTGAACCGGAATGTTTCGCGATTTCGCCAGACGGCACCAAGGCCATGGTCACGCTCCAAGAGGCCAACGCGGTAGCCATCCTCGATATCGCCACCGCCACCTTCGATTCCGTCTTGGCACTCGGTGAAAAAGACTTCTCCACCGGCAGTTACGATTTCAGCGACCGGGACGCAGCGGGTGGGACTACAGGCATTGTTAATCTCACCACTGGCAATCCAGTCTTCGGTCTCTACATGCCGGATGCAGTTGCCTCTTACCAAGTCGGCGGGCAGACCTACTATGTCTCCGCCAACGAAGGTGACGATCGCAATGACTTCATCGCTCCGAACGAGACGACCACGGTATCTGCCGCCGGTTATGATCTGGACAACGCGACCTTTCCAACGGAAAGCACTCTCAAGACTCCGGCCAGCCTAGGCCGTTTGGTTGTCTCAAACCTCCCTGGCCTGCGGGGCGATACAGACCTTGTCCCCGACGGTGATGTTGATCGCATCCTCAGCTACGGCGGTCGCTCGTTCTCAATCTACAATTCGTCAGGCGCACGCATCTACGACAGCGGCGACATGATCGAAATGATCGTCGCTTCGCAGTTTCCAGCTCTGTTTGATGACGGACGCAGTGATGCCAAAGGCCAGGAGCCTGAAGGTGTCACCGTGGCGAAAATCGGCGCACGCACCTTTGCCTTTGTCGGCCTGGAGCGCGCGAACATGACGCTCGCCTTCGATGTCACTAACCCTCTCTCCCCGACCTTCGCCGCCGGATTCCAACGGACGGGTGACTTCAGGCCGGAAGGTCTAGTCGTCATTGAGGCCGCAGACAGTCCCTCTGGTAAACCACTCTTGCTGGTCGCCAATGAAGCTGACACCGGGCTGCAACCTACCCTCACGATCTTCGAGATCGGTCAGCCGACTGACTTCAAACTCCAACTCCTCCACCTCGCCGATGCGGAGGCTGGTCTGCTCGCCTCACAAACCGCGCCAAACCTCGCTGCGCTGGTGGATGGTTTCGACAACACCTACCCGAACACCCTCATCCTCGCAGGTGGTGACAACTTCATCCCCGGCCCTTTCATCGCGGGCGGCACCGATATCTCCGTGCGTGACGAGCTCAATACGGTCACGGGTTCTACCATGAGTTTACTCTCCTCATTCAATCATCCGACCGCCGCCGTCGACATCGCCATCCACAACCTCATCGGTGTGGAAGCCTCAACCATCGGTAACCATGAGTTCGACCTCGGTACTCGAGTCTTCCGCGATGCATTCCAGCCAGGAAGTGGCTGGGTCGGAGCGACATTCCCCTACCTCTCCGCCAACCTTGAGTTCTCTGGAGACGCGGATATCTCAGGTCGCTTCACCAACACGCTCAGCGGTAACTCGACATCACTGATTCCCGAAGCCAACACGCTCAACGGCCGCATCGCACCCGCTGTGGTAATCACCAAAGGCGGTGAAAAGATTGGTCTCGTTGCCGTCACCACCCAGATCCTCGAAAGCATCTCTTCCACAGGCGGTGTCGAGGTGAAAGGCTTCGTGGGAGACGGCCTTGAGACGAATAACATGGCGCTTCTGGCTTCTCAGATTCAACCTGCCATTGATGAGCTTAAATCCGAAGGTGTGGATAAAGTCATCCTCATGGCTCACCTTCAGCAGATCACCTTTGAGCAGCAGCTCGCTCCGCTGCTGAACGGTGTGGACATCATCCTTGCTGCTGGTTCCAACACCCGCCTTGGCGATTCCAACGACGTTCCAGCCCTGTTCACCGGGCACACCGCTGACTTCGCTGGCAACTACCCGATTTACACCGCGGGTTCGGATGGCCTGCCAACCGTCATCGTCAACACTGATAACGAGTTCACCTACCTCGGTCGTCTCGTCGCAGACTTCGATGCAGATGGCGTGCTGATCGTTCCTAACCTCACGGCAAACATCGGCGAAAATGGTGCTTATGCCGCCACTGATGCCAATGTTGCCGCAGCCTGGAACACCACCGTTGGAAATCTGGCTACCACCGCGTTCGCGGCCAATACCAAAGGCACGAAAGTGAAACTGCTTACCGATGCCGTGCAAGCTGTCATCAGCGCCAAAGACGGAGATGTTCGTGGTTACACCGATGTTTACCTCGAAGGCGAGCGTAACATCATCCGCAACCAACAGACCAACCTGGGAGACATCGCGGCCGACTCGATGATCTCTGCGGCTAGGACAGCACTGCCATCTGCAACACACATCGTTGGATTCAAAAACGGCGGCGGCATCCGCTCATCCATCGGAGCGGTTGACGTGGTCAGCGGTGCAAAAACGCCGCCGATTGCCAATCCGAGCGCAAGCAAACCCGCCGGAGCTGTTTCGCTGCTTGATATCGAGAACTCGCTTCGTTTCAACAACAGCCTCATGGTCTGCGATACGACGCCAGCCGGTCTCAAGGCCATCCTTGAACACGGTGTTTTCCTGTTAGGCACCCAGGGCCGCTTCCCGCAAGTCGGTGGCATCCGGTTCTCCTACAATCCGAGTGCGACCGCAGGCTCACGCGTGCAGAGCATCGTGTTGGTAGATGAAAACGATAACATCACAGGCCGCGTGGTTTCGGGTGGCGCAGTTCGTGCTGATGCCCCCGCTCTTATCACCCTGGTGACGATGAACTTCCTTGCTGGCAATACGGCTTCACCAAGCGGCGCGAACGCGGTAGGCGGAGACGGCTATCCGTTTCGTGCAAATGCGGACAACTTCCGCTACCTGCTGAACAACGGATCGCTGTCTTCAGCAGTGAATGAGGATCTCGACTTCTCTAGTGCCGCTAACGTTCCAGTGAACGTCCTCGGTGAGCAGGCCGCTCTCTCAAGCTACCTGCAAAGCCGCTATGCCACACCGGCCACCGCCTTTGACATCGCCGAGACTGCTCCCGCGCTTGACACCCGTATCCAAAGCACGGCTGTTCGCACCGACACCGTTCTTCAGGGTCCCGCCACCTTCGCGGCTTGGCTCAGTTTGAATGGCTACACGTCTGGAGGTTTGGTGGGGGACACCGATAACGATGGCACTGCCAACATCCTTGAGTACTTCTTCAACCAGAATCCGAATGATGGCGGTGATAGAGGAAATCTACCCGCGCTGGTGCAAAATGGTCCTGACTTGGAGCTGCAGTTCGCGGTGAACAGCACGTCGGTCTACTCGGGCGTGTTGCGGGTGACGGGCAATCTGGTGAACTGGCGGGATGCGGTTGAGGGGACTGACTATGAAGTGATCAGTGTGATCACGTCTGGAGGTGAGACGACTTATCGTTACCGTGTCCTGGCTAGCGGATCGGCTCCGAAGTTCTTCCAGTTGGAACTCGTCGACGCACCGTGAGCAGTTGAGAAGTTGGAGCTTCAATTGATTGGTCCATGCTATCGGTTTTTGAACAGTGCCGCGATGAACCCGCTGAGATGGAAGCGGGGTGGGAGCAGTTGTATCGGGATCATCATGGAGACCTCGTGGGGCTAGCGATCCGTGGGGGATGCGATTTGGAGGATGCGAAGGATTTGGTACAGGAGCTTTTCTTGAGGTTATTCAAGAGGGGCATGCTACCGATGTTGAGCACCCAGCCGGTTGAAAGGCAAAAGATCGTTTTGAGGAAGACTTTGAAATGGATGACGAGCAATTTTCATCGACATCGGAGATCAGCGGGTCGTGGTGCGGGTTACACAGCTTCGTCTTTGGACCTCATGATAGAGAACGGAGAGGAATTGGCGTCCTATGAGACACCAGTTTCTAGACAGGATCGAAAATGGGTGACGGGTTTGCTGGGGCGCAGTTTGGAGCGGCTTCGAGTGACGGTCAATGAGCGGCAATGGCGTCTGATCGAGGAAGCCTTGTTTGGATCGCCCACTTTTGAGGAAGGCGGGACGCGGACTGGGCGGGTCCGTGTGGCGCTTTACCGGGCCCGGCTACGACTTCGGGAGTTTGTTTTGTTGGAAGCGGGTGGACAGGAGAGTGAACGGTTGGTCAAGGAAGCCTTGTTTGAGGCGGCGGCAGCGGGAGGCTGAGGGAAGGATGGGTGGCTGAGGGAGTTCTGGTTGAATCCCTGGGCGGTGGCTGGAAGGGTGGGAGATGTTCAAGAATCGAAGTGCTCAGAGCGATTCACCCCCAGTTTTCATTTGGGAGTGGCCGCAGAGGTTGAGTTTGGAGGCGCCTTTGGTGGCGTTGGTTTGGCTGGGGGCGTTGGCGAAGGTTCATGGGTTGAAATTGATGCCTGAGGTGTATGCGGGTTTGGGATTGATGGTGTGGGGGATTTATTTGGTGGATCGGACGCTGGATGCCAGGCGGTGGGATCCTGCGGTGCCGTGGACGGCGCGGCATGCGTTTTGCGCGCGATACCAGAGATGGTTGGGGTGGGTGGGGTTACCGCTTTTTTTGGGGGTGGTTGGGTGGCTGGCGATGTTTCGGCTGCCTGAGTTTTTGATGAGGCATTGTTTGATGGTGGGGGGGCTGGTGGTCGGTTATTTGGGGTGGCAGATTTTAGGGTCGAAGACAAGGGGGGCGGATGAGAGGGAAGTGCCCAAGGCTCTGGCGGCGGCGGCGCTGTTTGCACTGGGGGTCTTCGCGAGTGTGAACACGAGTGAACATCGCTATCCGGATTGGGCGTTTTTGACAGGTCAGTCGTTACTGACGGGGTTGTTTGCGATCAATCTTTTGGGCTTGGCGATTGTGGAGCGAGCGTTGGTGGATTCCGCGGCGGGCCGGCTTTTGGGGCATGCCTATGGGTTGGTGGGTTTTTTGACAGTGGGCGGCGTTTTCTTGGTTTGGTTGCCGGTGGTGGAAGAGGTGAGGCCGTTGCGTCTGCTAGCGCTGGCGGTTTTGGTGGGGGTGGCCGCGATGGTTATGATTCATCGGAAGCGATCACGGCTGTCAGCGATCGCTTACCGCTGCTGTGTGGATGCGGTGCTGATCGCAGCGGGTACGTTGCTTTGGGTTTTGGGGAGGTAGGCGTTAGTCGGCGGTGACGGCGGCGCGGGCGTTCTCTTCGGCTCCGGTTTTTTCGAGGTAGTAGTCGTAGCCGCCGGCGTAGCGGGTGACTTGGCCGCTGTTGATGTGGAGCACCTGGGTGGCGAGGGAGCGGATGAAGTGGACGTCGTGGGAGATGAAGACGAGGGTGCCTTCGAAGCGCTGAAGGGCGCCGACGAGGCCTTCGATGCTCCAGATGTCCAGGTGGGTAGTGGGCTCGTCCATGAGGAGGAGGTTGGGCGGGTCCATGAGGAACTTGACGAGGTTGAGCCGGCTTTGCTCACCTCCGGAGAGGACTTTGCACTTTTTGTGGACGTCCTCGCGGCGGAAGAGGAAGGAGCCGAGGATGGAGCGGGCGTCGTCCTCACGAAACTCGGGGGCGCAGCGGCGGACTTCTTCGAGGACGCTGAGTTCGGGGTTCAGGGTGTCGCTACGGTGCTGGGAGAAGTAACCGATGCGGGCGTTGGTGCCGAGTTTGCGGGCGCCTTTGCGGATGGGGAGGTCGCCTGACAGGATTTTGATGAGGGTGGATTTGCCGGCGCCGTTGGGGCCGACGAGGACGGTGCGGTCGCCGCGCTCGATGTCGAGATCGAGGCCGGAGTAGATGACTTTTTCGCCGTAGGCCTGCTCGACGCCTTCGAGGCCGATGATGCGCTGGCCGCTGCGCTGGGGTTGAGGGAACTGGAAGCGGAAGGCTTTGCGTAGGGGGCGGGGCTTCTCGAGTTTGTCCATTTTTTCGAGCTGGCGTTCGCGGCTTTGGGCCTGGGAGGCTTTGGAGGCGACGGAGCGGAAGCGGTCGATGAAGTCCTGGATGGCTTCGATTTCCTTTTGTTGATTGCGGAAGGAGGCGACGGCGCGTTCGTAGTTTTCCTCGCGCTGTTTGAGGTGCTCGGTGTAGTTGCCCTGGTAGAAGTTGAATTTGCCTTCGTCGATTTCGTAAACGGACTGGATGATTTGGTCCATGAAGTCGCGGTCGTGCGAAATCATTAGGATGGCGCCGGGGTAGCCTTTGAGGTATTCGCGGAACCAGAGGAGGGAGAGGAGGTCGAGGTGGTTGGTGGGTTCGTCGAGGAGGAGGAGGTCGGGCTCCATGACGAGGAGGCGGGTGAGGTGGGCGCGCATGACCCAGCCGCCGGAGAATTCGCGGGCGGGGCGGTCGAACTGTTCTTCTTTGTAGCCGAAGCCGCGGAGGATCTTTTTGGCGCGGGCTTCGACTTTGGGGTCCTGGAGGGAGTCGTATTTGGCCTGGGCTTCGAAGTATTCGGGTTGGTCGGTCTTGCCGTTTTCCTCGCACTGGCGAAGGATTTTTTCGAGTTCGGGGATGTCGGTGGCGCGACCGGTGGCGATTTCCATGACGGTTTCGTCGGCGGTGGGTTCGCTCATTTGGGGTAGGAAACCGAGGGTGGTCCATTCGTCGCGAATGACCTCACCGGCGTCGGGTTCGTCCTGGCGCATGATCAGGGAGAAGAGGGTGGATTTGCCGGCGCCGTTGGGTCCGACAAGGGCGACGCGCTCGCCATAGTTGATGGTCATGTTCGCGCCCTGGAAGAGGGTGCGGGCATTGAAGGCTTTGGTAACGTTTTTCAGGGTTAACATGTGCCTGTCTATTCATCCGTTCTGGGCAAGATGCAAGGGGGGAGCGGGGGGAGGGTGGGACGTTGTATTCAGAAGTTAGCGGCCTAATCTCTTTAGACCCGATGAGCGACCATCAATAAATCCTGATTCGAGAGCTCTTAAGAGCGAGGTGCGAGTTGAGTCCGACAGCGCATCCTTTCTAGAGTCGCCGAATTCTTCGTACAACGAATCCAAAACCCAGTTGTCTTTATCGATCTCGGAAAGGACAGCGCTATACCATCCAACCCGATAGCCATATCGATAACGATCGAATTGGTCAAATGTGAATGACTCAACCGTTTTTGGGAGTGCCACTTCCCATTGACTTCGGAGGCGCTCCAGTAGTTTATCTTCTTCGGCTAGGGACTGGGGCAAGAGGCGTTCGACGTCCGGGTTGTGAACCAATCCAGAAAGTGAAACGTTTTCGATTGGCCATCTCATTTTGCCATCCCATTTGAACTCGGTGGCATTGATTTTTGAAATCGAAGCAGTCATGTCCGAATGGATGGTGCACCGGAAAAATTTGCCATCCAATGGGGATGGGGGAGCAACTTCGGCATCGTCTGGTGGGATGGTCCTAAAAGACTGTTCATGTAGATGAGCGAACCCAACCAGAGCGTCAAAATCATATTTTTTAGACTTGGGTAGAGTCAAAAGGAGCGAGTCGTTTTGCTTGATGGAGCCCAAAAAGAATGAATCCAAATGATTCTCTGACCGGGAATACAAATAGAGCGTGGCTAGCCTCAAGTTGGATTCGCACTTGTTCTCAATGAGAAGGTAGTCAGCGCGAGAGGTGAGAGCTGTGCACCAGACGATCAAGAATGGGATCAGTTGATTGAACATATTCTTTGAATTTGGAATGCCGTTGGAGACTCAGAGCGGCGTGTCCGCGCTCTGGTAGATGTTGAGAGCGTTGGCAACGCTTTTTTGGTGCGACCTGTGCCCTGTCTATTCATCCGTTCTGGGCAAGATGCAAGGGGGACCGGGGGGGCCCGATGGGATGAGAGAGTGAATTGGTGGATTCTGTTGGGGGGAGTGGTTTTTGGGGGCGTGCGAAGTATGGATGGACGATTGGGCTTAAATATGTCATATCATCTTTCCAAAGGGTGACGCTTATTTGGTCGGCATGATTCAAACTTCTTCATGGTTTATGGATGCTCGTTTCGTTTTATTCCTGTGTCTGGCAGTCTTCTCGTCGCGAATGGCTATCGCGGTTCTGCCACCAACGCCCTCCTATGTGGTTCCGCCCGGCAATCATGCCAACGAAATCATTGGTAGTGGAAGCAACCAGACTGTCGCCGTTGGCGGAGGTTACATGGTGATAGGCAGCTACAATGCGGTCCGCCCGGCTGGCAACATCCAATGCGGCGGGGTGTATGTGTTCCGGATCACTGGTTCTTTCGTTCGGGCAATCTATCCGGCTGATGGCGTTGCCTTAGACGACTTTGGCCGCAGCGTTGCAATCACCGGAAATACGCTGATTGTGGGTGCGCCCTCGCGGTCGGTGTCGGGCTTTTCCGGAGTTGGCGCGGTCTATCTTTACAATCTAACATCGGGTGCATTGATTCGGCGAATTGATGCCCCAGCACCTCCAAATCCTGCCTCTGGATGGGGGACGGCAGTGGCGGCAGATGGCGATCTGGTTGTTGTTGGTGCACCATCTTACGACGGCTCTGCGGGTTCGGACACCGGGGGTATTTTCACTCATCGCATCTCGACCAACACGACGAGTGCGATTGTCCCAGGCGGTATTTCCAACCGCTGGCTTGGTGCCAGTCTGGCCGTGTGGAAAGGATTGATCGCCGCCGGGGCGCCGGGTTCGCCGACCTCGGATGGAGTGGTGCAGTTGTTTGATGCAAGCAATCTAGCCTTGGTAACCACACTGTCCGATCCGCTTCCCCCGGGTCATCAGGGTCGATTTGGCATGAGTGTGGCGATGGACGCCGAGCGACTGGTGGTGGGTGCACCGGAAAGAAGCGCAGGTGCTGGCCGAGTGGTCCTGTTCAATATTGGTAGCGCCACGCCCTTTCTGTCTATTGCGGCGCTCGACGGCGCAGCTTCTGAGTTTTTGGGTAGTTCGGTGGCGACCAAGGATCAAAAGTATGCCCTTAGCGCACCGAGAGCACTGTCTGGACGAGGTCGTGTCTGGCTGACTGCGCCGGACTTCACCGTTTTCGCTAGCTTCTCGCCAGCGGGTAGCTCGGGTGTATCCACGTTTGGCAATTCTATTGCACTTGGACGCGATGGCACGGTGATTGCGAGTGATCACTATCTCGATGCGCCTACTAGTGATAGCGGGGCGTTGTGGCGTGCGGGGCCTTTCCTGGCAGAGAATGGCAAGATCAATGTGGTGGCTCAAAGTGGAGAGTCAGCACCGGGTGCAGCCTCAACGAAGTACAGCGCCTTTTCGGAAATCTGTGCCAGCCTGTCGGCCACCACGCCACGCGGCAGTTATGTGGCAACACTATCCGGTGCGGGAACTTCGGGAGGCCGTCAAAAAGGCATGTGGAGCACCACTGGGTTGCCGGGAGTGCCGACACCCGCTTTGGGCATGCAATCTGGTGTCAGCACCGGCTTGTCTGTGCCGCCCTTCACCAATTTCGCCACGGTCAGCAACGTGACCCGGCCCATTCAGAACAATGACTTCTTCTACGTTTTCAAAGGCACCAAACCGACTGGCACCTCGCTGTTTGCCTTTGATAGCGGCAATCGATTGCGGGAGATGATCGCGGCAAACACGGCGCTGTACGCAGGGGGGCCGGTGCCGCTGACACTGCATGAGACTCGAGCCATTTCCGATGCCTTCGCCTTTGCGCAACCCCTAAAACTGAAGCTCGGCACGGGAACGCCTGCAGTCACCGCAGTGTCAGATTCGGGAATCTATTTTGGCGGTTCGGGGCTGACTCAAGAAGGTGTCACCAATACCTCGCTGCCGTTAACGCCTAAGTTTGGAGAGATCTCACCCCGTGCGGCGAGTGCGAGCGCGGGCAATTTAGTCTTTCACGCCTTTGTGCAGGCGACCGGTTCCCCCAACGCCGTGTTCCGGAATGGCAATGCCATCGTCATCAGTGGAGACACCGCGCACAGCAGCACAGGATCATTACTGCCGCCGAGCCCCACCAGTGCGCCTGTGTACTCAACCTTCGTTGGGGAGTCGTCGATCAATGACCGAGTGCTTTTTCTGAGCACGCTTAAGGTCGATGCTGGGGCTGGTGTTACGACGGCGAACAATCAGGGGCTATGGGTTTACGCCAGTGGCACCGGTGCCACCAAGATGGCGGCACGCAAAGGGGATACGATTACTGGAACGGTCCTCAAATGGAGTCGCTTCATGGACTATGGCATCAACCATTTTGGTGACGTGTTCATTCGCGGCACTGTCAGCGGAACGGGTGTCACTGCGGCCAACGATGGCGTCCTGGTGTTTTTGTACACTGGAGACCCGACAAAAGCTTACGTTCTTCTGCGGGAAGGCAGTGCTGCGCCTGGTTGTGATGGCGCACGCATCAGCACGATCAATCTTGTAGATATGCCCTTCTTCAACGCGACTCAGAATGCGTATGGCGTGCTGGTGACTCTCGTCGCCAGCGCCGGCGAGGCGACTGCCGCCAACAACCTTGTTTGGCTCACTGGCGACTTTAGCGTTGGCAGCCCGAGCCAGCTTTTTCCCTGGCTACCGACGCCCCGGTTGCGCAAAGGAGAGCGCCTGCTATCCCTTCCTGGCCGCGACACGATCACTTCGATCTCCTTCCCTGCGACTGTGCGTGATGTGACTGGTGCTGGTAATACTGGCATGGCCCATGTGCTGAGCCGGGATCAAACCACTGCCGCCGCTGTTAGCTTTCCTGACCGCAGCAAGGCACTGATTTCACGGACACGATGAGGTCTTTTGGGGACGGCTCGAGCTATTCTAAACGGACCTCGTTTCATGCCGGGAAGGATTCTGGAAGCAAGTCTCCGCGCCTCTCTATCCCAAGTGGTGATTTTGGGTCGAGCGGGAGCTGCAGAAAATACGTGATTTAGAGCGGTTTGCGTCGGTTTTGAAAAGGAATGTCGTTTCGAATTTTCGGGTGTTTTTTGAGAATGTCTCGCCGTTCTCTCAAGGCTAAAGTCTATTGCAGAATAACCGTTACACCCCTCTTTCAGGGCAACAACAATTTGGAATCTCATGTCGATTCCTGGTTGGAACGCAGGTTCATTTAAACCCAACCGACACACTGCCAACTTCTACAGCTTTTAGGAATAGGTCAGGCTAGAAGCCTTTGAGTTCTTTGGTGCCGGCTTTTTGTTGGGGTTCGAGGATGATGCTGTTGAGTTTGGCGCCGTAGATTTCGCGCCAGGCTTTGTTGAATTCGCGGGATGAGATTTCGAGGATGCCGAGGTCGCCGCGTTTGCCGGGGTCGTAGGCGGCGACGGAGCGGCGGTCGGTGGAGAGGCGGTATTGGACGCCGGCGACTTCGTAGGCGCCACTCCAGCCGCCGCCTTCGGTCATGTTGGCTTTGAGGAGTTCGTTTACCTGGGCGAGGATGAGGTCGATGGTGCGGTAGCGGATGTTCCAGGCGAGGCCAGCGCGGTATTCGATGATGATGGAGATGCCGGCTCTGGAGAAGACGCAGGATTCGGGGTCGCTTTTGTCGATGCGGGCGGCGCGTTTTTCGACGACGGGTCCGTAGCGTTCGATGCATTGAGGGACGGTTTCTCCCAGGCGGGCCTCGGCCTGATTCGTATAACCTATTAGGGTGATGGCGAGGAGCAGGAGGGTGCGTTTCATCATTGGGGATAGTCGCTTATTGGGGTTGGAGTCGTCAAGTGAAAGGATGGAATGAATTTGGGGACGTTGGCGGCTTGCGGTGGCGAAACGACTGGCTAAGACTGGGGGTGTTTCGTTAGCTTTTTTCTTGCCCATGTCTTCTGCTCTTTTTTCTCAATGTCCTGTTGCTGTGTTGTTTAGCGGGGGGGATTCCCCTGGAATGAACGCCTTTTTGCGGGCGGTGGTGCGACTGGGGCTGAATCGGCATGGGGTGCCGGTGCTGGGTGTGAGGTCTGGATACAGTGGGTTGGTTCGGACGGCGAAGTTGACCGGAGGGGATATGGAGAAGGTGAATCAGTTGAAGGCGGAGATTGAGCAGCGCCCTGGGATGGCGGGGTTGATTCATCAGGACCAGTATTTGATTCAGATGGATCATCGGTCGGTGAGTGGGATCATGGGCAAGGGGGGGACGCTGCTGGGGTCGGCGAGGTGTTTGGATTTTCACAAGCCGGAGGTGCGGCAGGGGGTGATTCAGTTGCTCGGTGAGCTGGGGGTGCGGGCATTGGTCGTGGTGGGGGGTGACGGGTCGCTTTCGGGGGCGGATCGGTTGGCGAAGGAGAGTGATTTGCGGATCATCGGGGTGCCGGCGACGATTGATAATGATCTGCAGTTCACGGAGATGGCGCTGGGGGTGGATACGGCGGTGCAGACGCTGGTTTGGGCAGTGGACCGGTTCATTGACACGGCGCGGAGTCATCGGCGCGTGATGGTTTTAGAGACGATGGGACGGGAGAGCGGGGATTTGGCGCGGATGGCGGCGCTGGCGTCCGGGGCGGAGATGGTGATCACGCCGGAGGGCGGGCCGCTGACGGAGGAGCGGATGGCGAGTTTGGCGGCGCAGATTGAGGGGGCGATGACGCGGGGACGGGGGCATGCGATTGTGCTGGTGGCGGAGGGGGTCAAGACGGAGCCGCCGCAGACGCGGAACCGGGCCTATGTTTTGACGGATGCGTTTCAGCGGTACTTTCAGCGGGAGGGCGGGCCTTTCCCGGATCTAGAGGTGCGGCCATCGGTGCTGGGGCATTTGCAGCGCGGGGGGCATACGACGCCGGCGGACTGCATGCTGGCGGCGCGGTTTGCGGAGAAGGCGTGGGAGGAAATCATGAGTCCGACAAGCCAAAATGGGATCACGGCGCTGCGGAACAACCGGGTGGAGATTGTGCCGTTCGGGGTGGAGGCGATGCCTGAGCGGGCGGTGCAATCGCTAGCGATGGACCATTTGCATGCGGACTTGGCGAACTGGTAGGAGAGGGACGCCATGATCGCGAAGCAGGTGATTTACAGTGGGCGGGTGCAGGGGGTGGGGTTTCGTTTCACGACGCGGCAGATCGCGTCGGGGTATGAGGTGAACGGGTGGGTGAAGAATTTGCCGGATGGGCGGGTGGAGTTGCAGGCGACGGGGGAGGGGGATGAGGTGCGGGCTTTTTTGGCGGAGATTTTGGAGAGCAGCCTGAGTTCGCACATCAAGGAGCATGAGGAGACTTCGATTCCGGTGTTGACCGGGCAGCGCGGGTTTACGATTGTGCGATGATGGAAGCTGCAACTGAGACCTCAGCCAACCCGGCGCTGGATGCGGTGACGGTGACCGGTCTGACGAAGGTGTTTAAGAGCGGGCTGACGAAGCGCGCTTTTGTGGCGGTGCGTGATTTGTCGCTGACGGTGAAGGCGGGGGAGGTGTATGGGTTGATCGGTCCGAATGGATCGGGGAAGAGCACGACGATGAAGGTGATCCTGGGGTTGCTGGCGCCGACGGCGGGAGAGACGCGGATTTTTGGCCGGGACAGCAAGGAGGTGACGAGCCGAAGCGAAGTGGGTTTTTTGCCGGAGAACCCGTATTTTTACAAGCATTTGACGGGATTGGAGACGCTGCTTTTTTACGGGCGGCTGTGCGGGTTGAGCGGGGTGAGGCTGAAGGAGCGGGCGGCGGAGATGCTGGCGTTGACGGATTTGGAAGATGCGGCGGGACGGCGGGTGGGTGGGTTTTCAAAGGGGATGCTGCAGCGGTTGGGGCTGGCGCAGGCGTTGATTCATGAGCCGCGCTTGGTGGTGCTGGATGAGCCAACGGCGGGGGTGGATCCGGCGGGGTCGCGGAAGATCCGGGATTTGATTTTGAGTTTTCGGGAGCGGGGATTGACGGTTTTGGTGACGTCGCATTTGCTGGAGCAGATGCAGGAGGTGTGTGACCGGGTGGGGATCATGGCGCACGGGGTGATGGTGAAGGAGGGGCGGTTGGAGGATTTGATTGCGGTGGAGAATCAGACGGAGTTGGTGCTGGAGAATGTGGATGAGGCGCTGTTGGGGCGGATTCGGGAGATGGTGGCGGCGAGCGGGGATGGGGCGCGGGTGGTGCGGACGGGGAGTCCGCGGACGACGCTGGAGCGGTTGTTTTTGGAATCGACAGACGAAGGTGGAAAGGGGGGAAAGTGAATGGAGACTGAATTGAAGAGGGTCGGCGGTGGATTTTCGGTGAGCCGAGTGTGGACGATGGCGGCGGCGACGGTGACGCAGCTTGTGCGGATGCGGATTTTGGTGTTCCTGGTGGTGTTGAGCGCGATCGTGGTGGCGGCGGGATTTATGTTCCCGGTTTTCAGTGCGGAGCAGCAGTTGAAGATGCTGAAGTATGTGTCGTTTGGGGCGTTGCAGTTTTTCAGTTTGGTGCTGGCGATTGTGGCGACGGCGCTGCTGCTGCCGAAGGACATTGAGGACAGGACGCTGTACACGATTTTGTCGAAGCCGGTGCCGAGGGTGGAGTATCTGCTGGGCAAGTTTTTTGGGGTGATGCTGCTGATTGGCGGGGGGCTTCTCCTGATGGATGTTCTGCTGTGCGCGGTGCTGCATTTAAGGCAGTCGCTGGTGCTGGCACAGGAGTTGGCGTTTTTGAAGCAGGGGCACGCGACAGCTGAGGAGCTGGCCGTGGAGGCGGCGCGGATTGAGGCGCAGGGGGTAGGGTGGAGTTTGCAGATCGGGGTGCTGGCGGTGTTTTTGAAGGCGGGGGTGGTGACGGCGCTGGCGCTGATGATTTCGTGTTTTGCGAGCAGCACGCTGTTCACGGTGATCACGACGTTTTGTGTGTGCATCATCGGGCAGGGGCAGGAGTTGATTCGGGAGTTCTTTTTTCACCGGACGTTTGATGCAGCGGGGGAGAAGATTGCATCGGGTTTGTTTGCGGTGCTGGTGCCTGATTTGAGGTTGTTTGATGTGATCGATCAGGTGGTGGCGGGAGATGAGGTGGCGGGTGGGGCGGCCTTGTTCATGACGGGGGCGGGGCTGCTTTACATGGCGGGTTACCTGGTGGTGGCGCACCTGTTGTTTGTGGAGAAGGAGCTATGAGGTCGCGGCGGGTCCAGGCTTTGGTGGTGCTGCTGCTGTTTGGGGTGGTGAAGCTGCCGATTGAGCAGGTGGTGAGTGCGAAGATGAAGGAGGCGAGGATGCTGCAAGGATCTTTGGATTTGGGCTTGTGGGAGAACCTGGGACAGATGGGTTTTGCGGCGTCGCTGGGGGGGCTGAGGGCGCTGGTGGCGGGGGTGACTTACATGCAGGCGTATGTGGCGTTTGAAGACATCGAATGGGCGAAGGTGGACAGTTTGTTTCAACTGACGAGCCGTTTGCAGCCGCATGATGTTTCGTATTGGGACGAGGGAGCCTGGCACATGGCTTACAATGCGGCTTCGAACTACCTGCACAGTGATCGGGTGGAGCCGATCATGAGGGGCAAGCTGTATCACTCCCACATTGAGCGGGGGATTCGGATTTTGGAGGATGGGCTGCGCTACAATCCGGACAATGTGAGGTTGTTGTCGCGGTTGGGTGACATTTACTCGAAGCGGAAGTTGGATCCGGTGAAGGCTGGGGAGACTTACGAAAAGGTGTCGACTTTTGAGGGGTTGGAGCGGTATGGGCGCTTTGCGGCGTATGAGTATTTGAAGACGACGGATCGGGAGCTTTGGAAGCGGTCTTATGAGTTGCTGATGGCGTCTTACAAGCGGGATGGGAAGAAGTTTCCCTCGGTGATTGACGGGATCAAGGAGTTGGAAAAGCGGCTGGCGATTCCGTTCATGCAATGGATTCCGGAGAAGGGTTCTGGGAAGGGGCCGGTGGCTCCGGTGCAGCCGATGGATTTGCCGGCGACGCGGTAGTTCAGGGTCGGGATGCGAGGGCTTGGCGGGTGGCAGTGGGGTCGTCGGTGGTGATGCCGTCGATGCCGAGGCTGGCGAGGTGGCGGGCTTCGGCGGGGTCGTTGACGGTCCAGGCGAAGAGCTTCAGGTTGGCTTTGCGGATTTGCTGGACGAGTTCGGGGGTCCAGTTCCATTTGCGGGAGAGGTCGAGGCCGTCGAGTTGATCGTCCTGGGTGTCCTGGATGAGGGTGGCAAGGTCGACGGGTTTTTTGTCTTTGGTTTGTTCGGACGAGAGGCGGTAGACTTCAAGCCAGGGCAGGGCCTTTTTGGAGTCCTGGGCGACTTTGCGGTCGAAGGCGATGATGCAGAGTTGCTGGGCGCGGGGTTTCCAGGCTTCGAGTTGCTGAGCCAGGACGGGGACGACTTCAGTGCCGCATTTGATTTCGAGGAAGAAGCGGTGAGGGCCTTGGGGGAGCGTGGCGAGCGCTTCTGCGAGGGTGGGGATGGGTTCGCCCTTGTAGTCGGGGCTTTTCCAGGTGCCGGCGTCGAGGGGGCGGAGATCGGCGAGGGTCGACTCTGAGATGCGTTTGGCGATGCCGGTGGTGCGTTTGGTATCGGCGTCATGCATGATGACGATTTGGTGGTCGGCGGTGAGATGGAGGTCGAGTTCGCAGGCGTCGGTGCCGCTTTCCCAGGCGAGGCGAAAGGCGGAGAGGGTGTTTTCGGGGGCGCAAGCGGAGAAGCCGCGGTGGGCGACGATTTCCTGAGCGGGTGCCGTTGGGGTGAGGGACATGAGGACTGCGGTGAAGAGGAGGATTGATCTCATGCGTTTGATTCTTTTTTGATGAAGCACCAGGAACGGTAGGACATCTCGCCTGATTTCAGATCGTTGTAGACGCTGGAGCCGGGGAGGCCTGCGAAGTCTTTGGCGGGACCGTGGAGGAAGGCGGGGAGGCGATCGCGGATGAGGGATTCGCTACGTTTGGCGTTGTAAGCCATGCCGCGGAGGACGGGTTCCTGGATGTCGCGGGTTTGGACGATTTGCAGGGGGGCGTTTTGGATGGCGGAATGCCAGGCGGCGAAGCCGTCACTGAAGCGGAAGTCAGCGTAGAGGAAGTGGCCGCCGGGGCGGAGGACGCGGGCGACTTCGCGGAGGAAGGCTGGGAAGTCGGGGTAGCAATGGGAGGCTTCGATGTTGATGACGGCATCGAGTGAGGCATCGGGGAAGGGGAGTTTTTGGGCGTTGCCCTGGATGAATTGGAGTTGGGGGATGGAGTGGCGTTGCTGACAGAATTGGATGCCGGTGGGATTGAGGTCGAGGCCGGTGTAACTTGCTGGATGCATGTTACGGGTGATCCAGGAGGCTCCCCCGCCGTGGCCGCAACTGACTTCGAGGACCTGTTTGCCGGTGAGATCGACTTGAGAGGCGACGTGATGGTAGAGTTGGATGCAGGCGCGGTTGGGTTCGTCGGAGGGATCGAGCTGGAGGCCGACAGGGGGATCGGTTTCGAAAGCGTAGTTGAGGAAGAGGACTTCCTCACCGCGCAGCTTGCGGGTGAGGTAAGGATACCACAGTTGCCAGATGGCTTTGCGGATGGGGGCGATGGCGAGCAGGCGTTCGAGCAGCGACATGGGAGAGGTGGTTCGAACGTGCGCGAAGGGGATTACTTGGCGGGTGCGGCATTCCAGACTTTGAGGTCGTCAAAGAAGCCGTCTTTGCCTGCGACACCGAGTTCGATTTTGGACTTGGTGGCGTGGGCGATGCCGGAGGATTTCAGGTAGGCGGCGGGTTTGCCGTCGATGGTCACTCGCATTTCGTCGTTCACGGTTTCGACAACGAGGGCGTACCATTTGCCGGGTTTGAGGGTGGCGGGGTAGGTGACTTGGCGGCCTTTGAGGAGTTCGGTAACCTCGGCTTTTTTGGAAGGATCGTTGCGCATTTCGCGGATGTCATTGCGCATGTTGCCGTCGCGTTCGTCGATGAGGGTGACGCCGTTGAGACGGACTTGGGCGCGGCAGAGGTGGCCGTAGTGGGCGCCGGTGTATTTGCGGTCATCGAATTCGATGTCGATCATGGTGGCGCCGTCGAAGCGGATTTTGCATTCGACGATGCTGTCTTTGGTGGGGATTTCGAGGCCGTGGACGGCGGCGTGGGCTTTGGAGATGGATTTGCCGTCGGCAGAGGGTTCGTCTTTGTCGCGGGTTTGGGTGCCTTTGAGGGTTTCGTTTTCGATGGCAAAGGTGGGGACGACTTTGTGCCATACTTTGGCGGGTTCGCTGCCTGAGAAGTCGTCTGAGAAAAGGAGTTCTTTTTTGGCGGCGATGGGTTTGGAAGGAACCTTGGGCAGGTCAGCGGCGGCCAGAGTGGAGGTGAGGAGAACGAGGAAGGCGATTGGACGTGTGATCATGGTGTGGATGGAGAGGGGGCTGTTTAGACGACGATCGAGTTGGGTGCAATGGTGGGCTGATTTCGGAAGGGAGTGGGTTTGTTTGATTTTGGGAATAGGATCGGTTACAGGTACTCTTACAGTCGATTCGTTGTTGAACCTCCTATGAACCCGATCTCCAAAATTCCTTCCAACGAGATCACGCCAGAGGAGACGTTTCTGAATCGGCGGTTTTTCATGAAGACGGCGATTTGGGCGGGTTCGGTTGTGGCGACGGGGGGGATGTATCGGGCGTTCAGTCCTCGGGCTGACGTCAAGAGTACGGGTTCGGAGATCGCGACGGTGGTGGACTCGACGTTTCAGAGTTCGTTGGGTGCGGATGAGAAGGTGAATTCGTTTGGGGAGATTGCGGGATACAACAACTACTACGAGTTTTCGACGGACAAGTCGGCGGTGGCGGCG
This sequence comes from Verrucomicrobiaceae bacterium, assembly GCA_027487315.1. Taxonomy (GTDB): domain Bacteria; phylum Verrucomicrobiota; class Verrucomicrobiia; order Verrucomicrobiales; family Verrucomicrobiaceae; genus JAGRPD01. The sequence continues at coordinate 54,591 of JAIYDW010000010.1, read as the reverse complement.
AAGGCGAAGGATTTTGTAACGGATCCGTGGTCGGTAGAGGTGGGTGGATTGGTGGGGAAGCCGAGGGTGTTTGGATTGGAGGACTTGTTGAAGATGGAGTCGGAGGAGAGGGTGTATCGATTTCGATGTGTGGAAGGTTGGTCGATGGTGATTCCTTGGGTGGGCTTTCCGTTGGTGAAGTTGTTGAACCTGGTTGAGCCGAAGAGTGAGGCGACGCATGTGGCGTTTGAGACTTACTATGATTTGAAACAGATGCCGGATGCGGGGTCGGCGGGGATTGATTTGCCGTATGTGGAGGGTTTGCGAATGGATGAGGCGATGCATCCATTGACGCTTTTGGCGACGGGATTGTATGGCAAGACGCTGCCGAATCAGAATGGGGCGCCGATTCGGTTGGTGGTGCCGTGGAAGTATGGGTTCAAGAGCATCAAGTCGGTGGTGAAGATCACGCTGACGAATCGTGAGCCGCCGACGACCTGGAGTCTTGCGAATCCGGGGGAATACGGGTTTTACTCGAACGTGAATCCGAAGGTGGATCATCCGAGGTGGTCACAGGCGCGGGAGCGGCGGATTGGTGAAGCGGGTTCGCGTGAGACGTTGATGTTCAATGGTTATGAGGCCCAGGTGTCGCACCTTTATGCGGGGATGAACTTGGAGGAGGATTTTTGAATGGCTGTGACGTTGAGCCAGGACGGGCGATTTCATCGGCAACTGATCTTCATCAATGGGTTGTTGCCGATGGTGCTGATAGGATTCGATGCATGGCGTGGGAAGTTGGGGGTGAATCCGGCGGAGTTTGTGACGCGGGCGACGGGCGTGATGACGCTGGTATTTTTGATTCTGACCTTGTTGGTGACGCCTTTGAGGAAGCTGTTGGGCTGGAATTGGTTGCTCAAACAGCGGCGATTGCTGGGGTTGTTCGCGTTTTATTACTGCTGCGGTCATTTGCTGACTTACCTGGCGTTTGATCGGGATTGGCAGTTGGGAACGGTTTTTGAGGATGTGGTTAAGAGGCGGTTTATTGCGGTGGGGATGTTTAGTTTTGTGTTGATGGTGCCTTTGGCGGTGACGTCGACGAATGCGATGATCAAGAAGCTGGGTGGTGCCCGGTGGGCGCAGCTTCATCGGTTGACGTATTACATCACGATTGGCGGTGTGTTGCATTACTACATGATCGTGAAGTCTGATGCGACCTATCCGCTGTGGTTTGCGGCGGTGGTGGCGGTTTTGCTGGGGTATCGGGTTGTTGTGAGTTTGAGGAAGGCGAGGGAACGGGTGGCGGTTGGGGTGGTGAAGTGAGGTGTCGAAGCGTGGTGTCTGCTTTTGGATTGCAAACAGGGGTTTTTGGGCGAAAGCAGAGTGGCATTCATGGTTCGCGCTGTTGGCAGGTATACTCTTGAGATCGTCCAGTCGCTGGGGGATGTGGCGTTGTTTGTGGGGCGGTCGTTTCGGATGGCGGTGGGGTCGAGGAAGTTGGGGCGGCGGGTGGTGCGGGCGATGTTTGAGCAGGGGGCGCGGTGTTTGCCGGTGATTTTGATTGTGGGGTTGTTTACGGGTTTGGTGCTGGGGTTGCAGGGATACTATGTGCTGAATCGGTTTGGTTCTGAGAGTTTATTGGGGACGCTGGTATCGCTGAGCATTGTGAGGGAGTTGGGGCCGGTTTTGGCGGCGTTGATGCTGGTGGGGCAGGCGGGGTCGGCGTTGGCGGCGGAGTTGGGAATTCAGCGGAACACGGAGCAGATCGCGGCGCTGGAGACGATGGGGGTGAGCAGTCATGCGTATCTGGTGGCGCCCCGATTGATCGCGGCGCTGATGGTGTTTCCGATGCAGACGGCGTTGTTTTGCTGTGTGGGGCTGTGGGGAGGGAGTCTTTCGGGGTCGCTGCTGTTGGGATTGGAGCCGGGGATTTATTGGTCTGCGGTGGAGCGGGCGGTGGAGTCGGCGGATGTGCGAGAGTGCATGACCAAAGCGGTGACTTTTGGGTTTTTGACGATGACGTTGTGCGCCTACCATGGGTTTAATGCGCATCGATGCCGTTCGGGAACGGGAGCGCGGGGGGTGAGTGCTTCGACGACACGAGCGGTGGTGCAGTCGTCGATCATTGTGCTGGCGGCGGACTATGTGATCACATCGTTTTTGATTTGAGCTGATGGCTATTGAATCACAGGACTTGTTACTCAAGGTCGAGGGTCTGCAAAAGCGGTTCGGCGAGCAGTCGGTCTTGGCGGGGGCGAGTTTGACTGTGCCGAGGGGAAGTTTGGTGGCGGTGCTGGGGCGAAGCGGGGCGGGAAAGTCTGTGTTTTTGAAGTGTTTGGCGGATGTGATTGAACCGGATGCGGGGGAGATCTGGTTTGATGGGAGACTGTTGGCGCGGGGTGATGCGGGGGTGAGGCAGCACTTTAGGTCGAGGTGCAGTTTTTTGTTTCAGAGCAATGCGTTGTTTGATTCGCTGACGGCGCTGGAGAACGTGGCGTTGCCGTTGGAGCAGACGATGGATTTGCAGGCCGGTGAGGTGAGGGAGCGGAGTTTGGAGGCGCTGAAGCAGTTGGAGTTGGAGGCGTTTTGGGATCGGTATCCCGGGCAGATGTCTGGAGGGATGCAGAAGCGGCTGGCTTTGGCGCGGGCGATCGTGACGCGACCGGAGTTGGTGCTTTTTGACGAGCCGACGGCGGGGCTGGATCCGGTTAGGCGGAATGCGGTGTTTACGATGATAGCGAAGTATCAGCGGCAGTTTGGGTTTACGGCGTTGATTGTGACACATGATGTGCCGGAAGCGTTGGTGGCGGCGGATCGGGTGGCTTTGCTTGATACTGGAAGAATGGTTTTTCAGGGATCGCCTGGCGAGTTTATTGCGTCTGAGGAGGCGATGGTGATTCAGTTTCGAGATAGTGAGAAAGAACTGTCAAAGATGCTTGCATCCATTCGAAGAGGTGAAACCATTCATACGGAAGACACATGAAGCAAAAGCAGTTGGAATATCTCGTTGGAGGCTTTGTTTTGCTGGGGCTGGCGGCGGTGCTGTACTTGACCGTGAAGCTGGGGGCGGGGTCGCTTTTGGGGAGTGACAGTTACCGGGTGGAGGTGCGATTTTCGAGTGCGAGCGGGTTGAATGTGGGTGGGAGCGTGCATGTGGCGGGGGTGCCGGTGGGACGGGTGGAGGCGATTCGGGTCGATCCGAAGGACTACAGTGCGATTGTAACGGTGAGCGTGCTTGCGGGTTTGAAGTTGCCGACGGATTCGATGGCTTCGATCAAGACGACGGGTTTGATCGGGGACAAATACATTTTGTTATCGCCTGGGGCGGATGAGACTTATTTGGCGGCGGGGGATCGCATTACGTTAACTGAATCGTCGGTTGATCTTGAGGGATTGATTGGCAAGATGGCATTCGGAAGTTTGGAGAAAGACGAAACGAAGGAGCCTGCCCCAGTGCCATGAAACGCCGATTGATTTTAACATTCGCAGCATTGACCACCGCCGGAGTGACTTTTGGAGCCAGTTCGCTGGAATCGGCGCAGACCCGACTGAAGGCTGCGGTGGGGGAGGTGTTGGCGCTGGCGGGCCGGGCGACTGACAAGCCAACTTTGATGAAGCAGATCGGGCCGGTTTTGGAGAAGCACATCAGCTTTGATGTGATGACGAGGCGGGCGATCGGGCCGGGTTGGCGGGAGTTTGACGCGGCTCAGCAGAAGCAGGCGATTGGTTTGTTTACGAAATTGATCATTCGGTCTTATGGAAGTCGGTTCACGATTGGGCAGATGCCGGAGGTGAAGTATCAATCAGCGGCGGAGGCGGCAGCGGGGCGGGTGGACGTTTCGACCTTTACCATTTACCAGGGGAGTCGGTACAGTGTGGTTTACCGGATGGAAGAGGCGGAGGGGTGGCACACAACGGATGTGGTGATCGAGGGGGTGAGCATGGTGGCGAATTACAGGAGTCAGTTTGATCCGGTGTTCAAAAAGGGCGGGGTGTCGGCGGTGCTGGCAGCTCTTGAAAAATCAGCCGCGCGTTCTGAATGAAGAAGGATCGATTGATTTTGAGTTTGGTGCTGGCGCTGGTGTGCCCGTTGATGACGCAGTGTGCGTCCGCGGGGAAGAGCAAGAAGGCCGGGGTGGAGTTGAGTCGAGCGGGGGAGAAGGCGGCGGTGAAGGAAGAGAAGGTGGTGGTGAAGGCTGAGAAGAAGGCCGAGGTGAAGGCGGAGGCGCCGATTGAGGATGATTTGGATGAGTATGCGGTCGTGGATGTGGCGGATCCTTTGGAGCGGATGAATCGGGTGTCGTTTTGGTGCAACGATAAGATGTATTTGATCGTGTTTCGGCCGATCTCGAAGGGTTACGAGAAGGTGATTCCCAAGCGGTTGAGGAATGGCATCTTCAATGCGTTTGAGAATGCGAAGTATCCGGTGCGGTTGGGGAACAGTTTGTTGCAGGGGAAGTTCATGCGGATGGGGTTGCACACGGAGAAGTTTTTGCTGAACACGGTGGGTGGGATTGGTGGATTGATTCGTGTTTCGGACAAGTTTCCCAAGTTGGCGGAGTTGCCGGATGAGGACACGGGCAAGACTTTTGCGAATTGGGGCATGGGGCATGGGTTCTATTTGGTCATTCCGTTTATGGGGCCGAGCAGTCTGCGGGACGGGGTGGGTTTGATTGGCGACTATGCGATGAATCCGGTGAACTGGGGGGTGTTCTGGTCGGGTAGTCATGACTGGACGGCGATCCCTCCATCAGTGAACACCTTGCGGGCGTTGCCTGGCCAATTGGCGCTTTATGATGAGACGAAGCGAGATGCGATTGATCCGTATCTGGCGGTTCGGAGCGGGTATGTGCAGTTTCGGGCGGCTTCGGTGAAGAAGTGAGGGCGCGCGGGTGATGGGGTGGGGACTTGGTTATCGGGGGTGATGGCTGCGCGGGAGGAGGCTGACGGGGGGCGGATGGCACTGCGTGCCGTGGGTGATCAGGACGAACGGCGGCGGAGGAGGATGAGGCTGAGGATGCCAAGGGCTAGGAGCAGGGTGCGGCTGGGTTCGGGAACGATCTTGAGCCGCAGTATGGTTGCTTCTTTTAGTGAACCGTCATTTTGAACCTCCAGAACGACATGAGTCCCATCGGCGCGGGTTCCGTAGATTTGTGTTCCTGGACTGAAGGTTTTTCCATTGATTGCTTGAGCCCATACTTGGCCGTAGAAGCTTGATACTTTGTTTTTCGCGAGTTGGCGTTCTCTGATATCGCTGCTCGTCTCCTCTTCATCTCCCAGTTGGATTTGGTTTTGCCTTGCGACCGGCTCGAGCAGGCGCTCTTTTAGGGTGCGGCTGCGGGGTGTCAATTGCGTTTTTGGCGCCGCACCGAGCGGGATTTGGAAACCGACTCCTGCCAGCCAGTGGTCGCTTGTGGGGCCGGCGTCTTCAAACCAGGTGGCGCTTAAGACCAGGGCAGGTATCGGACGCAGTTCGAGGCCAAAACGGGCTCCGAGGAGATCCTGTCCGTAGTCGTAGAGGCCTGCCAGCAATCGCAGGTCCAGATGGCGATCCAGGCCGGGCACGAGGGCCATGGCTTCGGCATCCCAACCTTTTTGGGGAGCTTCGAAGAAGTTGGTGGTGGTGTGGCGTGTGGTCGTGCGGGCACGGTAGGATTGGTTCCAATAGACATTCACATCGGAGATGTCCGTGCGATTTGGAATCGGGCTAACGGTGTAAGTGTAGCCTTCCGATGAGGTTCTGGAACGACTGATCACCTCCGATCTGGTGAAGGAGGCATATTGATTTCGGTCATCAAGCGGCCAGTAATGGTTGGCACGAAAGGTGAGCCAGCGGCTGCCGAGTTCGAGACCGGTGCCGAGTTGGTGGTATTCGAAGCCGCGAGTGGAATTGCCCATGTCACCGAAGACGTTGGCGCCGAAGAACCAGCCGTCTTGCAAGAGCCAGCTCAGGAACTTGCCGGCATGTTCTTCTTTTGGCGGGGCGAACAGGTGGCGGAACCCGAGACCGATGGAGGCGAACCAGCGATCACCCTCTGACCATGTCACTTCCGGTTGCGCAAAGACCAGCGAGCCGGAGTTTGCTGTATCTTCAAGCAGCGGTGCCCAAAGAGGTTGGACGAGGTAGAAGTTGCCTTGGTTCATGCCGCGATCTGATTCCCAGTTACCGCCCACCAGTGGTGCGTTTAACCAGGGCGAGAAGAGGGCTGAGTTGGTGGCATCAAGCTCCGGCGCGGCCAAGGCGGCTTGTGCGATGGTGGGTTCTTGAGCCGACAAGAGGCTGTAACCGAGGAGGGAGACTAGGAGCGTTAACCTGTGGGTTTTGGGCTGGGAGGAGACGGGAGAACGCATTTTTTCTAGGATTCAGCGTTTTGGCTTGGATGACAAGGGAGGAGTTGGAGAGATGCGAGAGTTCAGAATGGGGAGCAGTGGTGGCTTGATTTGATGGGCAAGGGGTATCATGGTGGGTTGCTATGAAATCCAAAGACGCTAAGAAAGAGACGAAAAAGGCTCCCTTGAAGACTCCCAAGGAGAAGAAGTTGGCGAAGGCAGAGAAGAAGGCCAAGCGGGATTAGACCGGTCCTCGAAATTCTTGTCACATTGCCCTGCGGTGGAGCTGGCCTTATTGGCTGCGTCAGCCTATGGCCTGTTATCGTTCTGAAGGCGGGTTGCGCACTTCCTTGCCACTGAGGCGGCTGCGCTTGCCGGTTCAATATGGAGAATCGATTCGAGAACCGGTCCGGCCGTCGGCGAGGAGTGGTGGGTTGGCGTGAGGTATCCTGAATGGATGCGTGGAAGAGGTCCTGTCGGAGTTTCGATAGTAGTGGTTGGTCAGTGGTGGTTTTGACTTGGCATTTGTCCGTGATTTGCTTTGCTGGTGGTGGACGTGAGTTTCTAACAAGTCGTTCACGGCCGTTCCAACCAACCTCAGTTCAACCAAGCTCAGTTCAACCAACCATGATCCGTAACCTTTGTTGCGGGCGGCTCTCCATGCTGCTCGCTGGTGTTTTATTATGTCTATTCGCAACCCCTGCCGGTGCCGCTGATGGGTCGACCATCGCTGTCAATTCGGGCGATACGGCCTGGCTTCTGGTGTCGACGGCGCTGGTGCTTTTTATGATGATACCCGGGTTGGCATTGTTTTACGCAGGTCTAGTTGGTGCACGGAATGTGCTGTCGTTGTTCATGCAGTGCTTCGCTTTGACCTGTGTCATGAGTGTTTTGTGGCTGGTTTGTGGTTACTCCCTGAGTTTTTCGGATGGGAATGCGTTTATTGGAGGATTGGGGGAGGTTTTTATGAGTGGGCTGACGATTGAGTCAGTGCGCGCCGACTGCCCGCAGATTCCGAAGGTTTTGCACTTTGTGTATCAGATGATGTTTTTCATGATCACACCCGGGTTATTCATTGGTGCCTTTGCAGAGCGGATGAAGTTCAGCGTGATTTTGATCTTCAGTGTGTTGTGGGGTTTGCTGGTGTATGCGCCCTGCTGTTACGGTGTTTGGCATCGCGCAGGGGAGTTTATGGGGCTGAGTGGTGTGAAGGATCTGGCGGGGGGCATTGTGGTGCACGTCACGGCGGGTGTGGCGGCGCTGGTGGCCTGCGTGATGGTTGGGCCGAGGAGGGGATTTCCGTCGATTGCGTTTTTGCCACACAACCTGGTGCTAACGCTCGTCGGCGCGGCCATGCTATGGGTGGGTTGGTTCGGATTCAATGGGGGCAGTCAATTAGCGGCCAATGGTGCGGCTGCGATGACGATCACGGTCACTCATCTGTCTGCCAGTGCGGCGTCGGTCGTTTGGATGATGATCGAATGGGTGAAGAATGGGAAGCCGAGTGTGCTGGGAATTGCGACGGGTTCGATTGCGGGTCTCGCTGCGATCACGCCGGCATCTGGTCTGGTGGGCCCAATGGGGGCATTGATCATTGGCTCAGTGTCTGCGGTGCTGTGTTGGTATGCTTGTGCGAAGCTGAAACGTCGGTTTCACTATGATGATGCGCTAGACGTCTTTGGGGTCCACGGCATCGGTGGGATCGTGGGGACGTTGCTTTTGGCTGTTTTGGGAACGAAGTCTTTTGCGGGAGGGTTGGGAGACTTTGAGATGGCAAGCCAATTGAAGACCCAGGCGCTGGCGATTCTGTACACGTCGTTGCTTTCAGGTGGGGTCAGTTTTGTTGTCCTATGGGGTCTCGATAAGACGATTGGCTTACGAGTGTCTGAAGGTGCCGAAAGCGAGGGGTTGGATCTCGCTGAGCATGGCGAGTCTGCCTACAATAGTTAGAGCAGTTTAAGAAAAACTGTAGCCGCCCCTTTGGGGCGGTGGAGGCGGATCTGGGCCGTCGTCAGCTTGGGAGGTATTTACTCATACGCCCTTGCGGTGCCCACGACCCATCTCCACCTCCGGCGCTCCGAAATCAATGGCCACCTCTTTTCTTAAAATGCTCTAGAGTTGCGAATGGTGAGGCATTGAGCCTGGTTTGAAAGTCGTCGAGTATCAGACCGTGCACTCCGTCTTTCAAAACGCTGCCCGCCTAACCACCACGGGTTTTCGCGGTGTCTCGTGATTGCCTTTGATGAATCGGTCAGACTAGGTAGAGGCTGTCGAGCTGTTCGTAGGCGTGGTTGAGCCAGTTTTTGACGCGCTGGCGTTCCATGAGGCCGAGGTTGAGGGTGGTGGAGTCGGTTTTGTTTTTGGCGGCCCAGAAGCTGGAGCTGGCACCGTCGATTTTGTTGATGACGGTTTCGTGCAGGCGGCGGAGGGTGACGATGCGGGCGTGGAGCCTGAGGGCGTGTTCTTTCTCGCCGGACTTGTCGAAGATCTCGAAGTTATCGCCGCGCAGTTGGTTGAGGACGATGACGAAATTGACGCGTGAGCCGAAGCGGTCGAGGAGCTTTTTGAGGAGGTCGACGGAGTCTTTGCCGGAGTCCATGACGTGCCAGTAGGTGATGGTCATGCCGAGTTCGCCGGTCATTTCGAGGACACCGGATTCGTCCATCCAGCGGACGAGGGGTTCGTGGGTTTGGGCGGCGAGATCGACGAGGATGCTTTTCTCGGGGTTTTCATTGGCGGACTCGATGATGGTGTCGAGGCTTTCGTAGCGGTCGACGACGACGGGGGAGGCGAAGTCGGAGTAGAAGCGGAGGAGGGAGCCGTGGGAGCGGTCGGTGTCGAAGCCGAGGAAGGGGTGGGCGTGATCGATGAAGTATTGGGCGACGACGCGGGCGACGACGGATTTGCCGACGCCGCCTTTTTCGCCGCCGATGAAGTGGATGTTTGCCATGATGAGGTGAGAGGAGTTTTGAGGTTGAGGGGAGCGTTTTTTGAGGGCGACAAGCGGTGGATGAAGGGGTGCCGTTTGTTTTGTCGGACAGGGGTTTCAAACCGTCTTAACAGACTGAGTGCAAGTCACATTTTCGCATGATAAGAAGGCGTTTAGCGGAGCATCATCCAGAGGGTGGTGGAGCCGTGGCCTGGGGGGAAGTCGATGAGGGGGGTGGGTCTGATGTAGTCGGCGGTGCGGCGTTTGGATTTGGCGCAGGCGCGGGCGCGGCGTTCGAGGGTGATGGGATCGAGCTTGGTGCAGTTGGTGGAGAGGAGGATGGCGCACTGGGGGAGGGCGAGTTCGATGGCGGCGTTGAGGAGATCTTCGAGGTCGTGCTCGATCTGCCAACGGCGGCCGTTGTTGCCGCGTGAGAAGGTGGGGGGGTCGAGGATGATGGCGTCGAAGCGTTCTTTGCGGCTGTAGAAGGTGGGGAGGAGGTCGAGGGTGTCGTCGGCGATGAAGCGGTGTTTGGTGGTGGGGAGGTCGTTGAGGGCGAAGTTTTGTTTGCCACGGTCGAGGGATTTTCGGGAGAGGTCGACGCTGGTGGTTTCAGCGCCTTCGAGGGCGGCGGCGACGGTGAAACTGCAGGTGTAGGCGAAGGTGTTCAGGAGGCGTTTGGGGCGAAGGGAGCGGAGTTTGGCGCGGTTGGCGCGTTGGTCGAGGAAGAGGCCGTGGCTGTAGCCGGCGGCGATGTCGAGGCCGTAGCGGACGCCGGATTCGGTGACGACGGTGGTGAGGGGGAGAGTGGGGTTGCCGGAGTGGAGGATGGGGGAGATGCGGTCGGCGTTTTTGAGGGGGAGAAAGCGGGTGAAGATGCGGGCGGGGCGCCAGAGGGATTCGGCGGTCCAGGATTCGAGTCCGGTGAGGAGGGTGTCCAGGGCGGTGGTGTTTTTGTGGGAGAGGATGACGTCGTCGCCGAGGCGTTCGATCCAGCCGTCGGGGCTGGAGGCGAGGCGGTGGGCGGTGGTGCCGGTTTCGGTGAAGGATTGAAACTGGGCGGGGGTGATCCACACCGGTGGCTGAGGGGAGGGGCGGGAGGAGGGGGCGGGGTTCACGAAGGGGGAGTCTGGGGCACGATTGAGGTGCACGCAAACCCGGGTGTGGGTTTGTGATTGGGATGGAGATGGACAAGGGGAGGGGTTTGTCTTACAACGGCGGGATGAAAGGATTTTTCGGATGGACACTGGGTGTTCTGGCTGCGGTGACTTTGGTGTCCTGCGGCGAGAAGGGCGGGAGCGAGGGGGGCGCGCGAGGGACGATTGCGGTGTCGCTTTTGACTTTGGAGAATCCGTTTTTCAAGATCATCGGGGATCACTTGGCGGCGGAGGCAAAGGCGCAGGGATTTGAGGCGCTGATTGTGAGCGCGGACAAGGACATGGCGAAGCAGGGGAACCAGGTGAAGGATTTTATTGTCAAAGGGGTGGATGCGATTGTGTTGAGTCCGTGTGATCCGAAGTCGGTGGTGCCGGTGATTCAGGAGGCGAATGCGGCGGGCATTCCGGTGTTCACTGTGGACATTCCTTGTCCTGATCCTGAGGCGAAGATTGTGACTCAGATTGCGACTGACAATTATGGCGGAGGACGGGAAGCGGGGATGGCGATGATCGAGGTGCTGGGCAAGTCGGGTGGGAAGGTGGCGATTTTGCATTTGAAGCAGGCGCAGTCGTGCATTCTGCGGGTGAAGGGGTTTCGGGAGGTGATCGATGCGTTCAATGTGAAGGGAGGGCCGAAGATTGAGTTGGTGATGGAGATTGATGGGGGTGGGGCGAGAGATATTGGGTATCGGGCAGCGGAAGATGCTTTGCAGGCGCATCCGGATTTGCGGGGGATTTTTGCGATCAATGATCCGTCGGCGCTGGGGGCGCGGGCGGCTTTGGAGAAGGCGAATAAGGCGGATCAGATTGCGATCATTGGCTTCGATGGGATGAAGGAGGGGAAGGTGGCGATCAAGGAGGGCAAGATGTATGCGGACCCGATTCAGTTTCCAGACCGGATGGGCGTGGAGATTGTGAAGGCGTTTGTGAAGTGGTCACTAGGGGAAGAGGTGGCGCCGGAGATATTGATTCCGACGCAGTTGTATCGGAAGGCGGACGGGGAGAAGGACCCGGATTTGAAATGAATCGAGCATGAAGACTCAGCGATCCCGGTTTTTGACGGACTACGGCATGGTGGTGGTGTTGCTGCTGCTGTGTGTGTTTTTCAGTGTGGTGACCTATACGGAGCAGTCGGCGACTGGAGTGGCTGCGGTGGGACAGGTGGCGGGGGCGATTCGGGCGGGGGAGCGGGTGCTGGTGGTGGGTGGTCAGACGACGGGAGATGTGGCTTTTTTGGCGGAGTTGGAGCGGCAATTGCGGGCGGGTGGGGTGGAGGTGATGGAGGTTGTTTCGGGTGGACCGAGGGAGGCGCGTAAGACGCTAGAGAGGGCGATGAGTGAGGGGAAGGAGTTGGATGGGGTGGCTTGCAGTGAGTTGGCAGGGCGGTGGTTGATTTTTGAAAATGTGGGGCAAGCATTTCCAGGGCTGAGTGGGGTGCGGGTGGTGAAGCCTCAGCGGTCGCGGTTTCCGAGTTTTTTGAAGGCGGATAATTTGCTGAACATTGCCAATCAGATTGCGGTGATCGCGATCGTGGCGATCGGGATGACGATGGTGATTGTGGCGGGGGGGATTGATTTGTCGGTGGGGAGTTTGATTGCGCTGTCGGCGGTGTTGGTGAGCGTTTTGATTCGGGACTATGGAGGTGGGGCTGAGGCGGGGACGTGGCAACTGGTGGGGTGCAGTTTGGTGGCGGTGCTTCTTTGCGGATGCTTTGGGGGCTTCTCCGGGTTGATGGTGACGCGATTCGATATCCCGCCTTTCATTGTGACGCTGGGGATGATGCTGGTGGGCAGCGGGTTGGCGTATTTGCTGGCCGATGGGCAGTCGATTTCAGCAATGCCGGATGCGTTTGTGTGGTTGGGGCGCGGGGCGGATTTGGTTGGATTGCCGAATGCGGTGGTGCTGATGTTTGGGCTCTATGGCGTGGCGCATGTGGTGATGAATCACACCCAGTTGGGGCGGTATTTGTATGCGGTGGGGGGGAATAGGGAGGCGGCGATCTTGTCGGGGATTCCACTGAAGCGGGTGGTGTTGGTGACGTATCTGGCGAGTGCGTTGCTGGCTGGGTTGGGCGGGGTGATTATGGCGTCGCAGTTGAAGAGCGGGTCACCGACTTATGGGACGATGTATGAGTTGTATGTGATCGCGGCGGTGGTGGTGGGCGGGTCGAGTTTGAGTGGGGGGAAGGGGCGGATGTTTGGGACGTTGATTGGGGCGTTGACGATCGCGGTGATTCAGAATGGGATGAATTTGACGAATGTGGAGAGCTACACGCAGAAGGTGGTGCTGGGGTTGGTGATTCTGGGGGCGGTGCTGTTGGATAAGGTGAGGAAATGATGAAGAGGATGATGAAGCAGATGTTTGCGATACGCGGGTGTTTGGTTTTGGTGCTGGTGTTGGTGGGGTGTGCTGGGCCTGGGCGGGAGGGTGGGGATTTGCCGGGTTTGATGGTGGAGCGGTTGGGGTGGATGGATGAGGTGGCGAGGGTGAAGCAGGCGAAGGGGTTGCCGGTGGAAGATGCGGTGCGGGAGGCGGCGTTGCTGGACGCGATGGCGGGTTTGGGTGCGGAGATGGGGCTGCCGGGCGCGGCGGTGCGGGGCTTTTTTGCGGGGCAGATTCGGGCGGCGAAGGTGTGCCAGGAGGAGTGGTTGGCGAGGAACGCGGGGCGCGAGGTTAAGGGGGAGGCTTTGCCGGATTTGGCGGGGAAGGTTAGGCCGGCTTTGGATGCGATTGGGAAGCGGATGATCGGGGCGCTGCGGCAGGCGCGCAGTGGCGGGAACGCCTGTTGCCTCGTTGAGGCTGCTCGGGAGCGACTGGCCGGGGAGGGATACTCACCAAAGGTGATTGCCGCGGCGGTTGGCGGATTGGAGGCGGGATTGCGGCGCGAGGATTTGAGGTGCGACTGAGCGGAGGCGATCAGGTCCAGAGGTTGCGGTCGAGGGCGCGGTAGCCGATGGCTTCGAGGATGTCGTTGGGGCGGATGGTGGGGCTTTGGGCGAGGTCGGCGAGGGTGCGGGCGACTTTGAGGATGCGGTCGTGGGCGCGGGCGGAAAAGTTCATGTCGTTCATGGCGTGCTCGAGGTAGGCGCTGCCTTCGGCGTCGAGCTGACAGTGGGTTTTCATTTGTCGCGGGGTCATGGCGCTGTTGATGTGGGTGCCGGGGCTTTTGGCGAAGCGCTCGGTTTGGATGGCGCGGGCCTGCTCGACGCGGGTGCGGACGGTGGCGGAGGTTTCGCCCTGTTCGGTGGAGGTGAGGGCTTTGTAGTCGACGAGGGGGACTTCGACATGGAGGTCGATGCGGTCGAGGAGGGGGCCGCTGATGCGTTGGCGGTATTTTTGGATGAGGGGCGGGCCGCAGCGACATTCGCGTTTGGTATCGCCATAGTAACCGCAGGGGCAGGGGTTCATTGCCGCGACGAGCATGAAGCGGGCGGGGAAGGTCATGCTGCCGACGGCGCGGGAGATGGTGACTTTGCTGTCTTCGAGGGGTTGGCGCATGACTTCGAGGGTGCTGCGGCGGAACTCGGGGAGTTCGTCGAGGAAGAGGACGCCGTTGTGGGCCATGCTGACTTCGCCGGGGCCGGGATTGGAGCCGCCGCCGAGGAGTCCGGCGTCGCTGATGGTGTGGTGGGGGGAGCGGAAGGGGCGGGTGGCGATGAAGGCGGTGGCTTCGCTGAGGAGGCCGGCTGCGCTGTGGATTTTGGTGGTTTCGATGGCTTCCTCTTCGCTCATGCGGGGCATGAGGGTGACGATGCGTTTGGCGATCATGGATTTGCCGGTGCCGGGGGGACCGACCATGAGGAGGTTGTGGCCGCCGGCAACGGCGACTTCCATGGCGCGCTTGGCGTTGTGCTGGCCTTTGACATCGGCGAAGTCGAAGTCGTAGTGGCTGGAGGCGGCGAAGAACTCGGTGGCGCGGCAGGGTTCGGGTGGGATGTCGAGCTCGCCTTTGAGGAAGAGGACGGCTTCCTGGAGGTTGGCGGCGCCGATGATGTCGATGCCGCTGACGACGCTGGCTTCGGCGGCGCTGCGTTTGGGGACGATGAGGCGGGCGCGGCCCCGGGCGCGGGCTTCGAGGGCGATGGCGAGGATGCCACGGACGGGGCGGAGTTCGCCATTGAGGGCGAGTTCGCCGATCATGGCGGAGGAGGCGAGGGCGTCGATGGGGAGGCGGGAGCGGTGGGCGATGAGGGAGATGGCGATGGGGAGGTCGAAGCCGGGGCCTTCTTTTTTGAGGTCGGCGGGGGCGAGATTGACGGTGGTGACGCCGTCGTTCATCATGAAGCCGCAACTGGCGATGGCGGCGGAGACGCGTTCGCGGCTTTCTTTGACGGAGGTGTCGGGGAGTCCGACAATGATCATGCGAGGGGTGCCGCCGCCGTCGTGGGATTCGATTTCGATTTCGACGGCGTTGACGCCGACTAGGGTGGCGGAGTAAGTGCGAGCGACCATTTGCTGAGCATCATGAATCGCGCGGGTGGGGGTGCAAGGGCTGAATAGTGCAGTCTACCAAACGAAGACGGGCGGGACGACGATTTTGACGCCGCCGTTGCCGAGGGGGTGGCCGAGTTTTTCTTCGATGCTGTCGACGATGGCGTTTTTGAAGTGAATGCTGAGGGTGCCGGTTTCGACTTTCACGTAGACGATGGATTGGACGATGTTTCCGATGGCGTCGCGGCCGGTGACGGTCTGGGGGACGCGCTCGAAGACGGCGTATTCGAAGGTGTCGTCGCGGCCTTGGGCGGAGACTTTGCTGGTGGTGCGGGTGGGTTTGCCGAGGGACTGGCTGACTTCGTCCTGGGTCATGCCGAGGGCGACTTCGTTTTTGGCGATGAGGGCTGCGACTTGGATCTGGCGGTCGTAGACTTTTTTGAGGTTGGCGTGGAGGTTGGGGTCGGGGTGGATGACGTCGGTGGGTTTGAGCCAACCGGAGACGTCGCCGTGGCGGGCGCGGCCACGGACGCGGTAGGCGGAGTCACCCAGGGCGACGAGGGTGACGATGGTGCCCGGGGCCATGGTGCCGAGGGGGCGCTGGAAGTCGGCGTTGTAGTAGATGGTGACTTCGGCGGGGATTTTGACGGCGATGGGTTTGGGGAGGAGGCCTTCGACGGTGATGGTGCCGGGTTCGTCGGCGAGTTTGGAGGTGTTGCGGCGGGTGTTGAGGCTGCTGGCGGGAAGTTGGGCGGCCGAGGGCGTGGGGAGGGTGCTGCCCAGGAGGAGCAACGCGGGCATGAGGAGTCGGCGCGTATTCATCGGCGGAAGGGTGGACGCGAGGAGCGTATCAGGTTTGGGTGAAATGAAAAGACAGCTTTTATTCGACCTCTGCCGGGTTCCGGCTATTCAATGCATTCTTCTATGAGTTCCGGACCTCTTTCCCAAAAGCTTTTTGCAACGGCCAAACAATACATTCCTGGTGGGGTGAACAGCCCGGTGCGGGCGTTTCGCAATGTGGGCGGGGAGCCATTCTTTGTGCGGCGGGCGAAGGGGAGCCGGATTCACGATGTGGATGGGCGGGTGATGATTGATTATGTGGGGACGTGGGGGCCGGCGATTTTGGGGCATGCGCCGCAGGTGGTGCTGGAGGCGATTCACGATGCGGCGAAGGAGGGGATCAGTTTTGGGATTCCTAATCCTTATGAGGTGGACATGGCGCGGACGATTTGTGAGTGGGTGCCTTCGGTGGAGAAGGTGCGGATGGTGAGCAGTGGGACGGAGGCGACGATGTCGGCGATCCGGCTGGCGCGTGGGTATACGGGGCGGGATTTGATTGTGAAGTTTGAGGGATGCTACCATGGGCATGTGGATTCGCTTTTGGTGGCGGCGGGGAGCGGGGCCTTGACGCATGGGAATCCGGATAGTGCGGGGGTGCCGCGGGGGTTTGCGGATTTGACGGTGGTTTTGCCGTTCAATGATCCGGCGGCGCTGGAGGAGTTGTTTGAGAAGCGCGGGGGGGAGATCGCGGCGTTGATCGTGGAGCCGTATCCGGCGAACGCGGGTTTGATTTTGCCGAAGCCGGGCTTTTTGCAGTTGCTGCGAGACATCACGGCGAAGCATGGGACGGTATTGATTTTTGATGAGGTGATGACGGGGTTTCGATTGGCGAAGGGCGGGGTGCAGGAGTTGGAGGGGATCACGCCGGATCTGACCTGCATGGGAAAGGTGATCGGTGGGGGGCTACCGGTGGGGGCGTTTGGGGGGCGGGCGGAGATCATGAATATGCTAGCGCCGGATGGGCCGGTGTATCAGGCGGGGACGCTTTCGGGCAATCCGGTGGCGATGGCGGCGGGGTTGGCGCAGTTGCGGGAGATGGACAAGCAGAAGGGGTATGACAAGCTCGAGGAGAATGGGCAACTGTTTGAGGAGGTGGTGCTGGAGACGCTGACGAAGAAGGGGCTGGGGTATCGGTGGTATCGGAAGGGGAGCATGTTTTGTTTGTTCTTCACGGAGCGGGAGGTGCATGATCTGCATGATGCGAAGACGGCGGATTTGGCGGCGTTCCGGAAGTTCTTTCACTACTGTCTGGAGCATGGGGTGTATTTTGCGCCGAGTCAGTTTGAGACGGGTTTCATGTCGCTGGCGCATTCGCCGGATGACATCCTGCAGACGGCGGAGATGGCTGCGGCTGCTTTGGCGAGTTTGTGATTGGGTGTGAGGGGATGGATGAAGACTACTGCTTGATTGAACAGTAGTTTTGATTATACGTGGCGGCATGTCTGCCAGTCGATTGTCCGCGCTCCTGAAACAGAATTTTGGCTACGATGCCTTTCGTCCGCTGCAGCGGGAGATCATGGAGTCGACGCTGGCGGGGCGGGATGTGGTGGCGATTTTGCCGACGGGGGCAGGGAAGTCGCTTTGTTTTCAGTTGCCGGCGTTGGTGAGGGAGGGGGTGACGCTGGTGGTGTCGCCTTTGATTGCGCTGATGAAGGATCAGGTGGATGCGCTGACGGCGAGCGGGGTGCCGGCGACGCTGTTGAATTCTTCAGTGCAGGGGGCGGAGGCGAGTCGGCGACGGGCGGGGTTGGTGCAAGGGGACTACAAGCTGCTGTATGCGGCGCCGGAGCGGATCATGACGGAGGGTTTTCTGAGGGAGCTGAGGGAGTGGAATGTGACGGCGATCGCGGTAGATGAGGCGCATTGCATCAGTGAGTGGGGGCATGACTTTAGGCCGGAGTATCGGCAACTGGCGCAGCTTCGGCAGCATTTGCCCGGGGTGGCTTTTTTGGCGCTAACGGCGACGGCGACGGAGCAAGTGAGGGGGGATATTGTGAGGCAGTTGAGGTTGGAGGAGCCGGAGGTGTATTTGGCGAGTTTCAACAGGCCGAACCTGAGTTACACGATTTTGCCGAAGGATAAGGCGACGCGGCAGGTGTATGAGTTCATCCGGGAGCGGCCGAATGATGCGGGGATCGTGTATGTGCAGTCGAGGAAGTCGGCGGAGTCGATCGCTGCGGCGCTGTGTGCGGAGGGGATATCGGCGGTGGCGTATCACGCGGGGTTGCAGCCGGAGGAGCGGGCGGCGAATCAGGAGGCGTTTTTGCGGGATGAGGCGCGGGTGGTGTGTGCGACGATTGCGTTTGGGATGGGGATCAACAAGCCGGATGTGCGGTTTGTGATTCATGCGGATTTGCCGAAGAACATTGAGGGGTATTATCAGGAGACGGGGCGGGCTGGGAGGGATGGGTTGCCAGCGGATTGTTTGCTGCTGTTTTCACGGGGGGATTTGGTGAAGAACCTCAAGTTTTTGGATGAGATGACGGATGCGAAGGCGGCGGAGGTGGCGGCGAGGCAGATGCGGCAGATGGCGGATTATGCGGAGGGGACGGAGTGCCGGCGGGCATCGCTGTTGGATTATTTTGGTGAGCGGTGGCCGGGGGACAACTGCGGGTCGTGCGACATTTGTTTGCAGCCGAGGGAGGAATGGGATGCGACGACGCAGGCGCAGAAGCTGTTGAGTTGTTTGTTTCGGATCAAGCAGAAGAGCGGTTTTGCGACGGGGTTGAATCATGCGATTGAGGTACTGACAGGGGCGAATACGGAGAAGGTGAGGAAGTGGTATCACGATCAGTTGAGCACGTATGGCATTGGGAAGGATGTGTCGCGGACGGAGTGGGCGATGCTGGGGCGGCAGTTGATGAGGTTGGGGCTGATCGAGGCGAGTCAGGACAACTTTCAGACGGTGACGGTGACGCGGAGTGGGATGGCGGCGTTGATGAATCGGACGCCGATTTTGCTGACGCGATCTCCGGCGGTGGCGGCGGTGAGTTCGAGTGCTGCGAAGGTGTCGCGGGCGGGGAATTTACCGTGTGACGAAGGATTGTTCGGGGAATTGCGGAAGCTGAGAAAGGGCTTGGCGGATGCGAAGGGGGTGCCGCCGTATGTGGTGTTTGGGGATATCAGTTTGCGGGAGATGGCGCGGAGTTATCCGCAGGATGAACGGGCGTTTTTGGCGATCCCCGGGGTGGGGAGGCAGAAGCATGCGGACTATGGGGAGGCGTTTTTGGGGGCGATCGGGGAGTGGCTGGCGGGAAATGAGAGGCAGCGGTTTGAGGCAGAGAAGGCACCCCCGCCTGCGCCGAAGATGAAGAGTGAGGGGGCGATGAATGGGTCGGCGCTGGAGTCGCTGAGAGCGTTTCAGGCTGGGAAGTCGGTGGTGGAGGTGGCGAAGGAGCGCGACCTGTCACGAGGGACGGTGGCGCAGCATTTGGCGATGGCGATTGGGAGTGGGGATTTGAAGGCGGAGCCGCGGGATTTTTACACGGAGGAGGAAGAGCGGTTGATCGATGCGGCGGCGGCGGAGCATGGTTTTGAGCGACTGGGGCCGCTGCATGAGGCGCTGGGTGGTGCGGTGACGTATGACAAGCTGCATGTGTATCGGGCATTCAAGCAGCGGAAGTGAGGGGATATTCAGGGGGTGCCGGGGAGGTCACCGGCGATGATGTCTTCTTCGGTGGTGTCGCCATGGACGCCTTCGGCGATGACTCGGTTGGTGATGTCTTCGAGGTAATTGCGGAGGGTGGTGCTGAGTTCGAGGTATTGAGGCCAGAGGGTTTCGTTAACGAAGGAGCGGGGGACGCGGACCATGACGGTGGTGCGGCGCTGGCGGGCGTAACGGTAGGGTTTGAGGCCGTAACGACGGAGCAGGGCGATGAAGAGTTTCTTTGACCAGTCGTCGTTGAGTTTGAAGCGATACTCGATGGCTTTTTCGAGGCGCTCGACTTCGGAAAGGCGGCGTTTGATGCGAGCGATGGCGTCGGCGGCGGCTTCGCGTTCGCCGGGGGTGGTGGCACCGGCGTGGAGGCGCTCGATTTTGCGGAGTTTGTCGATGAGGTCCTGTTCCTGCATGGGGTGTCATTGTGGCTTATTTGAGGCCTAGGTCACGGGCAAATGGCGGATGCTTGCGCGTAGATAATTATTTGGTAAGGGTGGGCCAAGAGGAGATGGCTGACCCGAATCCCATAGCTGAAGATTTGCATCGTTTGAAGGGCCTGTTGAAGCAGGGCCTCGCGGGGGAAGTGACGTCTGCGACGGACTTGCGGATTTTGAATTTGGCCTGCGGGCGATGTGACGAGGCGGAGACGTTGGTCGAGGTGGGGCGGGAATTGACGGGGGGAAAGGGGGCGGTGGAGATGGTGGGCGCGGACATTCGGATTCGGGAGATTCGGCAGGCGCGGGAGCGTCACGCGCATTTGCCGGCGGAGTTTTTGATCGAGGATGCGTCTCAGCTTTCGCGGAACAAGGCGCTGGGGGAGGATTTTGGGGTGGTGTTTTTGAGGCATCAGAATTTTTGGCACGGGCAGGAGCTGTGGAAGAAGATCTTCGACCAGGGGATCGCGAAATTGCGGCCGGATGGGAAGCTGGTGATCACGAGTTACTTTGATGTGGAGCATCGACTGGCGCTGGAGGCGTTGCAGAAGATGGGGTTGGAGGTGGTGAGCAATCGGCGGAATCGGGCGTCGCGAGCTTTGAATGATGCGCCGGGGAAGTCGGTGGATCGATGGGTGGCGGTTTTGCGGAGGAAGGAGTGATGGGACAATGAAGGAGAAAGTTGCGGGTGCTTGCCCTGGGGGAATGAGGGGGTATGATGCGGTTCCCGATGGATCGGGAGAAGTGCAATGGCCGCTGGAAGTCACGGGAACTGGATTGAGCGTCTGACGTCTCTGAGCAAGCAGGTGCTTGAGGGGGGGCGGGCGTTGCTGGTGGACGGGTCGCTGGATCCGTTGCCGATTCGTGGGACGTTGCGAGGGTATGGTCGGAGGTCGTTTTTTTCGGATGTGCGAGCGGGGGCGAGTGTGATGCTCTTGGCGGTGCCACAAGGGATGGCGTATGCGGTGATCGCGGGGCTGCCGTTGCACTATGGGATCACGTGTTCGGCAGTGGCGGCGATGGTTGGTCCTTTGCTTGCGTCGTCACGGCACACGGTGTTTGGGCCGACGAACGCGACGGCGTTCATGGTGTTTTCGTATTTTGCTTCGTATCCGGCGCTGGAGCCGCTTTCGTTGATGCCGTTGCTGGTGTTCATGACGGCTGCGTTGTTGATTTTTGGGGCGTATTTGAGGGTGGCGGATTTGGCTCAGTACATCAGTCGCACGGTGGTGGTGGCTTATGTGACAGGGGCGGCCCTGTTGATTGCGGCGAATCAATTGCCGGCATTGCTGGGGATTTCGTTGGTGACTGAGGAGGATGAAGGTGGGCCAGTGACGCTGCCGGGTTTGGTTTATCGGGTATTGAGGGCTTTGCCGGAAACCAATGTGCACAGCCTGCTCTGTGGGTTGCTGGTGTTTGGGGTGTTTGGGATGGTGCGAAAGTGGCGGCCGCGGTGGCCGGCGTTTGCCGTGACGTTGACCGGGGTGACGGCTTTGGTGGCGTTGTTGGCGCCTTTGGGGTTTCATCCGGCGACGTTTGCAGATCAGCACTTCGGGTGGCGGGATTTGCTGCCGCAGTTTCCGGATTTTGCTTCGGCGTCGACATTGCCGAATGTGAGTCGATTGTTTGGACTGGCGCTGGCGATGGCGTTTCTTTGCACGCTGGAGAATTCGGTGATGGCGAAGACGCTGGCGAGCAGGAGTGGACGGCGCGTGGATGCCAACCAGGACATGCTGAGTCTTGGGGCGGCGAATTTGGCCTGTGCGTATGTCAGTGGGATGCCGGCTTCTGCATCGCTGACACGGTCTGCGTTGAATTTTGACAGTGGGGCGCGCACGGGCATTTCGAGTATCGTGAGCGGTGTGCTTTGCCTTGTGGTGGCGCTGACAATGGGGGGGCTAGTGGCGCAGATTCCAAAAGCGGCGCTGGCTGCGCTTGTGTCGTGCGTAGCCTTTTCTCTACTCAGTCGTCGGCAGTTGATCGTCAGTCTTTATGCGACACGATCGGATGCGATCGTGTTTTTGGCGACTTTTTTGGCGACGCTTTTTGTGCCTTTGCATGTGGCGATTTTTACCGGGATCGGCATTTCGGTGATGCTTTATCTGAGGAAGGCGAGCCGGCCCCAGTTGGTGGAGTATGCGTTCAATGAGGAGGGTCAATTGGCTGAGGCGGAGATGGGTCGACGGCAGAATCCGTCGATCTCGATTGTCCATGTGGAGGGGGATTTGTTTTTTGGGGCGGCGGAGTTATTTCGAACTCAGATTCAGCGGACCTGTGCGGATCCGAATTTGCGGTTGATCATTTTGAGGCTGAAAAATGCGCGCCACTTGGATGCGACGAGTGTGATGGCGTTGGAAGAATTGATCAAGGTACTGAGGGCGGACGGGCGTGA
Source organism: Verrucomicrobiaceae bacterium (assembly GCA_027487315.1). GTDB lineage: Bacteria > Verrucomicrobiota > Verrucomicrobiia > Verrucomicrobiales > Verrucomicrobiaceae > JAGRPD01. Next base: position 32,444 of record JAIYDW010000010.1, on the reverse strand, counting down.
TTTGATTGTCAGTGGGGCGATGAAGGATGTGTATCGAGTCTTGAGGGATTCGGGATTGGTGGATGTGATTGGCAAGGCGAACCTGTTTTTGGGGAGTCCTTCGAATCCGAATCTGTCGACTCGGAATGCCTTGAAGAGGGCGCAGGCGATTTTGGGACGGAAGGATGCGGATGTGCGGATTTACTTTGATCCTGGGCAAGGTAGTCGGGTAAAGGGAATTGATTAGCCACGTTTAATATAAATACCATATTTTATAGATTGCGAAGGTTGAGGTTTCCGTTATAATTCTGGAACCCAAACAAACGACCTTCCCGATCCGATGAATTATCAGTTTAGTCGCCAGCATCTTGCTGCCACGGCCCTGGTTGAGTCCGGCTTTTCACGCTGGACACGCCGGATGACACATGGGGAGACGGCTGTTTTGACGTTTCATGGGTTGCGCCGGGATGGGGTGGAACCGGGAATCCTGGACAGCAGTTTGCATGAGACGGAGAGCACGTTTCGAGGGATTTGTGCTCACTTGGCGCGGTACTATGATGTAGTGACCTTGGAGCGGGCGGTAGGGGAGGTTGGTCAGTGCAAGAGTGCCGACCGACCCAGGGTGGCGCTGACGTTTGATGATGGTTATCAGTCGAATTTCAGGTTGGCTTTGCCTATTCTGAAAGAGTTTGGGTTGCCTGCGACGGTGTTCGTTAGCACTGCGTTTGTCGGCGGAGAACTGCTTTGGTTTCAGAAGCTGGATCTGGCATTGGAGCGTGCTCCCGGTGAGCGCTTAACGGTGGCCATTGGCGATGCCTTTTTTGACTGGCCATTGATTGAAGAGGGGCAGAGGCGGAAGGCGCTAACCGAGTTGCTGGCGGCGCTGAAGAAGCTAACCTGGGTGGAGTTGAATCGGAAGGTGGAGAAAATCTTGGGGCTTTTGGCGGTGGATATTTCGACGCATTATCCAGAGGCATTGAGGCCGCTGACTGAGGGGGAATTGCGAGAATTGGCGGCGAGTGATTTGGTGGAGATTGGCGGGCATACTCATCGGCATCCGGTTTTGGGTCGATGTGAAGATGATGTGGTGCGTGATGAGATTTTGAGTGGTGCGGACAGATTGAATCACATGCTTGGGCGTCAAGCGAGGTGGTTCGCGTATCCAAACGGCGGTCCTGGTGACTTTGATGGGCGCAAGAGTGCTGTATGGCTGGAGGAAGCGGGCTTTGAGGGTGCCTTCAGCATGATCAATGGTCGGGTGAGGCCCGGAGTGAGTCGGTGGTCGTTGCCACGTTATGGAGCTCCGCGATCGGCTCGCGAGGCGGAGGCAACCGTGTCGGGAGCTTTCGAAGTCGTGAAAGAATGGCGTCAACATTTCAAACGTCGAGCCGCCTTGTGAACACTGATTTGCTCATGAACCTGGATTCCGTCTCTCATTCGCGCCGTGAACTGGCGTTGACGGATCGTGCTGGAATGAATTGGGCCGGGGATGATGCTGAGGTGTCGATGGCGTTCGAAGAGACGAGCCGAGTGAGGCCGACGATCATGCATTTTATCTATGGAGTGGGCGGCGGCGGGGCAGAAGCGATGATGCGGTCATTGCTGCGTGGTTTGGACCGTCGGCGCTGGAGGCTGGTATTGGTTGCGATGCAGGCGGAAGCCTGGCCTGAGGAGAGGGAGGCATTGAAACGCACGGTGGATGCATTTTATGTGCTGGAGGAAACCTCGCTATTGTCGAAGTCGGCCCTGGGCAAGTTAAGAGCCCTGATGAGATTGGAGAATCCGGATTTGGTGCAAACTTGGATGCATCATGCGGATTTTACGGGTGGGTTGGTTGCTCGGATGGCTGGGGTTAAGAAGGTGGTCTGGGGGATCCACTGCCGTGAAATCACGCGAGCACCCGGGGAGTCGAGGGTTAAGGCGTTGGTGTTTGCCCGGTTGATGCCATTGATGTCCTATTGGTTACCGAGTCGCATTGTGAGTTGCTCGCAGGTGGCACTGGAGGATCATTTGAAGATCGGGTACGACAAGGAAAAGCTAACATGGATTCCAAACGGAGTCGATACTCAGCGGTTTAGGCCAATGGAATCGGCGAGGAAGGAAATGCGTGACCAAATGGGTCTTACGGAGGATGTTTTTTTGATTGGATTTGCTGGAAGATTTCACGAGATGAAACAATTGCCTTTGCTGTTGCGGGCATTTGGATTGTTGAGCACGAGACAACCTGAGGCTTGCCTGGTTTTATGTGGTGTCAGGCAGGAGGACTTAGATCAGGAATGCGAGATGGTGGTGAAGGCATTGCCAAACGCGGCGAAGATTCTTTGGTTGCCGTTTCAGAGTCACCCTGAACGGTTCTATCCTGCGTTGGATGTTTTTTCTTTGTCTTCGCGAACAGAGGCTTGTCCAATGACGATATTAGAGGCGATGGCCACTGGCGTGACTTGTGTGACGACAGATGTTGGCGACTGTGGCCGGTTGATTGGAGAGACCGGGACTGTGGTGCCTTCGGGTGATGCGGAGGCCCTTGCATTTGCTTGGAGCGAATTGATTGGAAAGAATAGGCAGGAGCGGCAACAGATGGGTTTGGCGTGTCGGGAGAGGGTGATTGAGATGTTTTCTTTGGAGCGAGCAGCGGATCGCTACGAGGAGCTGTATGAAGATCTGATTCAAGGGGGGGCAGCGAAATGAGAGTGAACTCCGCTACGGCATGGGTTTGGATTGCATCGTGTGGTTTGGCGTGGGGAACCAATGATGTGGGAGTGTGGGCGGTGGATAGCCTGACGAGGGTCTTTCGTGAGCAACCTGTTCGACCGCAGGTGGAGCCCGTTTTGAGTGCGGCGAGGGGTGAGTGGGAGTCCTTTCAGTTGGTGTTGACAGGATCGCCTGAGGTTCTTCGGGGGGCGCGAGTCACTGGGGCAACTCTCAAGGGGCCTGGTGGAGCAACGGTTCCAGCGCCAGTGGTCTTGCGGGAGCAGTATACGCGAGTGAAAGTGTCGTCGCCTCAATCTTCGCTACCAGCGGGTGATTACCCGGATGCTTTAGTCCCACAGACGTTTGCAGAGCAAGAGATGCCAAACCTAGAGACGTTGAATCAGCCCTATTGGGTGGACGTTTTTGTGCCCTATGCGACGCCAGCAGGGGAGTACCAAGGGCGGTTGGATATTCAATTGGTGCGGGGTGGACGAAATGAAATGGCCTTTAAGCTGGTTGTTTGGGATTTCGATTTGCCGGTGGTGCCCAAGATGAAGTCGTCATTCTGGCTGACATGGAGACGGATCGCTGAAGTGCACGGCTTTAATCGGGATGCGAGTGAGCCAAGTGCCAAATTGGAGGCCATCATTGATGACTATGAGTCGTTGCTGGCGGAGCATCGGCTGAGTATTGATCAGGTGCGCGGGAGCTATCCGGATGCAAACTCAGGGCATTTGGATGTAAGCCGTGTTGAAAGTGCCCTGCGGAAGCATTTGTTGCATCGGCATGCCGCATCGGTGGGGATTCCGATTTTCCCGAATTGGCCATTTGAAGATCCGCTTGGGAGGGATCGGAAAGAAGCGCAGAGTTATCTGGCAGAGTGGATGAAGATATTGAATCGAATCCGATGTGGAGATCGCGGGTATGTTGCTTTGGGCGACCTGGATGAACCGAATGATGAGGGAGCCTATGAGCGTGTTAGACAGTGGGGCAGTTTCATCAACGAGGCCGAGAAGAAACATGGGATACGGTTACCGCTGATGATCACCGAACAGCCAACGCCCGACAAGGCAGAATGGGGCTCGCTAGATGGAGCGCCGGATATCTGGGTGCCACATTTCAGTTCTGTTTATGAGGATTTGGAGCATCCGAAGGGTAAGCGGAACATTGCAAAACGTTTGTCGGCTGGGGAAGAGGTTTGGACTTATGCGGCGCTTGTGCAACTGAGCGAAAAGTGGAAAGAGCGGCATGGCTTTCCGAAGGTCGTGAGCGAGGGGCATCCGCCGGTTTGGATGATTGACTATCCTCCGATGAACCACAGGATCTTGCCGTGGATAATGAAACCCCATGGCATCACAGGGCTTGCCTACTGGGATCTGCTTTATTTCCCCGAGGATGTTGATCCTTGGACGGATGCGGGAACTTTTCGTAGCGGGGGCGAGACTTTCAATGGGGATGGATTCTACATTTATCCGGCGACACGACGGAAGCATGGGGTGGACGGGCCCATTGCTTCGATGCGCTTGAAGTGGCTGAGGGATGCGACAGACGACTTTGATTATCTGACGATGGCAGTGGAAGCGGGAGAGGAGGCGCGGGCACTGGCGTTGACTCAGGGTTTCGCACAGGGATTTGGTGATTGGAAAGATGATGTTCCTGCGCTGCTAGCTGCGAGGCATGAACTTGGGGCTCTTCTGGGAGGCAAGTTGCCAAAAGGTTCTGAATCATTGCAATCTGCCGAGTCGCCATGAACACAGCTTCAACCAACACGATAGAATCAGGAAGTGCGGGGCTAGTTGCGACCGTGGCACGCGCTGGGAGCTTGCTTTCGAGAATCTTAACAGATCAACCGGAAGTGAAGCCTGCCGTTAGGGCTGCGTCGAATGCAGAGTTGCGATTGGAGGTGCTGCGTGATCGTGAAGGAATGGAGCGATTGGCTTCCCATTGGGACCACCTGTTGAGCAAAAGTGCTGTCCGGACTCCCTTCATGAGTTGGGATTGGGCGGAGATTTGGTGGAAAAATTTTGAGTCTGATTACAAAGCCATTTTTGGAGTCGCCTGGAGTGAGGATGGACGATTGGTGGCCCTGGTCCCGTTCATTGTTGGACCCGGGCAAACATCGACTCGAAAGCATCTGCGGGAACTTGCTTACTTTGGGGGATTGGGTGAAGTGGTGTCAGAGGGATTGGATTGCATGGCCTTGCCGGGTCATGAGGCTTTACTGAGTCGTTTGATGTGCCTGGTGTTTGAATCAATCCGAGGTGAATGGGACACGGCGTTTTTTGGTTTTGCGGATCAATCCTCACCCTATTTTCGAACGTTGCATCAGGCGTTGCAGAAATATGGAATTGGAGATGAACTCACGAATCGACAAGCGAGTCCGATCATTCATTTGGGGGACAAAGCTTGGGATTCGTATCTGATGGAACGAAGCGGAAACTTCAGAAAGAAGTTTCGTCGGATTTCAGCAGCTGCGACGGCGGATTTTCAGATGAGCTTTCGGGAGCCTGCAGGTGAGGATGATGTGAATCAGTTCGTCGATGAGTTACTTGATCTACATGGAGGTCGGTGGACTGAAGAACAGAGTCTGTTTTTGAGGCCTCGCGCCAGGTCCTTCCATCATGAATTGGCGAAACGCTGGGTTACTGACCGACGAGTTGTGTTGTTGGTGATGGATTTCCTTGGGGAGCCCGTGGCGGCCAATTATGCTTTTGTGGAAGGCGACAAGATGTGGGACTATCAAGGAGGGTGGAAATTGGAGCATATCGAGCTATCTCCGGCCAAACTATTAAATGCCGAGAATATTCGTCGAGCGATTGCCCACGGGATCAAGGAGATCGATATGCTGCCGGGCGACTTGGAGTACAAGAGCAAATGGACAGGAGAGGTTCGCGAAGTTCTGGATTTGGTGGCCTTTAATCCACAGAGCGTGCGGGCACGCGTTTTCCAATCCATCCGAACGGTGAAGCGTGTCATTGAGAAAGTCTTTCCAGGGGGAGCAACAGAATCATGAAAGTCATCGTCCTAACTGCTGACGCGAATACACTCATTTATCATCGTGGTGATCTCATTCGGGAGATGGCTGAGTCGGGGTGTGAAGTAGTGACCGCAGCTGCGGAAGATTATCCGCATGTTCGGCAATTTATGAGTGAACTGGGGGGGCGGCATGAGCCGATTCGCATGGTCCGGTCCCGGGTGAACTTGATTCGAGATCGGGAAACTTGGCTGGACATGTTTCGGTTATTTCGTCGAGAGAGACCCGAGGCCCTTTTTGCCTACACGATTAAGTCCGTGTTGTATGGATGTCCGATCGCGAGGCTTGCGGGAGTTCCCAAGGTTTATGCATTATTGCCGGGATTGGGTTTCACTTTTGTGAAGCAGACGACCTTGAAGGGTAGGTTGCTTCAAGCGATTTCGAAATTGCTGCATCGGTTTGCGTTGAAGCGAGCTGATGTGATCTTCATGCAAAACGAGGATGACAGGCGGCTATTCAAGGAATTGAAACTGTTGCCTGCCGGGGTGCCGGTTCATGTGACGGCGGGATCGGGGGTGAATATTGAAGAGTTTCCGCATGTGCCATTGGAAAAGGACGTTGATGTGGCTATGGGAGGGCCATTGCGATTTGTCTTGGTTAGTCGGTTGCTTTTGAGCAAGGGCGTAGCGGTGTTTGCGGAGGCCGCACGGCAGGTGAAGAAAGAGTTTCCTGAAGCCGAGTTTCATTTGGTGGGACCATTTGACCCCAATCCGAATCGTGTTGAGGAATCCACTGTAGAGGGATGGGTGAAGGAGGGATTGGTGACATATCATGGGATGGTGCGTGATGTCGCCGGAATTCTAAAGGACATGCATGTCTTTGTGCTTCCGACTTGGTATCGGGAAGGGGTGCCACACGCGACTTTGGAAGCTTTGTCGATGGGCCGGGTTGTCATCACGACAAACTCGGTTGGAGCGAAGGAGTGCGTGCGACTTACCGAGCAAGGTGAGGCGCAGCGCGAGGCTGGTGAGGTTTTAATGGAGGGTGAAAACGGCTTTTTGACACGCACTCAGGACGTCGATGCTGTAGCCGAGGCCATGAGGCGTTGTTTGAGAGATCGCAAGGGGCTGATCACCATGGGTGCGGCAAGTCGGCGACTAGCGGAGGAGGTCTTTGATGTGAAGATTGTCAATGACATCATTTTACGGGCGATGGAACTGCGAGGTGCTGCTCCTAGTCGAATCAAGTCGGCGTTGCGTGCTCAAACTCTAACCACTCCTTTGCCTCATGGCCCCTGAAACTTTATCCTACAGCACTATGAACCATGAATCCTTAAGTCCTCGATCCGGAGCCTCGTCTGCGACGGGGTCGTTGGTCGTAGCGGGAGGGAAAGAACAATCGTTGGCAGTCTACCAGTCGACTCCCTCGATGCTGCCGCCTCCCCAACCCGTTTTGGTTGTTCCAAACACGGTTCCTGCCAGTCAAGAAGGGGTGATCAGTCTTGCAGATTTGGTGGGCTACATGCGCCAGAATTGGAGGCGCGGCATTCTGTACGGTTTGCCGTTGGCAGTGTTGGCATTTGTTGCCTTGGGAACCGGGCCGAAGGTGTTTCAGGCGGAGGCTCAACTGCTGCTTCGGATTCAGGACTCAAATGTGTTTAACTTTGAGCAGTTGGGGCGAACATCGTCGGTCGGCGAACTTAGTGCGCCATTATTGGTAAATAACCATTTAATGGAACTGAAGTCGCGCAGTTTTCTGGAGTATCTTCACGACAACACTCCGACTGCGACACGGTACGAGTACATTGAGCCAGACCTCTCTCGAAAGTCATTTCAGACGATAGTGATGGATTGGGCAGGGCTTTCGAAGCCGAAGGCTGCCCCAAATTTGCGCGAGGTATTCATCAAGAAGTTGGCGGCGGTGACTCGAGTGGAACCCTTGAAAGAGTCTTTTATCTTGAGGGTGCAAGTGAGGGGAGAAGAACCTCAGGTTTGCGCGGATATGGCAAATCGGTATGTGAATCAATACATTGCTTATGTGGGCAAGCAGGAACGGAGCGGAACGATGGCAGCTTCGGAATTTCTTGGACAGAAGGCGGTGGAATTGCGAAAGAATCTTCAGGAGAGCGAGGCTAAGCTTGCAGCGTATCGGCAACAGGCGAGTGTAATGAGGAAGACAGAAGGAGTTAAAGATACGACAGGAGAGAAACTTACTGCCTTGAACACGGCGCTGGCGGAAACTGAGGTCAAGTTGACTCGCGCACGTTATGAGTTGGAGGCGATCGAATCTGCTGGATCAAGTGTGGTTCAATTGCTGACGGTGCAGCCGGTGGCCCAGAATCCTCAAGTATCGCAGAAGCGCATCGAGATCAGTGCTTTAGAGGCGCAACTGACGCCATTGTTGGAGTTTTGCGGGCCCAAACACCCACGGGTGGTAGGACTGACTAATGAACTGAGGGGCCGTAAGGGAGAACTCAATACTTTGATCGCATCAGTGGTGACCATGGCACGCCAAGAGGTGAGCACATTGAGTGCGCAATTGGAGGATTTCAAACGCCAGGTCAGTGGAACCCGTGGTGATGTGATAGCCATGGGTGACAAGGAGATTCAAGAAAAGATGCTCATTGATCAGGTGGAGTTGGATCGGCAAATGTACCAGAATATTTCGATGCGAATGAATCAGGCTGATCTCACGGGTCAGTTTACTGACAATGGCATTTTGCGTATCGCGGACGTGGCGACACCTCCGGATAAGGCGCTCAAGCCCAACAAAACGTTAGCGGCATTGGCGTCGATGATGGTCTTTGGTTTGGTCTTTGTGGGTGTGCCATTGGGGTGGGGGCTGGCAGATGACCACATCATCAAGCTGTTGAGGGCTCCTGAAGTTAAATCTGACGAGGCTGGTGGGGCGAACGAAGTGCCGCCTGTTCAACCCACTTCATCGCCTGCGAATGCAGAGCTGCCTGCTCCGCCTCCACCGATGGCGCTTGGATCGGGTAATCGGACGACGGTACTGGCGGAGTTTCCGATATTGGCGGTTGAAGGTCCTGCACAAGTTCTTGCGGAGTGTTTGCGATCAGAACCGCGCGGAGCGGCTACCTCTTTGCGACAATTGACGGGGGTGCTAGAGAAGCAGGCGCTTTATCGCACGGGGCCCGGTGGAGTGGTTCTTGTTTCAAGTTCCGAGTCGGGAGAAGGGAAGAGTCTGGCGGCGGCGGCATTAGCAGCTACTTTCGTTCATCATGGGCGAAAGGTGCTGGTGATCGATTGTCATGCTGGCGCGCCGGGGATCCATCACTTTTTTCCGCAGTCGGAGCGCCACAGTTCGTTTGCGAGTCGATTGGATGATGTTCGCTATGGGAACTCCGATCTGTTTGTGTTGCCTGCGCATGATATTCCGGCGTATGAGACGAACGAACTGTTGGATGGATATCGTGCCTGGATTGATCGTGCGAGGTTGGGGGTCGATTGGATTATTCTGGACGGTCCGCCGGTGCTGAAGAATTTTGCCGATGTGGCACCCCTTGCTCCGCTTGCGACGGATGTGATCATGATTCATGATCGAGCGCGAGCGACTCCAGCAAAACTGCGGGCGGCCATGACGCTTCTTCAGCCGATGATGTCTTCAACCGCTATGCGTGGCTTGGTGATCAATCGGGCTGAGTGAATGGCGAAGTTATTCGCTCTTCCAATGTAAGTGAACCAGGAGGAATTCCGCGAGGGCGTCAGCAAGCCGTTGTGCAAACTGTTTCCGGTTCGATGCGGTGTCGCGTACCCCTTCCCATGGGCATTCGAGTTGAATGGCACTGACTTTACCGCCATTTTTGGAACCGTGAGTGGCGATGATGTAGGCCCCACTGTAGTATGAGGCTCCAGCCGTTGGTTCGGGGCGGACGGCACTGGGGAGGCTGCGCTGACCACGAATTTCCAGGAGTGAGCCCAGACTTGATGGACCACGGATGAGTTCAGCGAGAGGTTTGCCAGTGCGTTGAACCAGTTCTTTGATGGAAGACTTCGATAAGAGGCTGGGATTTGATGAGATTTCAGCGTCGGAGTTTTGAAGGTCTGCCGCATTGAGAAGCATGCCGACTTCCACATTGGGTTCCTCGTGTCGATGTCCGTGCAAATCTATCAATAGACCCAATCCATGGGTTTTGGTGACTTTTTGAGTGGTAGCTGAGCAAGCAGCATGGAAGTCGAGCCAGGCACTTTGGGCGCCGGGGTCGTCTTGAGCGGCTTCGGTGATGTCACGATTGGGGTCTAGTTTTGACCGATGGAGATTGTTGATGATGAAATGGGCTGACGCGCCCAAACGCGTTTTGATGGCAAGATCGATTTCTGCTGCGAGCGTTTTTGTTTCGGCATCAGTGGCCAAACTACCATAGCGCCGGTTCATCAATCCGGCAGGCTTCAAAGAGCCGCCATGAGGGACCGTGAATATGAGGGGCAGGGATCCGTCTTGGACTTCCAGAAATGGAGTAGTGCTTGTTTGGGCTTGGCCGGTTTGAATCGCTGCGAATAAACTGACGTTTGCTAGAATAAGGAATGCTAGAGACCTTTGATGCATTGCAGTCAATCGCATTTGATGAAGTTGCTGTTGTAAGATGAGAGAGGGATCGACCAGGATTGGCTGGGTTTAGTTGGCTATTCTGCGCAATCGTTCCACGTGCTCGGTTGAGAGAGGCATTGGGCGTGCGCTGAGAACAATGCTGGCCATCTCTTTCATTTCGTCGCGATAGGGTTCACCTTCGCCAGCGGCTTTTTCGAGAATGGGCAGGGTATCTGACAAGGGAGGGGTCAGGGTGAAGACGCGAATGATTGCGCGCCTGACAGCGGCGTCCTCTGGTGGATCAACCATCGCCCAGCGAAGCAGCGCTTGGTAGGAGGGAGTTCGAAGGCTGGCGATGGAGCTACTGCCTTTTAGAATAGGCTCAGCCTCTTTGAGGGTTCCTGTATGGAGGGTGTTCTGGAGGCGCTGAAGAGCAGGGAACGCCTGCTGAATATCGGCTATCTCCTGGAGTCTCCATGGTGCGAGTTGGGGAGTGTGCGATGGCGATGGAGGCGGGTTGGAAGGGGAAGGTTTGACCGAATTGAAAGAGGGGTTGACTGGTGCCGCGACTGATTTTGGTGAAGGGGTTTGCAAAATCTGAGGTGGTGGCGTTTTGGATCGGAAGTCAAAACTTTCGGTGGTTAAGGCGGCACCCACTGCACCAACCAAGGCGACCATTGCCGCGATTTTGACCGGTTTAGAGAACCAGGACTTCGAGTGGAGTTTTTTCGAGAGATGCAGACTGGATAGCTCGTTTGCGTCTGCTCCGGCTTGCTTCAAGCAGGTTTTTTCCATCAGATCCCACCAAGAATCGGGAACCGCCGCACGGAAGAGTTGCTGAACGGCGATTGGGGCGTTGGGAAGAAAGCTGGAGGCAGAGCGCAAAGCTGTTCGAGCATCTGGATCTTCCCAGTTCCATGTCATTTCGGGGTTCCTTAGTCGATTGTTCCAGAAAACGCGTTCGGTCGAACTGCTCGATTCTAACAAGAGTCCGACGTGCGTCCATTTTTCGGCTTCATCGAGGGACTCCTTGAGTCCTTCGGGCAAAATCAACTCCGGGTGGTTCAGCAAGTGAGATTGGGCGAGTTGATTCAATTTATTGGAGCGAAAGGGCCGGACAATGCCGAGAAATTGAGAGAGTTCACTCACTGCAAAAAGCGATTCAGCCGAAGCCAGGACCTCCTGTTCATGTCGAATGATTTCATCGGCGAGTTTTGCCAGGCTGTGGACTTGAGCATCTTTTGCCCAGACAAGCAGCACCATTCGAGTCATCGCGCTGGCGCCTGCACGCATCTCGGCTAGAAGGTGATCGACTGCTACTTTATCCATCGGCCACGACCTGGATTCAATGAGTAAGTTGGCCAAGTGAATTGAATCGGTTCGGGTGAGACAACCGTCTTGGGCTTTTCTAAGCCATGATTCCAGTCGCGAACTTTGACTGGATTGGGCATCTGATGGCTCAGAGGCTATGCGATTCGTCGGTTCATCCAAGACTGCGGGAGCATCAGCCGAGGATGGGGGGGCATCTTTTAAGGGAAAACGGTGTCGATTTTTGGCCTTAGCCATGACTGGAACGTAGCGGCACTTTGTGACCATGGCAAATCATCTCCCTTTTCCGGGTCGGTGAACACAGGTGGGTTTGGGAAGAGGGGAATGGCCGGGCCTCGATTAAGGCAAGTGGCCGTCGTTTGGAGGGGGTAAAATCCCATTGCTGGCGAGAGCGGCTGGCTATACTGTCAGCCCTCAGTTTCGGCTGAGTTCCTTGATTCGACCTTCGACCTCTCTATGCCAACTTACGATTATCAATGCCAAACCTGTGGACATGCGTTTGAAGCGAAGCAGTCCATGAAGGATCCTCATTTGACCGACTGCCCGCAACCTGGATGCGCCGGCCCCGTCCGTCGTAAGATCGGTTTGGGTTCCGGTTTCATCTTTAAAGGTTCTGGTTTTTACATCACGGACTATCGCAGTGATGCCTACAAGGCTGCGGCGAAACAGGATTCGTCGTCGAGTAGTGGGGCGGGAACCGCGGCAGCGAGCTCTGGGGGCACAAGTAGTTCTTCAAGTGCGACGACTTAATCTCGATCGAATTTTTCTCGGTGAATGTTCTTCGCTACAGTCTTCTGCTTCTGCTTTTCAGTGCTCTCACTGGGGCGGCATGGGTAGCGCATCGCCCGGCGCAAAGGTCTGCTTTGCAGGCTCAAGAAGGTGAACGCAAAGCGACGCAAGGGGTATTGGACCAACTCGCGCAAGCGGCAATCAAGCGGTCGGCCCCTTTTGAGATTAGCGAGGCACGTCTGAATGAACATCTGGCTGAAAGCGTCACCTCACGTCCTGCATGGGGAGGGGCGAAATCTTGGTGGCGTATGGAGGCACCGGAGGTTGATCTTCGGGAGGGCGGTGTGGTACTTCGATTGAGATGGAGGCTGGCGGAGGTGCATGTGTGTGACCTGACGGTGAATTTGCGTTTGAAGCGTGAGGAGAGCGAGTTTCACTGCGAGATCGTAGACGGAGCCTATGGACGCTTGAAAGTGCCCAGAGGACTACTGCATCCTGCCAAGGCTGTGTTATCGCATTTGGCAGATGTCTTGAGGCCTGAGATAGATGCTTTGTTTGCCATGAATCAGATTCAAATTGTGGATGATCAACTGCTGCTGGATCCGCGTTTCCTTGACTCCGCTGCGCAGGCTGCAACCACCAATCGTTGATCATGTATCGCTCCTTTCTCTTCTTGGCTTCTGTTCAAAGCTTGTGCCTTCTTGGTATGGTAAACGGGCAGGTTGATGATCTGCCATTGCCTCAAGAGAGACTATCGGGCGCGCCCTCTGTTCCGCCATCATTCACTCCATCGCCCGCACTTGATATGCCAGTACTGCCCGTGCCGGTAACGCCAGTTCCGAGTCGGGCGCCAACGAAGTCGTCTGCGGTTCCTAGTTCGACAAGTTCCTCTGGGCAATTCATTGTCTATGGACCTGATTTACGTGTGCGGAGCGGAATTGCCGGGAAGTGCGAGGACATTGGTTTGGAGTTGGGGCGCTTGTTGCGGACCCCGGACGCGTGGGTGCGAACGGTGGTGGTGCAGATCAAAGCTTTGACGCCAGCGGATCCACCGGACTTGGGGATCACCACTCAGGTTAGCGCTTTGACGCACGGAGGGTTTCACCTGCAAATGAATGTGCCTGAGCGGAGCGGGCTGCGGCCTGCGGATTTCCGGAGGGAGTTGATTCGTCTGCTGCTTTCAGAGAGAATCTTGCGATCGCACAAAGAGGTCCCCGACGGAAGAAATTCCAACTTGGTGCCGCCGTGGGTTCACACCGGAGTGATCAAGGCGTTGGACTATCGATTGCGAGGGCGGCCGAGTGCCGAGTTTGCTGCCATTTTCAAGAGCGGCAAGGTCTACGGGATTGAGGAGATCTTGGATGCGGAGGCGACTGGATTGGATGGGCTGTCGCGCACGATTTATGAGACGTCATGTTGCGCCCTTGTGCTGGCTGTATTGGACCAGCCAGATGGGCCGTTGCGATTTAGTCGTTTTTTGGCTGCATTGGCTCAAGAAGAGAAGCCGCAGAGGGAATTGCTCAAACAGTGGTTTCCAGCGCTGGCCGAGTCCGATACGAGCTTGAACAAGTGGTGGTCGTTGCAATTGGCGTCCCTGGCTGCGCCAAGTATGGCGGAGACGTTGGACCCCACTCAGACGGCGGAATTACTTGATCGCGCGCTGACCTTCCTAGTGCCTTCTATTCCTGACAGCAAGCTACCGGAACCCCAGAAGATATTGAGCTTAGCATCGCAACGTCCGGCAGCCTTGAAGGAGCCTGATCCTGTGATTGATAACGATAAGGCTGCATCGGTGGCGTCGGCCTCTTCAAGTTCGACAGCCAAGAAAACGGGGACAAGTAAGTCGGGCAAGCCTGCAACCAAGTCGGTTTCGAGTCGACCGAAGGAATTGCCCGAGGCGCCGGAGGTTGCTGTGGAGGCCACCGAAGAAGAGAAGTCTAAGAAGGGGTTTTTGAGAAACTTCATTCCGTTCAGGCAGAAGGATTCGGAAGAGAAGAAAGAGGAGTTGGATGTTGAGGATGATGGGAAGGGTATGTCGAAAACCGACGACAAAGTGGAGCTTTCCAAAGAAGAAGCCTCTGCAGCTAAAGATCGAGAAAAGGAGTTAAGGAGGGCCGAGGAAAAGGAAGCAAAGGAGAAGGCTGCTCAGGAGAAAGCGGATCGAGAGAAGGCAGAAAAGGAGAAGGAAGATCAAGAGAAGCAAGAGAAGGAGAAGGCTCGGATCGAGGCCGCTGAGGCCAAAAGGGCTGCCAATATGAAGGAAGAGGCATCGAAATCGGAACCCTCCCCAGAGAAGTCGAAAGAGAAGTCTGCTGAGCCACCGGTTGAAGGTGGGCGCGGTAAGTCGTTGAACCCGTTGAAGTGGTTCCGCGGTAACAAAAGTTCGAAGGAGGAGGCGGAGGCGCCCGGTGAAAAGGAGGTTTCAGTGCGATTGTTTGATCCAGCGGCCCTCGACTTAGAGATTACAACTCAAGTGAAGGTTTCGAGGGGGCCTGTGAGCTTTGGTGAGCGAGGTCGGTACATTCAGGCGCCGGCAGACCAGTCCCTGAATCCTCCAGAAAGCAGTCTGATTCCATTTCCGGTGGAAGATTTTGCCGTGGTGATGGGGCATCCAGAGAAGCAGAGGCTGCTTTCCCAAATGCGTCTTGCGCTCCAAGACGTTGCTGTTCGAGGCAATGTGCTATTCAGAGATATCGCAAACGATTACATCAGTGTGATTAATGAGTTGTCAGTTGGAAAGACCAAAGGGGCGGATGAGAAACTGAAGGCATTGCGCAAGCGGGCTGTCGAGAGCTACGTGAAGGCTTGTGCGGTCCAAGATCACTTGGACTGGTATGAGGCGACTCAGTCAACGCGGTATAGTGGATTGTTTGAGGATTTTCTCACGCTGCCAGATCGAGTGCGTGAGGAGTTGCCGCCACGGAATGATCCGATATCGAAATACCTGGACGAGGTAGAGGCGTTGTTAGGACGCTAGAACTGAGTCATTCGGCAGAGGAGAAGAGTGAATGAGTTCTGTTTCTGAATGTGCGGTGATGCATCGCTGATTGCAATATTCTGCGCGGCGATTATCACGCTCGCGGTTTCCATATTCGGAACCCAAAGTGCTCAGAGCAGTTTAAGAAAACTGTAGCCGCTCCTTTGGGGCGGCGGAGGCGGAACTGGGCGCTTGTCAGCTTGGGACGTATGCATTGATATGCCCCGGTACTGGCAACGGCCCACGTCCACTCCCGGCGCTCCCAAATCATCGGCCACATCATTTCTTAAAATGCGCTAAAGTTCACCCTAATTCAGCTCGACCTTTTCGGGCATGCCTGCGATGAGGCCGAACAGCGGTCCCATTCCTTTAAGGACTTCATGCCAAAGAGAATCGGGATGGCGTGTGGTGAGCACCTTCTTTTCGGGTGAGGTTGCAATCCAGGAGCGGCGTTCCATCTCCTTCTCCAACTGGCCTTCCCCCCAGCCGGAGTAACCAACGAAGCCCCGCACTTCGCGGCCCAGGCTCATTTCGTGAAGGGCATCGTCGACTGAGAGATGGGTTTGGATTCTCAACTGACGTTTTACTCGGCTCCATCGCAATGAAGCAAAGGCCATTTTGTCGGCAGAAACGGGCCCCCCCATGAATACGGGAGCGCTGCCTAGGGGACCGAGTTCGGCATCGGGCATGAGGTCAGCGACGCGTTGATTTAGTGGGCGATTCAAGATGTAGCCAAACGCGCCTTCGTCTGAGGAATGGGCAGCCAAGAGGATGACGGAACGAGAGAAATTGGGGTCCTTTAAAGTGGGTGCCGCCAGCAACAGTTGCCCGGAGTATTCATGCGGGGTGGAGAGGTCGTGGGACATACGTGATGGAAGGAATATTCACTGCATTGTGTGGAGCGCAAGTGTCCTGGGTTCAGCGGAAGGGGTTTTTGTGAGTTCGTCTTTGCTTTGATTGAGGAGCGGGGGATTGAGATTGAATCGGGACTTGGTGTTTGGGCAGCGAGGTTTTGATGGATCGTGCTAATGGGAGATCGATCGGCGGTTCGAAATGTCTTTAGCAAGTGCCCTGGTAGGTTTGGGCAGATGCCTTTTGGCGTATGCAGGAAGATGGCTGCTTCTTATTTGGGAAGGTCATGGGTTGATATTCGCAAGATTGCGAGAGGGGGGGCTTGATGGGTGTGTGACTTTTTCCATTCTGCGTGTACATTCCTTCGACAAACAAGAGATTGTCGACGTACGGACGACAATGAGAAGTGGCCAAGAACTCATCCTCGCCACGAAAGGCTATGCAAAAGACTCCAGTTTGATCAGTTGGTGGCATGTCTTGTCGACGCTTGCGCTGCTGGTTGGTTCTTTTTGGGCGACGTTATTGATTGGGCCAATCTGGGCCAAAATGGTATTCAGCGTTTTGGCGGGCCTCTTTCTGTTGAGGATGTTTGTGATCTACCACGATCAGCAGCATCATGCGATCCTTCCCCGGTCTCGCTTGGCAGAGATTTTGATGAGGACATTTGGAATCTATGCCCTGAGCGCGAGCAGTATCTGGAGGAGTTCGCACAATCATCACCACAACCATAACTCGAAGCTTCGAGGATCAAACATTGGGTCGTTTCCGATTATGACTTCCAATGGTTTCATGGGTTCGACGCGGGCGACACAGCGAGAGTATCTGGGCATTCGTCATCCTGTTACGATTTTGTTCGGTTACTTCACAATGTTCCTATATGCGATGTGCGTGCAACCGTTCTTGAAAGACCCGAAACGTCATTTTGATTGCCTGGTTGCCTTGGTTTTACATGTGGCCATTGGGGTGGCGCTTTATTTGTATGGGGGTTGGCAGGCCGTGGTGTTGACACAAACGCTCCCACATTTCATCACTTATGCGATTGGATCCTACCTGTTTTATGCTCAGCATAACTTCCCCGGAGTGTTGTTTTATGAGAAGGGTGGATGGACTTATGAGAAGGCCGCGCTGGAGTCTTCCAGCTACATGAGAACCGGGCTCATCATGCGTTACTTCACGGCGAATATTGGTTTCCATCATGTTCATCATCTGAACGCCAAGATTCCGTTTTACCGATTGCCGGAGGTGATGCGAGATTTTCCTGAGTTGGGGTCGGCGGTGACAACATCACTTAGTCCGATGAACATCATGCGTTGTTTGCGCCTGAAGGTCTGGGATGTGGATGCCCAGCGGATGGTGAGTTTGCGGGAAATGAGGCGGTTGCAAAACGACAGGCTGGCGGCGGAATCCGCGATTTTCTCAGAAGTCAGTTTGGTTTCCTCTCACTAGCGGGTAGTTGACTTTAGCTCATTTTATCATGCCAACCACTGTTGCTGAAATAGCCTTACTTGTCGGAGGCGAAGTGATTGGAGACTCGTCTATCATTCTTACTGGATTTGCCTCCGCTTCTGAGGCTCGGACGGGGGATCTGACTTTTGCCGAGAAGGCGAGCTACTTTAAGGCGGCAGAAGAGAGTGGGGCGTCTGCCGTGCTGGCGCCGGCGGGCTTAGAATCGGCGCAAAAGACATTGATTCGAGTGGCCGATGCACGGGTGGCGATGGCGAAATTACTGCCGCACTTTTTTCCGGAGGAGCGTTTTGTTCCTGGGATCCATCAGAGCGCCAGCATTGCACCGAGCGCTCAGATTGATCCTTCGGCTCATGTGGGGCCGCATTGCATCGTGAGTGAAGGGGTGACGATCGGGGCGAGGTGTGTCCTGATGGGTGGCAATCATTTGGGGACAGGGACTACGTTGGGTGAAGATGTGCATTTGTTTCCGCAGGTAACACTTTATCATCAGACGATCGTTGGGAATCGGGTAAGGATTCATGCGGGAACGACAATCGGGGCGGACGGCTATGGATATGTGTTTGATCAAGGGCGTCATCGCAAGGTTTTGCAGGTTGGAAATGTGGTGATTCATGATGATGTCGAGATCGGGGCCAATGCGGCTATTGATCGGGGGGCGCTTGGGTCGACGATCATCGGAGCGGGGACGAAGGTCGATAACTTGGTGCATGTGGCGCACAACGTGGAGATGGGTCGGCATTGTTTGATCATGGGACAGGTGGGTTTTGCGGGTAGCACTCATTTGGGAGACTACACGGTGATTGCCTCGCAATCGGGTATTGCTGGGCATTTGAAACTGGGGCGTCAATCGACGGTTGGTGCGAAGTCGGGGGTAATGCGGGATGTTCCAGACGGTGGAACCGTTCTTGGGATTCCGGCGGCACCGGACAAGCACACGAAGCGCCAGTGGATTGCGCTCCAGCAGTTGCCGGAGATGATTCGTAAGGTACGTGATTTGGAGAAGCAAGTGAAGGCACTTCAGAATCTGGAAGCGGTCGAGTAGTCGACCTGTCAGTGAACTTTACCTGGGGTTGGATTTTTCGATGACGCGGAATGTTCAGAGATCGTCACGGGTTCGGCGTTGCCAAATGGCAGAGTTTCCTGCAAAGATGGGATCATGAATGATCTGACCCGTCAGGTGACGCCTGGCAAATCTCTTCCTGAAGATGTCCTTCGCGCTGCTGCTGCGGCGTTGGTAGACCCTGCGGTGGAGGTAAAAGAGAAGGCTGATTTTTTGCGGGCACTGGCGCGGAGGGGTGAGACGCCAGAGGAGATCGCGGGATTTGTGACGGAGTTTTTGGCGCTTGCGGTGGATCCAAAAGTTAACCGGGAGCGTGTTCCAGGGCCGATGTTGGATGTGGTGGGAACGGGGGGTGATAAGCTGAATCTCTTCAATGTTTCGACAACGGCGATGTTCATTTTGGCTGGTGGGGGGGTGTGTGTGACGAAGCATGGCAATCGAGGGGTGACGTCAAAAAGTGGTGGTGCGGATGTGTTGGAGTCGATGGGAGTGAAGATTGATTTGCCGCCTGAAAAGGTCGCGCGCGGGGTTGAGTCACTGGGAATTGGTTTTTTCTTTGCGCCTTTGTATCATCCGGCGTTTAAGGCGGTGGTGGATGCTCGGAAGTTGTTGGCGGCGGAGGGGCAGCGGTCGATGTTTAACCTGTTGGGGCCATTGCTGAATCCGATTCGACCGGAACACCAGTTGATTGGAGTGTTCGACGAGGCGTGGACCGACGTGTTCGCGGATATTCTATGTCGATTGGGGCGCAAAGCGGCGTGGGTGGTGCATGGTAGCGCCCCGGGAGGGAAGGGGATGGATGAGTTGTCGACTTTGGGAGCGAACACTGTTTGTGAACTGCGTGGGGGTCAGATCACGAAATCCAAGCTTGATGCGGCGGACTATGGATTTGCGAAGGCTAAGCTGGCGAGTCTTGAGGGCGGGGATGCGTTGATGAATGCGGCTATTCTAGAGGGGATTTTGGAGGGTCATGTGGTCGGGCCAAAAAGGGACTTGGCGGTATTGAATGCGGCGGCGGGCTTTGTCATCACAGGACTCGCGAAGGATTTGGCGGAAGGCAAGTTGCGCGCTGAAGAGTCCATCGACAGGGGGGCGGCGCATGCGAAACTGAGGGCGCTTCAAGATTTGTGTTGAGGGAATATTTGAGTTCGTTGTGTCTCCCATCTTGCGGAAAGGCAATTCCCCTCCACCTTTTGGGTTCTCTTTCTCCTCTTTGAATACCATGGAAAACGTTATCATCATCGGAACCGGTTGTGCGGGCTATACTGCGGCAGTTTACGCTGCGCGCGCGAACCTGAACCCATTGATTTTGTCCGGCAATATGCCCGGGGGGCAACTCACGACCACGACTGAAGTGGAGAATTTCCCAGGCTTTCCGGAGGGGATCATGGGGCCTGAGTTGATGATGCGAATGCAGCAACAGGCTGAACGGTTCGGAACGCGCATTGAGTTTGCGCTGGTTACGGGGGTGGAGAAGGCCGCAGAGGGGCATTTCGACATCAAGCTTGAGGATGGGACGACAAAGCAGGCGCGTACGGTGATCGTGGCGACAGGAGCGTCCCCTCGGCACCTGGGTTTGCCGAACGAGAAAAGTCTGATTGGGCATGGCTTAACGAGCTGCGCCACTTGTGATGGAGCATTTTATCGTAATGTGCCGGTAGCGGTCATCGGTGGTGGGGATAGTGCGTGCGAGGAAGCCTCTTTCTTGACCAAATTTGCTTCGAAGGTCTATTTGATCCATCGTCGTGACACCCTGCGTGCGTCAAAGATCATGGCGGATCGGGCTTTGGCGAATCCGAAGATTGAGCCGGTTTGGAACTCGACGGTGAGCGAGTACTTGACGGATGAAAAGGGGGAGATGCGGGCAGTGACTTTGGAGAACTTGGTCAATGGCGAGAAGTCGGAGTTGGAGATCAAGTGTGTGTTTGTGGCGATCGGACACGTGCCGAATGGGGCGTTTCTCGGGGACTTGGTGGATACGGATGAGAATGGTTACATTCTGCAAACGAAGGGGACTGCGACGAAGACGGTGGGACTGTTTGCGGCTGGAGATGTGGCCGATCATGTTTATCGGCAGGCTATCACGGCGGCGGGTCAGGGATGTGCTGCTGCGCTGGAGGCGGAACGATATCTCGCCGATATCGGGGTGCACTAAGGGTGCCTTCAGGTAGTCACTCGAGAGCTGATTGCATTGGCGATGGTGTCGACGCTGTGGAGGGTGGTGCGGGCTGCTTCAGCGTCGGCGAGTTTGAGGCCGAATTTTTTCTCGAGGGCAACGACGAGTTGGAGGGCGTCAACGGAGTCGAGAGCTAGTCCTTGAGGGCTGAAAATGGGGGTATCTGTGGCGATTTCATCGGGACTCATTGGGAGCATGAGTTCGGCGACCATGAGTTCTCGGATTTGCTGTTTGAGGGCGTCCATTTGAGTAGGTGTCGGCTGAGTGAGCCCGCAAGGTGGCGTCAAAACAGGCCGCCATCAATCTTCAATGTGCTGCCTGTGATGTATGCCGCGGCTGGCGAGGCCAGGAAAACGACAGCGGAGGCAATTTCGTCAGGCTTTCCAAAGCGGCGCATGGGGACTCGTGACAGGGCGATTTGTCTCTGTTCCGGGTTCATGTCGGCGAGGGCCGGGGTATCAATGTAGCCGGGGCAGATGGAATTGACGGTGACGCCGGCGCGGGCGACTTCTTTGGAGAATGATTGGGTAAGTCCAAGAACACCGGCTTTAGCAGCGGCGTAGTTGGCTTGGCCGGCTGGGGCGAGCAGAGCGCTGAGGGAGGAAATGTTGATGATTCGACCGTTGCGCTGGCTCATCATGAGTCGAGTGACGGCGCGGCATCCAAGAAAGACACCAGTTAGTGCGGTATCGAGCACGCCGTGCCAGGCTTCGTCTGACATGGTGGCGAGGAGGCTGTCCTGGTGGTGACCGGCGTTGTTGACGAGGACGTCAAGGCTGCTGGAGGCGGTGGTCACAGTGGTGATGGCGCTTTCCCACGATGCGGAACTGGTGACGTCAAGGTCGAGAAGGTGGATACGATCTGGAGAGGTGGCAGCAAGGGCAGTGGCGGCTTCTCGATTGGCACGCACGCCAAGCCAGAGTTGATTTTCAGGCGATTCGGTGAGGAAGGCGCTTGCGATGGCGAGACCAAGTCCACCATTGGCTCCTGTGATGAGGATTTGTCTAGGCATAGGGATTTAATGGCTGGGGCGGGAGAACCAGGCGGCTTGAGCTTGATTGGCACCTGTGTCCGCTGCGACGACAGCGTTGTGACAGACGCCTCTTTGAAGAAGTTCGCAAGCAAGGGCGCACTGCCAGCCTCCGAGGATGGAAAAGCCGTGACCGAATTGAGATTGGAGGGTGAATCGAGGACCTGCCCTAGAGGCAAAGGTTTCGGAGTGGGGGCGGTCCCAAGTTGGGTGGCCGCTTTCGGCGCTGATGAGGGTGGCGTGATTGGGGGCTTCCAAGTCGAGGTGCATTTTTTGAATGGCAGTGGAGCGGGATTGCTGGTTGGTGATCGTGGCGGCTTCGGTTATTTGCTCAAGCAGGATGTCGTTGGGCGAGGGTTTCTCAGTGCGTCGCAACCAGAGGGCCGCTGCACCTTCGCTAGCGATTTTCGGGCCGGGGACAAGTGCGAGAGATTCGGCACTGAGCCAATCGTACTCTTCAGCGCTAATGATTAAACAGTCGGTGACTTGGTCGTCGTCTAGCCAATGGGCGGCCATTTCGAGAGCGGTAATGAAGCCTCCGGCGTCGCTGACCAGAGTGTTATTGAGGGAGGGTGATGCTAGGAGGCTACTGATGTGGCTAGACGGGGCATTGAAGACGGTTTCGGGAAATAGAATCGGGCTGGCGAGGCCGGGGTTGGCGAGCACTTCGGCAAAAAATCGGCTGCTGTAGTTCACGCTGCCGTTTTGAACTGCAAAGAGAACGCCGAGTGATGTGGTCGACGCCTCGGGTTGGTTGAATGTTTGCAAGGCTTCGAGAGCGGCTGAAACAGCAAAACGAGTGATGGGGCTGGACCGACGAAGACGTGGTTGACGAAGCCAGATGGGAGGAGAGGCAAGGGGAGGGACTCGGCGGCAGGGAATGGGAGGGGCATCAGGGTGCCTAAGATCGAGGGATGTGGGCAAGGCTCGCTGATCCAGCACGGCATTGAAGAGGTCGCTGCTTGTCCAGCCAGCAGGAGAGACAGCACCCCAGCCGGCGATGTGGAGGCGGTGGCTCATGCGGGTTCGAGGTCAGGATGTTGAAAGGCGAGGGTGGCGTTGGCGCCACCGAATCCGAAGGAGTTAGAAAGGATGCGGCACAAAGGTGAATCGGTGGGGGTCTGAACAAGGTCGAACTGACAGATCGGATCTGGATTTTGGATGGGAACGTTTGGAGGGATCCAACCCCCTTGCAAGGCCATGAGGCAGATAACGGCTTCAACAGCGCCCGCGCCTCCGAGGAGGTGACCCGTGCCACCCTTAGTGGAGCTGACGCGCATTTGGGAAACAGCGTCACCAGCCCAATGGCAGATGGCTGCGCCTTCGGAGCTGTCGTTTAGAGGGGTTCCGGTGCCGTGAGCATTGATGTAGTCGACTTGGCCGGGTGACCAGTTGGCTTCATGGCAGGCGGCAGTCATGCTTTGAATGGCGGCCAGTCCTTCTGGATGAGGTTGAGTCAAGTGATGGAGGTCGGTGCTGCTGCCGTAGCCAGTGATCTCACCGAGGATTGATGCGCCTCGGGCGCGAGCGTCTTCAAGGCGCTCCAGGGTGAGCACCGCAGCGCCTTCTCCTAGGGCCAAGCCATCGCGATCGGAAGCAAAAGGGCGAGGAAGAGTGGTGGAGAGGGCTTGAAGAGAGTCGAATCCAGCGAAGACAAGCTGTGAGAGGGCATCGTAGCCGCCAGTGATGGCAAGTCGGGCGCGACCGCTTTTGATGAGATGGAAGGCGTTGCCGATAGCATTTGAGCCAGAGGCGCAGGCGTTGGCGATGATGTGAACAGGACCGCTGACTTGCAGTGCATCTGCCAGTAAACGAATTTGACTGGAGGGTTGATAGAGATGAGTGAGATGGGCGAGCCCGCGTTGGGTGCGAGGCTGACTGGTTTTGACCTTGTAGTAAGCCTCACCGAGACTCATGGCGGCAGCACTGGTGCCAAAACTCAAGGCGACGGATTCGTTCAGATGAGTTGATTGCCATCGGGCTTGGCCCATGCATTCGATGCCTGCTAGGATCAGCATTCGGGTGGCTCGGTCGAGCCGCGAGATTTGACGTGAAGTGAGTCCACAGGGAGGAATACTGTTTGGCAGGAGAACCTCACCGCCATGATGGACACGTTGGCTGGAGGTGTCGAATACCGTGATGGGCCTGATGGCTCGGAGTCCATTGCGGACACCTGTTT
This sequence comes from Verrucomicrobiaceae bacterium, assembly GCA_027487315.1. GTDB lineage: Bacteria > Verrucomicrobiota > Verrucomicrobiia > Verrucomicrobiales > Verrucomicrobiaceae > JAGRPD01. Next base: position 8,453 of record JAIYDW010000010.1, on the reverse strand, counting down.
CGTTTGAAGACCAGCCGATGCCATGGGACGACACGACACCCGCTGCCGTGATCGCGACGCGATGTGGCTGTGAGGGTGTGTGTGAGTGTCGATAAGCCATCCTTGTTTCTACGTTTGGAATCCCAACAGGCAACTGAAGTCGTGTCAAGGATGCTTGATTCTAGCGCGAAGTTTCGCGAAGGTGAGGTCTATGGAGCTTTACGAGCGGTGGCTTGATACGTGTGCTGAGAATCGGGGGGCTTGGGCCATCCGAGAGGAGGCTACGGGAAAGTCGTGGACATTTGGGCAGCTGGATGAAGCGGTCCGGGGGTTACCGAGAATAAAAGTGGGTCGGTCGGTTCCGAACGCAGTTGAAGGTGGTGCCGTGGCGTTCGTGGTGAAAACTTTGCAGGCTTGGAGAGATGGGGCTGTTTTGGTGCCAATGGAGCGGGCTTTCGACTGGGTAGATGACTCAGAGGAGGTGCCAGAGGGTGTCGTTCATATCAAAACAACATCAGGATCTACCGGCGAGCCGCGGCGCGTGTATTTTGAGGCAAGTCAATTGGTGGCAGATTGTGAGCAGATCTGGGAGACGATGGGTTTGCAGAGAACAGCGCCGAACTTGGGGGTGATCTCGATGGCGCACTCGTACGGGTTCTCCAATCTGGTGTTGCCCATGCTGCTGAAAGGAATGCCAATGATTGCCCTTGGTGACCCGTTGCCCGGCACCTTGCGGAGAGCGTTTGCAGAGATGGGCAAGGTGACTTTGCCAGCGGTTCCTGCCATGTGGAGGGCGTGGCATCAGGCAGGGATTTTGTTGCCAGCCAATATCTCTTGTGCGATCACAGCTGGTGCTCCTATGCCATTGGAGTTGGAGATTTCGATTTTTGATCGTGCAGGGCTGAAGGTCCACAATTTCTATGGATCAAGTGAATGTGGAGGCATTGCTTATGATTCGACAAGTACACCTCGTGAGTCGGCTGACCTGGCGGGTCGAGCAATGAAAGGGGTGGCACTCAAAATTGGCGATGATGGTTGTTTGGAGGTTCAGAGCGCAGCGGTGGCGCGATCCTATCATGGTGCCAGCGAATCGCTTAGCGGGGGTGTCTTCAGAACGACTGATTTAGCGCGATTGCAGAATGATACTGTCTATTTGGAGGGACGACTCACGGATACCATTCATATTGCGGGAAGAAAGGTTTCTCCCCAAGTGATCGAAGCGGCTTTGCTCAGGTGCCCTGGTGTTCGCTATTGTGTGGTGTTTGGAGTGGCGAGTTCCGATTCAACTCGAGTCGAAGAAATTGTAGCCTGTGTGAACATGGACGAAGGAATGAGTCATGAGGCATTGCAGACGGAGTTAGGAAAAACGTTACCTAGCTGGCAGGTGCCTCGACGATGGTGGAAAACGAGCCAAGTATTGCCTGATGAACGCGGCAAGTTACCTCGGGCGTTATGGCGTAAACGATTTCTAGGGGTGACGGTTCACTAAGGTATGGATGCCGAAAACGACAGGAACTTTTGTGTTTGGCGGTTGCTTGCGTGGGTTGGGTCTGTCTTGGCAATGCTGGTAAGCTTTCGTCATGATTGGTCGATTCCTTGGTTGGAAATCGATCTTCGACCAAAGCGGGGCCATTTGATGATGGAGGGCTATGAACTCATCAAGTGGGCGTTGATCGGAAGTTTGCTAGGTGGCTGGTGGTGGAATGCGGCTCGGGAGGGAAAGCGAAGTGGGGCGGTGCTGATTTGTCTGTGGAGTGTGGCGGGTCTACTTGCGTGGGTTTCGAGAGGTTTGTTTTGGACAGGCTGGCTGGCGTGGACTTTGCCCGCCTTAGCAGGGGCGATAACTGAGCTTCCGAAACGTTGGCGAGATTTGATGGCATTTTGGATGACACCCAAGCCTTGGAATACCTGGTTTTGGCTGGTGTGGTTTGGTGTTTGGGTGCTTTGCGATACTGTCTTGCTTCGAGAGGCACCGCCAGGTTGGCTTGAAATGGCGGATGCTTTTTTGGCACGATTCTTGACGCATGCGGTGATTACCGGTGGCGTTGCTTTGCTGATGGTTTGGCATGATCGCTGGACTCCGTTGTTGGGAAGGGTTCTTGCGTGGGCGGTAGTCATGCTGACGCCAGTGGTGGTCATCATCAATACGGCCTTGAGGATTTGGTGGGGGAAGGGGATCATGGAGATGTTTGGCGAATTGGAGGTTGGAGGGCGATTTGAAGTCGAGCGAGCATGGGCAGCGGGAGGCATGGAACTGAACGAGAAAACAGTGCTCGGTTTGATAGCTGTGCTGGCGTTAACAGGGGGCTTGTTCCGGCTTTGTGGTTGGCTTTCTGAGAAGGGAGGTTGGAGGGTTAGTCCGCTTAGGTTAGGGGTGATCACCTGCGCAGCGTGGTTGGTGCTTCAGGTCGACCAGGTTGCAGGATCTGTGTTTAAAGTTCGTGCATGGCGCTGGTGGGAGAGGAAGGCGTTTCATCGGCGGATGACATGGGTGGAACCCCAGCCGGGTCTAGCTTCTTACGAGGTGGAATGGGCTAACCCGAAACCAAATGTCACCCTTCCTGAGGGGAAGCTTAAACCAGATGTTTTTTTGTTCTTTGTTGAGTCGCTTCGCGATGATGTCTTGAATCCCGAGATTGCGCCCTTCCTGTCCGAATGGAAGAAAAAGGAGTGCCAAGATTTAGGGGAAACCTGGGCTGCTTCTAATGTCACTCATCAGTCGTGGTTCTCGGTATTGAGCGGGCGCCTTCCGGTGTTTATGGTGGAGGCTCGATCACGAAGAGAGCTGGCTCCGATGCCAATGATGTTAAAGTCAGCGGGCTATCGGATCGAAGTGCGAATGGTCAATAACTTTGACTACATGGATATGATCGCGGGCAACTTTGGAGAGCCTCACCAAGTTGATGTGATGGAGCATGTGGACGGTGAGAGTTCGGAAAATTTTTTCAAGGTCCCTGAACGGGAAGTGCGAATGCTGAATCGGCTAAAGCAGTCCATTGCTGGTCGGGAACAGGGGGGGCTTTTCGCGATTTCTAGTATGGACTCCACGCACTACAACTACAAGTGGGGAGTGAGTTTTAGGCCGCCATTTGCTGATTATGAGGAGAATCCGATCTTCCCTATGAGGCCGTCGTATGAGCAGACGCAACGCATCAAACATCGGTTTTGGAATTCAGTTTCATGGGTGGACTTGCAACTTGGCGAATTCATTGGTTGGCTAAAAACCAAGGGGAGATACGACAACGCGTTGATCATTGTGACAGGTGATCATGGGGAGGAGTTCAAGGAGCAGGGAAGTTGGTTTCACGGAACCATGCTAAACGAACCGCAAACTCGGGTTCCGATTCTGATCAAGTGGCCTATCCAAATGGGTATTGGTAGAGGGCCGGAGGTAGCTTCGGCATCCCATCTTGATTTGATGCCGACACTGCTTGATGCCTTTGGAGCGGATCCTGTGTCCTGGGAGGGTCTTCCTGGTATCTCGCTATTACATCCTCCCCAGGGCACAAGAACGATTGTTATGAGTACCCATTTCTGCGGCCGGAATGGCGAGGCTTTGTTGCTTAAGCGTGATGGCATGGAAGCGGCCTTCGGGTGGCAAGATTTTTGGACTCCTCAGGTGCCCCGGCGGCTGTGGTTGGAGAGGGAAGAGGGTGGGGCCTGGAACTCGACATTTCAGGATATGACCAAGCGATTGTTTATCCAAATCGATCCGCAATAGTCGGCATTTTATCGGGGAACGAGTTACACTCTTAATGAGCCTCTGAATGCTCTTGAGCTGTAATAGGATTGAGCTCCGTTGTGGTAGATGAAGACCTGGCCAAAGCGACGATCACCAAAAAGGGCGCCGCCCAGATTTCGAATTCCAGCAGGTGTCAGCACCCAGCTAGACGTTCTGAGATCAAATTCACCAAGCTTCTGCAAGTCGCGATACTGCTTTTCGGTTAGGAGATCAATTCCCATGCGGTTTGCCATTTCGATCGCACTGGTTTTAGGCTTGTGTTCTTTCCGAGATTCCAGGCCTTCTTTGTCATAGCAAACCGCGACTCTGCCTTTTGGGCTCTCGGGTGAGCAGTCCATGAATACAAATTCCCCCGTGTTTTCGTCGTAACTCACGACGTCTGGCTCTCCGCCCGTCTGATCCATTTGATAAAGAGACCAAAGTTTGCCAGGATTGGCGTTGAGTTTAGTTTCTAGTTTTGCCCACGAAAGATTTAAGTGGCGCTGCTTGTGCGTTTCGAAGCGTGTCTTCAAGTCGAAGAGTAGTTTTTGGCTCTGCACGGCAGACAAGCGGTTTTTTGATTCGCTGCGTTCCATCGGTTATCGTTTAGGTCTATTTCCAGCCCAATAAATACGGTCTCAAAAAGCGATTCGTCAAATGCGGTCTAGAGAATCTCTAGGTGCTCAAACCCCGCTCATTGTGCCAGTGCTGCTGCTGAACTTGTCCGCCTCGATGCTCAGGTTTTGAAGCATGGACACGAAGAGGTTCGCCACTGGCGTGTTGTTGGTGGTGTCGAAGGCGAGGTGTTGGCCGTGTTTGAAGCCGCCACCGGCGAGGATGAGCGGGAGGTTTTGGTTGCTGTGGGAGTTGGCGTTGCCGAGGCAGCTTCCGTAGAGGATCTGGGTGCGGTCGAGCAAGCTGCCGCCGGTTTCGTTGACGGATTGAAACGCTTTCAGGAGATCGCCGAAGGCCGTCATCTGGGCTTCTTCGATCTTCTTCAACTCAGCGATCTTGTCGGGTTCGTTGCCGTGGTGGGTGAGTCCGTGGGTTTCGCTCTTCACGCCGGGAACATGTGGCACGACGCTGAAGGTGCTGAGCGAAAGCGTGACGACGCGCGTGCTGTCCGTCTGCAAGGCGAGGCGGATGAGGTCAAACATGAGTTTAGACCTTGCGATGACCTCATTGGCATCGGCGATGTCCTTGGGCTGCGGGTAGTCCACTTTGGGCTTGGGGCGGTTTTCCCATTCGATGTTGCGCTGGAGGCGGCCTTCGAGTTCGCGCACGCTTTGGAAGTATTGCTCCAGTCGCGCCCGATCCTCCGAGGCGGTGCTTTTTTCGAGTCGCTTGGCTTTGTCGAGGATCAGATCGAGCACGCTGCCGCCGGCTTCGATGCGGCGCATGGTCGCGGCTTTTTCCTCGGGCGTTCCGGCGACGAACAAGCGTCGATAAAGCCTCTCGGCGCTGGTCTCCGAAGGCAAAACAACGCCGGAGCGCGAGACGGCGATGGAGTCGGCATAGTGCTCGCCCTTGCGCACCGAAACGGCGAGCGAGGGAAAGCGCGTGTCGAGTCCGATCTGCTCCGCGACAAGTTGATCGAGCGAGAGGCTGTTGCGGAAGGTCGGCTGCCCCGGATGCGGCGCACCCGTGAGGAAGCACTGGCCCGCGTGGTGATTGCCATCCACGCCGGGATGCGAAAGGCCACTGAAAGTGGTGAAGTGCGGACGATGCGCGGCGATGAGGTCGAGATAGGGGCTGGAGGTCTCGCCTGCCTTTGGGAAAAAGAACTGCGGCATCATGCCCAGCGGCACATGAATGGCGAAAAGCCGCTTGGGAGGCAGCTTTTCAGCCGCACGCCCGATGGAAGGCAAAGCGAGGCAAGCGCCAGCAGCGCGGAGGAAGTTTCGGCGGTTCATGGATGAGGTAGGCAAAAGAATGGGGGCATGAGAATAGGATTCATCGGTCAAAGTCAGTTCATTCTTTTGCCCCCATTGATGCGCTTCGCTTCCCTGCGGGCAGCCTTCGGCTGTCTGTCTCGCTGCGCTCGGCTCTGTTGTCGATGAAGACTTCGCTTCGAGCCAACGCATGGATTAACGATCGCATCCCATACCCGCTGCTTTTCGTGCTCTCGACGATGCGGCGGACTTCGGCTCGGTCGGCATAGCTGACTTCGGCTCCGGTGGCGTAGCGGGACAGGTGGGCGGTGAAGGCGCGGGCGAGCTGGTCGGGAGATGAGGTGAGCAGGTGTACCAGTTCCTGCGGGCCGGCGAACGCGCGGCCATCGGGCAGCTCGCCGCTGGGATCGACCTTGGGGCCGAGCTTGTAAGTCACGCGCCACGCTGTTTTGCCCTTTTCGGGTGGCTCGTCGCCCTTGCCGTTGGAGCGGTAGCGGTCGCGCAGACCACCGATGGGATCGAAGGCTTCGAGAGCGAAACCTGCGGGGTCAATCTTAGCGTGGCAGGCGGCACAACTTGCATCGGCGCGATGTTTTTCGAGCTGCTCACGCACGGTGGTGGTGCCGCGGGTGTCGGGATCGACCGCGGAGATGCCGGGCGGCGGTGGTGGGGCGGGATCGTTCAACACGCGATCCATCACCCACACGCCGCGCTTCACGGGCGAGGTGGTGGTGCCATTGGCGGTGAGCTTGTGCATGGCCGCGTGGCCGAGCAGGCCACCGCGCAGGCTTTCCGGCGGCAGCGGCACTTTGCGCGGCTCCACACCATGCACGTTCTTCATGCCGTAGTGCTCGGCGAGACGCTGCGTGAGCATGGCAAAGCCCGGTTTGAGCAACGCGGTGATGGGGAGATCGTTTTGGATGAGTTCGCGCAAAAAGGCACGCGTCTCGGCCGCCACGCCTTCGTGGAGCAAAAAGCGATACTCGGGGTAAAGCTGCGGATCAGGCGTGGTTTCATCGAGACGGCTGAGTTCAAGCCATTGATTCGTGAAGTCCTCAATGAAGCGGTCGCTGCGTTTGTCCGTGAGCAGGCGACCCACCTCTTTGTGGAGTACCGCCGGGTTTTGAAGGTCTGCGGCGAGCAATGCGGCATCGGGTGGGCCGTGCCAGAGCCAGTAAGAGAGCCGCGAAGCGAGCGAATCCGGCGCATGAAACAAAAACTCCGGCGAGGTGAGCACCGCGACATACACACGCCGCATCGCGTCCTCAAAGCAGTCCTTCGAGGCGAGACGAGAGCGCAGCAGCACCACGTAGGGCTCGATCTCTTCGGGCTTCACCTCCCGACGAAACGCCTTCGGCAAAAACGTCGTGAGCAGCTTGCGGGCATCTTCTTCAGGCTGTGCCGATTGCACGGTCTCCAGCGCTGGCTTTCGCTCCTGCGGGGTGAGATCGAAATGCATGCTCGGCACATAGCCGCCGATGCTGCGCACCTCCTCGCGTTGGGGCGGCACGGCCTCACTTCCTTGCAGCCAAGGCTTGATCGGCAGGTCTCCAAAGAGCCGCTTGTGACTCTCCGGTGGCCACACGGCGTTGATCGGCCCTTCGATCTCGAACCAATCAATCGCCACGCCAGGCCCCACATGTTTCTTCGCGCGTCCGGCCACTTGACCGATGCGCAGGCCGTTCCAGGGAATCGAAACCGGATCAAAGACGATGCTTTCATGCGCATCAAGCCACTGGGTGATCTCTTCCTCGTTCGACTGCATCGACGGCGCGGTGAAGGCCCTCAGCAAGCGCCCGCCTTCCTGTTGCTTGCCCTCCTCATGTGCCCGCAGCACCGCAGCCTGGGGCGCGGCGCAAGGGTCCGGCTTGCCCTCGTTCCAATGAAAGCCCCATAGCGAGAGCTTCATGCGATACATGCCCGCGTAGATCGGCGACACATTCATCGCCGCCTCATAGCCCGCGAGATTCGGATTGAGCAAGCCGACCGCGCTCTCCGATTTCTTCACGGCTTCGAGCAGCTTGCGTCTTTCTTCCAAGTCCGGCCCCGCATCGCCCACATGGCCTTTTTTGTCCTCAAAGCCGCCACGCACCGGCAGCGCCGGGTCAGGCTGCTTGTCCTTCAGCAGCACGAACTGCCCCTGGAGCAGGTTCCCGCCAAACTTGAACAATCCCGCCGGATAGATGCGCTTCTTGAAGACTCGCGGCGGTGCACTGCTCGTGGCGATTGCCGCATCCAGCGCCTTCTCCACGGCCTCCTCATACGCCGCGAGATGCGCGGGCGAGATGTCCAACGCTCCCGCCATCTTGTCATAGCCCGCCACGCGACCATCCGCCGGCAGCAGCGCCGTGATGTCGAGACGTGGCAGCGCCAGCAGGTCCTGCAGCGTGTTTTGAAACTCCACCCGCGTCATCCGCCGCATCCGAATGCGTCCTTGATCGCCCGCCTTCGCCAGCGCCATCAGTTTCGCGTCCATCTCACCCACAAACGCAGCCTTGTCCGCCTCCGAAGGCTGCTTTTTCTTTTTCGGCGGCATCTCGCCTCGCTCCACGGCATCATGAACTTTGACAAGCAGGTCCACATGCTGCGCGTCAAAGCTGAGGGCGGTCAAATCGAGTTTACCCTTCTTCGTCTTCGCATCATGGCAGTCATAACAATGCTGCTCCAAAAACGCCGTCGGTGGCGCAGCGAGAAGCGAGGTGGAAAGAAAGCAGGCGAGGAAGTGGCGAAGCATGCAATGACAAGTTCAGTTAGTACGGATGAAGCGGCCTGTTCTCGACATGAAGGTGAAGTCGAATCGTGTTTGAGGGTTCGCTTGGTTGTTTTGGGTCTACCGCGTTCCATAATGATGTGGTAGTGTT
>JAIYDW010000174.1 GCA_027487315.1 Verrucomicrobiaceae bacterium | reverse complement strand
CCCCATGCCCAGCATCGACGCCGCCAGCGACCAAAAAATCCACGGCTTGTCGAACCAAAGCATCGTCTGCGGCCAGCAGAAACCAATCACAGCCAAAGCGACCAGCCACACGGGGTAGAGATTATTGAACCAGTCGAGGAAGCGCTTCATAAGATCAATTGGAGGTGTCACGCACGCCGTTGAAGGCCGGACCACCCGCGCCGACGAAGCCGCCGCTGGCTCCGTTTTCATCCGAAGTGACCCAAAAAGAATACAAGGAACCCTCCGTGAGATGGAAGCGGAATTTCACATTCCGTCCGGACATGTCAGACAGGTCCGCCACGTCAGCCCACTCCACTTTGATCTTCGTTTGATCTCCCGAAGCCACTTTCGAGCTTCGCAGCACCTTTCCCGTCTCATCGAGCACCTCCACACGCATTTCTCCGTTCACGTTCACGAAGAGATGCTTGCCTTTGAACTTCACCGGACGCGTCGTCAACTCGCCGGGGCCTTCCATGGAGGCAAAGCCATCTCTGCGCAGCGTGGCGAGTCCGATGCTGGCACCGGTATACATCCCGCGTGTGCCGTTGGGTGCGATGCCGGAGTAGCCGCAGTAGGGGAAGACAAGCTGGTCATCAAGGACCACACACACGCCAGTCGTGGTGTGCAAGTAGGCGCGATCCCAGTCACCCTCCTTGCGGCTCGCGGCGATGAAAGCACGACGGTCTGGCCGATGCCAGTGAAAGCCATCACGACTGAACCCAAGCTTGAGTTCTGTGGTCTTGGGGAACTTGCCCTGATCACAGATTTTGTTGTCCGGCCCGAGATGAATCTGAAACATGCCCAGCATCACGCTCTCATAGGCCACGGCACTGAGGCTGTAGAGCTGCGCTGGCACAGCGATCTGCGGATCAGGCTCGTCCAGACGGTCTGCATTTGCCCAAAATACCGACTTTGACCAATCCGCGCCTTGCATAAAGTCGCGCGATTCGTGATACCAGCGATTGCGCCCGTGCTTGCCTCCTTGCTTGATGCTGTAACACCACACGTCGCGGAAGGGATTGTGGAAGATCGAGCAGTAGTCGCCTGCTTTGCCCGTGGGAGACGACACCGTCCATGCGCGGCCATCCGCAGAGCTTTGCAAAAAGTGGCCTTCCTTTCCGCGATCCGTCAGCAACTTGAGTCGTGCGTCTTTTGAAGCGAGATCGAGCCAAAAGCTGTTGTCTCCGCCAGCGTCGCGACCTTTGGCAAGCAGCAGGTTGTCCTCAAGAATCCCGAGTTGAGGACGCCTCCAGGTTTTCAAATCAGTGCTCGTCGCCAGCGCCAACGGCCCACGCCAGCCTGCGGTGTAATACATTTTGAAGAGCTTCTCCACCGGATCATAAAACACGCCACCGTGGCCGAGATAGGTCACGGCCTCCTGGCCCTTTTCGCCGAGGGTTGATCCCGCCAGTTCGTGCTTCGTTTCAGCTTTGAAGACCGGATTGCCTTCAAACTTAGTCGCCGTGTGAAACGTGCGCTTGAGCGTGTTCTTCTCGATGAGGAAATCATCCACGAAGAGCTGACGACCCAGATCAATCGGAATGACTTTCGGTTTCTTCTTCAGATACGGCACTTCCATGGGTTCAGCGGATTCTGGGTCGAGAAAGCGCGGTGGCCATTGATCGGGCAGTTCGATGCCGTTGTAGAGCTTTTCGGGCTTCGGTCCGGTGGCCTTGTTCGCCAGCATCAGCAGCTTCGCGTCCTTCGACACGATTTTGCCCGCGAGCACGTCCTCCTCGCGAAACTTCGTCATCAGGATCTCCGCGTCGCTATGGCGGTTCCAGTCATAGAGAATGTGGATGAGCCCATCCGGCGCTTCGAAGCCATCGGGATAGGACACCGCGTTGCGTTCATCGAGCAGCAGACCGCCCTTCCACGTCTGCCCTTCATCCTCGGATAGCCATGCGCTCATGTGCGTGCGCTTCGGCAAGCGCTCCGCCGGCGATCCATTCTTCACCAGCAGGATGCGGCCCGATTTGAGCCGACGCAGAAAGAAGCGCGCATTCACATTCTGCACCGTCGCCGCTTGTTTCGGCTCGCTCCACGTTTTGCCGCCATCGTTCGAAAAACTCTCGTGTGGCTGGCCTTTCGTGCGTGCGAGCATCCATAGGCGACCATCCTTCAATTCGACCATCATGTGCTCGTCGAACTCCCAATCCGGGAACTGCAAACTGCCGCGCTGCTTCCACGTCGCGCCTTCATCGGTCGATTCAAACACACGGCAGGTCTTTTGATGCCAATCTGACACCGGCAGCAGCCACGAGCCGTCCTTGAGCACCGTCGGTTTGTTCAGCGTGCAACCTTCCGCAAACATCACCGGCGTGCTCCATACTGGCTCCGCCGCATCGGAATCATCGCAGCGCATGAACCAGTTCGTGATGCGCTTCTGCGGATCGCCGAGCTGCTGATCGAAAAAGAGCCACAAGCGGCCCTTCGGGTCCGTCCAAAGATTCCCCACCAACGCCCCGCTGACCTTCTGCGCCGCCTCCATCCGCGCCCCGACCGCCACCCGCGGCTTCGACCACGTCGCGCCATCGTCATCGCTCGTCGCCAGCAGGAAATACCCATCCGGCTTGTCCCCCGTCCCCGTCCAGCAGCCCCAAATCCGCCCCTTCGGCGTCCGATCCATCCCGATGATCATCGCGCCACTTCGAGCATCGTCTTGAAACTCCGCGCCGGGGTTCAGGATGACGGAGGGCGTCAAGAGATCGGGCTTGGGTGTCTTGGTCGGAGTCGTCTGCGCGAACAGAGACACCGTAAAGAAGAGGGCGATGGAGCAGGCCTGGAGAAAAGTGGGCATAAGGTGACAAACGCCCACCATGATCCATCCTCGCGTTACCCACAAGAAAAGCCGGTGTTATGTTAACGCCAGCCATGTGGGCAGACGCTCGCGGATGCACTCGGCGTAATCGTGGGCGTCGTGGTTGTCCGGCGCGATGGGCATGAGGAGTCATCCCCAGAGTTCGTTGAACATGAGTTGCTTTTCGGTGGCGTTCAGCGGGGAGCGGGCGACGGCGTTCCAGGCTGTGTTGATGTCTTGCCGTGTCCTGCTTTGGGCGATAAGGCTGGCCATTTTCATGCGTTTGTTTTCGCAAGGGATGAATGGAAGCAAGGCGAGCGCGGAAGCGGGGTCACCGGGGAGATGACAATAGATCGCTTGTTCGACTGTTGCATCATTCGTGCCTGTCGCTTGATGCAAACTGGCTTGCGGGGATGAATGCGCGGGCATGTCAATGGGCTGCAAACTGCAATCGCAGTTGGGCCTGTTTTCGCAGGGTGGCGTTGAGCCAGAATACGCGGCCATCCCAGGCGTAGTCGGTGGCGGCGAGTTCGCGGTCGTTCAGTTCCACGCGTGAGAGCCTCTTGGGGGCGTTTTGAAGTTCGAAGACGGGATGCACGCAGGGCATGGATGGGGTGATCGTGAGCGAGACGATAGGGCTCTCGACGGTGAGCAGCGTGGCGCGGCGTTCGGTGTTGTAGGACGGGCTTTGCAAGCGTGCGCCTTCGGCCTGGATCTGCGGCGGGGTGGTGAAACTGCGGGACCATTCGAGGAGGCGTGTGTCATCGGCGTCGCTGAGGCCGATGAGCCAGGCCCATTTTTCGACCTGCATCTTGCGGGTGACGCCGAGGGCGTCGGGCATGTCGGCGGTGCGGCTTTCAAGGGGTTTCGGGCGGCGGTGGCCCCAGGACATCATGGCGCTGTGTGCGGGGGTCATGGAGGCGAGGTCGTCGATGTTGATGCCGGTGGGCTTGCGTCGGGCGAGCGGCAGATGATTGCCCCAATAGAACGGCGTGACCATTTGACCCTGGCTGTAGAACGGGCGGTAGGCGGTGGAGGGCAGGCGCTTCCAGCCGGGGTTGAAATAGATCGCCGATAAGGGCTCGCGGGTGCCAAAGCGGATGCGGTAGAGCGGCGGCAGTTCGCCCGAGAGCAGCTTCTCGTAATCGCGCTCCTGATCGAGGATGGGGAACTTCAGCTCGCGCTTGGTGCCATCGCGGAAGAGCACGTCCACGAGGTTTTCCGGCAGCACGCGCAGCGGATAACCGGCGGGCGGGGTGAGGATGAGCAGCTCCTCGATCTCGTATTCGGCCTTGGGTTCGCTTTGCAGCGTGACGGTGCGCGAGCCGAAGCCGTCGGGGTAAAAGCAAAAATCCTCGATCGCGGTTTCGCCCCAGACCTTGTAGTTGAGGTCGCAGGGCTGAGCGGTCCAGCGGACGTGGACGCGGGCGGCGGTGGATTCGAGGATCTCGACGCGGCTGCGGCGCAGTTCCTTGTCGGACGCGGCGTCGATGCAGTCGAGGCCATCCGGTCTGCGCGGTGCTTCGGCGAACTCGAAGTTGAGCGCGGTGTTGTGCTTCCCGGCCCAGAAGGGTGTGTAGGCCGCGCCGCGCCAGAAGACGAAGCGCGAGCCGTTTGGCAACGCGACGACGACATCCTTCCGCTCCGGCGCCCAGGCCTTGTCATAAGGCATCTCGGTCACCTCGTCCGGGCCGGAATAGGAGAGCAGCGGGTAGTCGTAACGGAGTTTCGTCTCGATGGCTCCGAAGGCGGGCCGTTTCGGCGCATCGCGCATGAGCATGGTCGTAATGGTTTTGTGCCAGAGTTCACGGCCCTGAGCATCACGGATCGTCACATGCAGCGTGTCGCGATGCTTCGTGAAGGCCGGAGGCGGCAAAGCGATCTTCAATTCGGTGCGGATGCCTTTTGGTAACTCCACCGCGGCTTTGGTCGTTCGATCCGGCGAAGATTCGAACCACGCGAGCACCTCTGCGCCGCGAACCTCCTCCTTGCTAGAAAACGCGGCGAGGGTCACGCGAGCCTGCTGCTGCGGACCAAGCACCAGCCAGTCCGCAGGCGGCAAAACCGCACCGAGATCGACGGGATTGATCACTGGATCAGCTGCGGCTTCCGCGTCCGCCTCGAACGCTGGGCGCTCGACCTTCCAGCGGGCTCGCTCGATGGCCTTGCCGTCCCTGTCTTTGGCGAGCAGCACCAGTTCCTCCGGCGCGGGCGAGGTGGTGAAGGTCACGCGTGCGGTGAAGGGGGAGTTACCCGAGACATCGAGCGCTTTCCGCTCCACCTCCTTGCCTTCGCGATACGCCGCGAGCCAGTGCTCCGGGGCCGGTCGAGTGTCGCTGGCGAACTGCACGATCACCGGTGTCAGGCCGACACGCTCCACGCCGAAGGGCGGACGCCAGGGATGCCCCGGATCGAATTGAAATCTCGTCGCGGAGGTCGCGGCCTCGCGCTGTCCGGCCACGCTGCCAGGATGCTCGAAGAGATGGCGGATGTCCCCGGCTTTCAGGGCTTCGTCGTAGATTTGCAGTTCATCCAGCAGCCCACGCAAATGCGAGCGCACATAGCGCCAAGTGTCGCCATCGGCGCGGCAGCCGATGCGCAGCACGCTGTCCGGCGCATCGGGCTTCAGCGTGAAATCACCGCCCCGGAACGTGCCTTTGTCCGCCGGAGTCTTGCCCTGGCCGTCCACGTAGAGCGTGAAATGCGGAACCTCCGCCGCGCGATAGGTCACCGCGATATGATGCCATCCTCCGTCGTTCGGCACGAGGCCGTTCGAGGCGCGGTAGTTCGTGATCCACTCGCCCTGGCCCTCGCCATGCACTTGCATTCCCTCGATGCCGAAGACGCCGAAGAACTTGTCGGGCGCGGCGGTCAGATCGGCGCGGCCTTTGAAGAGCACCGGCATCTCCGCGTAGTAGTTCCCCACATTGACCCAGGTCGCGATGGTGAAGTCGCGGCTGAAATCGATCACCGAAGGGTTCGCCAGCTCGATGCCTGCGTTGACCTTTCCTATCACCACCGCATTGCCGACGCGTCCGGGAGCAAAGGAAGGCGCGAGCTTCGGATCGACCGGGCGGCCATCGTGTTGACCGGTTACGTCCTTCAGGTCGTCATCGAAGCGGAAATGGGCGACAAGGTCCGCGTGGGCCGGTGAAAATGAGCCGAGTAGCAGGGCGGCGAGGAGGGTAACTGTGGGTTTCATGTTCATGGTGCCCCTCCTTTGCTGACGAGCTTGCGATTGGTCTTCACGCGGGTGGCGGCTTCGTCGTGCGCGGCGAGCACGTCTTCTTTGCGGAAGGTGGTCATGAGGATCTCCTGCTCCTTGGATCGAGAGAAATCCCAGATGAGATGGATCGTGCCGTCGGGGATTTGCTGGACGTCGCGCAGGGATGGGTGTGAGGGTGTCTGACCTCGGCTGGCGGGTGAATGGGCTTTTAAGGCCTCGGTCTTGCATATTGTGCTCATTACTCTTCTGGAAAAGAAATTGTGCCGAAGCGCTCAGTGCCGCGCTCCAGTTCCATCTTGGATGTCCATGCCGGCGGGGAGGGTGACCAGGTCGCCCGTTTCGTTTCCGGCCGATAACGGAAAAAGTTGGCTTTGATGCTCATCCCGGGAATAAGCTTGATGCCAAGGCTTTCCCACGGAATCGCCACCATCCCGGACCAGCCGGCATCGGTCACTTTCGTGGCAACCACTTGCCCGGGCCGCCAGTCGCCCGGATTAGGAAAGTCCGGATGCTTTGCAAAAAAAGTTGCCGAACCTCCGCCCGCATTGACCATGACTGACGCGAACGCGTTGGAGTTTGCGTCGGGCTGGAGATGGATTTCAAAGGTATTGTTTGCGGGGCGGGGGCGGGTCAAGTTGCCATTCTTCCATGTCCACCCTGTCTCCTTCTCGCCGGATGCCGCCTTTTTCGGATCATTCTCTTCGCACAGAAAAGCCACATAGAGGAACTTGGGGTCGTGGGCGACTTTCACCCGGGTCGCCGGACTCGCAACAGAACCATCCGGACCATACAACCCGAACTCCGCCGAAGGCCAGTCCGTCGGAAAACCGCCTTCGATCTTAGGGGCGGGGAAAATTGCGGAGGATTGCAGTAGTGGCGGCGGGGCGTCACCCGCAACTATCGCAACCAACTGAACAGGCTTCCAGATACCGTGCTGCCCCTGCGATGCATGGGTGCGAACCACGAGATGGTTCACGCCTGAAGGATCCAATGATCCTTCAGGAATGTTCACAACGAATGGGCGATCATAGAGCTGAGTAACGTCAAGCCCGGTCGATTTGGTGCTGTGCTCCCCGATAGACTCTCCATTCCAGTAGATCCACGCCTGCTTATCCACTCCGTTGAAGCGCAATTGCAACCTGCGGCCCCGGGTCTTATCGGCAATGGTGAGCTTGGTTTCATACCACCCGGTGCCAAGGTATTCGCCCACGGGCGTTTTGGATAGCCATGATGGGACCGGCACCTCGGTGGCTTTCGGTAGGCCCGATGCATCTGCCTTGAACCATTTTTCTTTTGCTCCGCGGTCCTCTGGATCTGGCCTGAAGAACCATGGGCCGAATGCATTTTCTACTTCGACCGGCGCAGCCAGCAATCGCCCGCGGTTCACTTCCATCTCATCGGCGATCATGGCAATGCGTTGGTATTCCTGAGAGCCTTCAGGGACCATAGTCTTGGCCTGTTCAAGCAATCGGAAAAGTTCCGCCAGATTCTTGATGGGGAACACGCGCTCGATCGCCTCCGCAGCCTGGGTGCGCTGATCGAGATCGCTGGTGTTGCGCATCCAGCACACCTCGGCAAGTGTCCAGAACTTTTTCATTGGTTCACGGCCCGCTCCGTAGAAAAGAGAGTAATATTCCTCCAGCAGATCAGCAACCTTCTGGTCCGGGTCGAAGAGCATCTGCGCCATGAGATACTGCATGAGATGTCCCAGCCCGGGCTTAGTGTAAACGATGTTCCAATTCTGGGAATATTCACCCGCGATTTTCCCACGTGTCATTTCGAAGTCTTCTTGCAGGCTCTGAGAGTAGAGGATCGGATAACCGTCCATGTCCGGACGGGCTCCCCACGGGCGCGCGAACCAAAGTGAATACTCCCAAATGTCCAGCTTTGGGATGATTTTGCTCCACAAGCCGAGTTCTTTTGCGATTCGAGCCTTATACTCGGGATCGAAGTATTTCGCCCGCGTTTTGGTGTAGATCGCCGTAATGTTTGGAGGGAATTTGATGTCCTTCGGGGGTTCATACCCGGTATTGTAGCCGATCATCATTCCCACGAAGCGGTCCGGATGGGTTTTGTAAACCTCGCTTGCCACTGCTGCAGTAAACCTCAAAAGGTTTTCCGTGGAAGCACGTCGGAATTCCCCCATCAGTTCCGGTGGGAGTTGGTAGCGTAAGGCCCCCTTAACGAGCTGCGGGTTCGCCTCTTTGCGGAGGCGCTCGCGGAGCTCCGTAGGCAGTGCCGCCAGAGAACCCTCGCTCATGCACGGTTGCCACCCATCATTCGGTGCCACGGTGAATTCCACCAAATCCGGGTTTTCGTCGAAGCGCGTGCGGATCAGCTTCACGAATTCCGTGAGGGTGTCTGGCTCGGACAGGTTGAGATTGCCCATGCCGTAACTGGTAGTGTCAAAGTCGCGCTCGCCATTGGGGAGCACGGCGAAGATTTGCGGCTTGGTCTTCCGGTAGTTCATTTTCTTCGCATATTCCCTCCCGAAGGCGTTTTGGTTTTCTCCTCCTGTGAGGAAATGAAACGTGTGGTTGAAAGTGGTGCGGGAGTCGCGGCCGAGTCCCTGCCGCAGATACCACTGCCCCAGTTTGCTTGATGGCGACCAGTCTTCGGGATTCGGAGGTCTGCGGTCGGCCCGGATAATTTGCGCCACACGGCGCCGCAGAGCCGGTTGGGACGTCAGGTTGATCTCCGGTGCCTCGAGTGAAGCCAGTGTCGGGATCACCGTGCCAAGGTCTCCCGGCATATACCACCGCACACCGACGTGCTCCCGGAGAAAGTGATAGACCGCCCAGAGCGTGCCATTGAGCTTCACGTTTTTATCCCCGGTCAAAGCAACAAATGGCTCCCTGTCGTCGTCGTTGCCGAGCAGCGCCAACCAACCGTCCCCGGTCTTGAGCCGGAACCCCTCCAAACCCAGCCCCTCTGTTGTGACTCCGAGCGCGGTTGCCTTGGCCGATGGCCCCACCAGGATAACGGATGCCGGACCGTCTTCCACATAGGTCGAGGTGATCTCCAATTTAGCACCCGTTGCTTTGCGGATATGCTCCTGCAGTTCCTTCGCTGCATACCTTGCGGTCGGAGTGGCATCCGCCGGCAGGTAGATGATCGCTTTGGCCTCTCCATTTTTTACGATAGGCACCTCTGCAAAAACCACACGCTGAACAAGTAATGTAATAGCAAAAAAGAAAAAGATGCCACGATAAAGCGTGGGCGGGCAGTTCATTTTATTGGTAGATGGCATGGCTGCTAGGAAATTGCTTTTGAGGGGGCCGGGTCGAGTTGGCGTTGGACGTCGCGCGGGGACGGGGTGTGAGGGGAGCTGGGGGGAGAGAGGGGCGGAGGAATGACGAATTTGGAATGTGGAATGGCGAATGGACGCCCTGAATGGTCGTTTCGAGCCACTTTTGAAGCGGCGTGGGATGGTGGAAGCGAGATTCATGATAAGGTTATTTGGAAATGGCCTTCTTGGCTTGTGACCTCCTTCAGGTCGTCATCGAAGCGGAAATGGGCAACGAGGTCCGCGTGGGCTGGGGAAAATGAGCCGAGCAGCAGGGCGGTGAGGAGTGCGGGTGTGTGTTTCATCCTTGTTGCTTTCGCTCAGCGGTTCAGCTTCTCGTCCCCGTGCTTCTTCACCCACTCACGCATCCACGGAGCGCTGGGAATGCCGATGTCGAGGTGAGAGTTACCGAGGATGACGAGGTCGCAGACGCGGCCTTCTTTGAGCCACTTTAGTCCAAGGCTGCACTGGTGCTCCATGAGGTCGAGCGGCACGGGCTTTCCCCAACGGTAAGTCGGATCGGCTTTCTTCGCTTCATCGACTCCGGTGTAATCCCAGAGGTAGATGCCCAGCGCGATGCGAGTGGTCTTCGGTTTCACCGCCTCGAGTTTGGCGAGGCTTTGCTCTAGGTCGCGCAGTTCGTCGCTTTGCCAAGTCCACAGGACGAGCACGTCGAAATCCTTCATGAACTCGGTGAGCGGCGGCTCGCAGTCGGTGAACTCCTTGTGCTGGCGGTCGAACTCGCGCGTATAGATGGTCGTCCAGATCTCCATCGGGCGTCCCACCTTGGCGAGCTGGTCGCGCATGGATTTGAGATCGGCGAGGCTCATCGCCGGCTTCCCGATCAGGGTTCCGTCCGCGCGCTTGGTGGGGTCGTTGATGAAGTCGTCAAGGTAGATGCCAGTGAAGTTGGGGTAAGCCTTCGCGAGGGTGACAATGTCGGGCACGGTCTTGAGCCCGCCGCCGCCACTGGAACCCACGGCGGCCCAGTTCACGCCCTTCATCGACTCGAAGGAGATGGCCCACTGATCCATGGTGGTCTTCGCCTTCCACTTGCTCTCAAACCACATCGCCTTCGGGCGATTGTGGTTTTGCGTGATGAAGAGTAGGTTCGGCACGCCCAGCCAGTGTGCGCCTTCAACTGGCGTCATGCGTGAGCCACCGCGGTAGCCGGCATTCTCGAGGTATCCGGCGTCGCCGTCCGTTGGATACCCAAAGAGCCAAAGATGGTCACGGACGGTGATTGTGGGTGAAACTGTTTGCTGAGCGTGTGCCGCAAGCGGTGCGAGCAGCAGCAGGGAGAAAGCGATGAATGACTTTGCTTTCATGAGTGTGTTCTCGGGGTTCATTTTTGGTTCGCGGGCAGCTTTGCCTCTTTGGTTTTCGGAACGACGGGCGTGGTCATTTTCACCCGCAACGGCGCGGAGAGTCCGACGTGGCCGTCGTTATCCACGGCAGTTGCGATGACCGTGTTGTCGCCCT
The DNA here is from genome assembly GCA_027487315.1 of Verrucomicrobiaceae bacterium. Taxonomy (GTDB): domain Bacteria; phylum Verrucomicrobiota; class Verrucomicrobiia; order Verrucomicrobiales; family Verrucomicrobiaceae; genus JAGRPD01. The sequence goes on along the minus strand of JAIYDW010000174.1, from coordinate 3,085 downwards.
CGATGAGGTTGCTGAGCGTGAAGGTCTGGTCGGTCTGCGCGGTGCCGACCTTCGCCTCGGCGCGGAGGTAGCCCTTGGCGAAAAGCTGCACGGACTGGAGCTTGCTGTCTTTGTCTTCGGCATGGACCCGGAAAGTCGCGGGTTGGGTGGGAACGAGCGCGCTTGGATTGCCATCGAGGGTGAGCGTGACGTTGGGCGCAGTTTTGTCTCCGGGGTCTTCGTCATACCAGCGGATGTAGTCCACCACGAGTTGGTCGGGCAGTTTCGCGTCTTCCAGCCAGCCATAGAAGGGCAGCTTGCCGCCGTCCTTTTTGAGTTGGGGAGGTGTCCTGCCCACGCTGCCCACGAAGAGCTTCTGAGGGACGGTTGTGATGGGCGTGTCCTTGTAGGTGAGGCGCATCGTTTCCTGCCCATCGACGTAGAACACCTGCTCCAGCGGGCCCCAGCGCAGTCCGATGGTGTGCCAGCCGCCGTATTCCTTCAGGGGATGAACGGCCTGCCGGAGGATGCGGCCCGGCTTGGTCACCGCGAGCATGTCCTTCTTCCGCGTGTCGAAGGCACTGGCACCGCTGCCATCTCCTTGGTCTTGGAAACCGAGGCCGACCGTGGCGTGGTAGGCCTGGCAGATCACATTCTGATACCCCGCGGTGCGGGACGGCTCGATCTTGGGCTTGTAGAAGTCCTCGAAAATGGCGAACTCCTGCGGGTTCTCGAAGGTGTCGTCGCCGTAGTTGGGCAGCGTGTTGTTGCGGATGGTGCAGACGAAGGTCCACCAGCCAGGCTGACTGCTGAACTGCACCCGTGTCTCGATGTAGCCGAACGCGTTCTGAAAATCGCGCGTCATGAGGCCGCCGTTGAAGGCGATGGTGCCGTCCTCGTCACGGGTGAGCCGAACGACGAGGTTGCCCTGGCCGTCGAACGCGCAGTTCTCCTTCGCCAGCCTCGTCTTGAAACCCGGATGCTCCCATTTCGTGTAGTCCGAGGGTTTCCACTTCGTCTCGTCGATGGCCGTGCCGTCGAATTCATCGCTGAAAACGAGCTTCCACTTCGTGCCCGACGGCGGTCCGGATGGCGATGAGGTGATGCCCTGTGCGTGCAATACGGCCAGCGGCGCGATCAGCAGAGCGGTGAGGAGGACGAGGGTGGGTTTCATGTTCATTGCTTTCGTTTATCGGTTCAGCTTCTCGTCCCCGTGCTGCCTGATCCAATCGCGGGAAAAGTCCGCGCTTGGCATGCCCACATCGAGCATTGTGTTGGCCAGGAAGATCATGTCGCTGATGCGGCCTTCCTTCAGCCATTTCAGGCCTAACTCGCACTGATGCTTCATCAGCTCCACCGGGACAGGTTTCTTGTTTTGAAAGTCCCAGAGGTAGAGCCCGAGGGCGATGCGGGCTTTCTTTGGGGCGATTTTCTCGAGCGCGGTGAGATTGGCCTCCAGCTCGGGGATTTCCGTGGAGTCCCAGGTCCAGAGGGTCAGGACGTCAAACTCGTCGAGGAAGTTCGCGAGAGGGGGTTCGCACGACCTGAACGGGATCTTCGAACTCTTGCGCTCCGGATTGATCTCGTGGGTATAGAGCGTGACCCAGATGTCGAGGGGTTTGCCGCTGGCCTTGATTTGATCACGCAATTGGCGGAGGTCTGCGAGGGGCATGGCGGGCCGGCCGGTGTGGGGGTCGGTCGCTTTTTTCCTGGGGATGGGGCGCACGAAATCGTCGAGGAAGATGCCGCGGATATTGGGAAACTCCTGTGCGAGGGCGAGGGTGGCTGGTAGCTCGCTCATGCCGCCCGTGCCTCCGCCTCCGACGACGGACCAGACCACGCGGTCAAGGGGCTGGAAGGATGTCGCATACTGTTGATAGCTGCTCTTTTTCCGGCCGAGCTGGTCCGAGGGGAGCGCGGGCAGGTTGTCGCTCCGAATGAAGAGGAGGTTCGGCACGCCCAGCCAGAAGGCTCCTTCCGCCGGTGTCATCCGCGAACCGCCGGGCGCGAAGTCGTCGATGTAATGTTTGGTATTTCCGCTGGGTGATGCGGGGCTCTTCTTGTTGTTTCCTCCCTCGATGACAGTGAAGATCCAGAGCCGGTCGCGGACGGTCGCGGAGGAAGGTGACGATGGCTGCTGGGCTGGAGCCGTCAGCGGCGCGAGCAGGAAAGCGGCGAGGATGAGGAGGGTGGGTTTCATAGATTGAAAAAATCACCGCTCCGCTTTGCCAAATGCCTTCACTTCCTCATGCGTGGGCGGGGTCTTGCGGTCGGTGGTGGCGGCGCGGACGCGGGCGACGTCTTTGGCGGTGATGAAGGGGGCCTCGTTGCCGAAGCTGTTGCGGATGTAGCTGAGGACGCTGGCGATCCAGTGGTCGCTGTTCGTGGCCATGGGCACCATCTGGGTGACGTAGGTCTTGCCATCGACGGGACCGGTGAGGCCGTGCAGGAGGACGAGGATGGCGGGATCGGGGGCGCCGAGGACGATGGGTGATCCCGCCAGCGGCGGGGCGAGGGTGGCACCGCCGGGCAGGCCCTCGGCCGGGGTGCCGCGGCCTTCATTTCCGTGGCAGGCGAAGCAGAGGGATTTGTAGCCGACTTCGCCGAGGCTGAGGAACTTGCGGTCGGTCTCGCTGAAGCGTGCGTCGGTGAGATAGGAGGCAGGTGGATGCAGGAGCTGCCGCCCGATCTCCTGCACGCCGCGCGAGCGGTGCTGCGAGACGAGGGACTCGATGCGCTCGCGATGCCCCGGCCAGGCGAGGCGGTGGGCGGTCATCATCACCTGGGTGACGACATTCGGGTCGGCATCGCTCGCGAGGGCGAGGATGGCGGTTTGGAGTTCCGCGCGCGCTTCCGGCAGGAGTGACTCGCTGGCGCGAATGGCTCCGATGCGCAGGGTGGCGTCGTCGTCCTTGAGCGCCTCGCGCACGAGGCCGGCATCGAGGGCATTGAGCCCTTCCAGCGTCCAAAGCGCGTGCTGACGGGCGAGCGGGTGCTCGTGCGTTTTTGCCATGGCTTGCAAGGCGGGGATCACGGACGCGTCGTTTCGCAACACGAGGAGCTTTTGCGCGGTGTCACGCCACCAGCCGTTCGGATGCGCGAGATG
>JAIYDW010000160.1 GCA_027487315.1 Verrucomicrobiaceae bacterium | reverse complement strand
TGAAGGGTGAAGGGTGAAGGGTGAAGGGTGAAGGGTGAAGGGTGAAGGGTGAAGGGTGAAGGGTGAAGGGTGAAGGGTGAAGGGGTGGATTGAGGTGGGTTTGACCCCATATCTTGTTTGGTGGGGGTTCCTATGGTGCAGCTCGTTCGATGATCCGATCATGGTGAGTTAAGCGATGAATCCAACCCTTAGAACTCTATGAAAATCAAACTCTACAGCATCGCTTTGGCGATCATTGCTTCCTCCGCTACCATGGCTCAGGACAGCACCACCACGAAGACGACGATGGTCAATCCTAACGGCTCCACTCAAACGAAGATTGAGACGACGACAGGATCCGGCACGCTCACGGAATACGTGCCTGGAACCACTTTCATCATGAAGGAAACTTCAGGCCCGGTGACGTATGTTTACGGCAAGACGGTGGCCTATGTGACGAAGAGCGGGAAGGTGATCACTGAAAACGATCTGAAGACGCGCATTCGCGTGGGTTTCCCGGTGAGCGTGCAGTATGTGCTGGATGGTTCCAATCGGGTGATCAGCAGCGTCGTTGTTGATGATTGATCAACCCGTGTGAGTCGCGCGCCGTTGAACCTTCGGCTATGATTGTTGAGGTCGGCACTTCTTGATGGGGTGCCGTTTTTTTGTTTTTTTTGGGAAGGTTGAACGTTGAAGGCTGATGGCTGATGGCTGATGGCTGATGGAGTAGATGGTTGAGGGGACCACGAATGGCGCGAATGGGTACGAAGGGGGGAGCCGGCTGCGCCGTTGGATGATGGAGATGGCTTGAGGGTGGGGCGTGAGGCCGCTAGGGGATGTGGGCTATGGTTCCAAGACGATGCGGAAGCCACCGGAGTTGTCTTTGTAGGTTGGTGGTTCATGACCACGACCTGACATGGTCAGAAGGCCACGGCGACTACCGTGAAACCAGGAGCCTCCCCGAAGAACCCGGGCTTTCTGAGTGGCATCAAACCAGTCTGCGCACCATTCCCAGACATTGCCGGTCATGTCATAGAGACCGTTCTTGTTAGGATTGAAGCTCATTACAGGCGCGGTGGTTGGATAGCCGTCGTTGTAGCCGTCAATGCACTCGGCAGTAGGATGGGGTGCTTTGTCTCGGCGGCTCTGGTCGGAGAAATTGCCGCTGCCGCTAGGAGGAGGCCATTTGTCGCCTCCCCAAACATACTCGATGTTGCCTTTGAAGATGGAGGCCGGGGTGGTATCCTGCCCCCATTTTTCATCTTTGCCGATGCCGATGGCGATGCTCCACTCTCGGTCCGTAGGCAGGCGGTAAGTCTTGCCCTCTTTTTTGCTTAACCAAACGCAGAACGCGTGTGCATCCTCCCAGGAAACACTCGTTGCGGGGTGATCTTGGGGGCGTTCAGTCAGGGGGAAGATATCTGAGGACTGTTTTTTGTAGTTGGTGGCGATGCCAGGGTTCTCCGTGGCGAAGGCATCGTAATCTTTGAAACGAACCTCGTGGATGCAGAAGAGGACTTTGGCGTCCTTGATGAGGAGGAAACGCATGCCGAGGCTGTTGGTGAAGTCAGAATGGGCTACGCTGGGGCTGGGAAGCGTGGCGGTTGGGGTTGCCGTGGGTGATTGAGGAGGGGATTGAGCGGGTGGCGGGGTGGCGGCGATTTCGGTTCCGAGTGCTTCACGGTATTCCATGACTTGCTTGGCTTCTTCGAGCCGGTCCGATTTCGTGAGAGTGCTTTCGAGTTCTTTCAGCTTAGCGACGTAGGCTGGTTGTAACGCTGCCTGGGCGGCTGTACGCTGCTGGTCGATTTTGGCTTTTTCTTGGCGGTAAACGGAGTGCAGTTTGGCGACCGCAGGGGGGACTTTTTCGTCGTCAACGTCTGGGAGCGGTTGCTTGTTGAGGATGAGTTTTTTGTCCTCTTCAATGGCGAGTACTTCGGGGAGGCTGCCTGCTTTTTTGGCTTCGTCTCCTAGAGTGGTGAGGGCGATGAGGAATTTTGCGTTGAGGGCTTCGGTGGCGTTTTCGAACGGGGATGTGACGCGTTCAGTGACGAGGAGGTCATACTGCTTTTTTAATGCGATCAATTCCGTAGGGATGGCCGCGTTGAGTTTGGAAACACAACACAAAAAAACGAGTACGAAGCAATGCCTAAAGTTCATGGCGGCATGAATGATTGATTGATGGAGTGATGGTTCCGAAGCTGGGCGCCAAGGGATGGTGGTACATCCTTTTGGGTTTGGCAAGGTGGCATTGTGGGCTGGGCACTTCAAGCTTTGCCCTTTCATTTTGTTTTTCAGGTTTGAGCTTCGATAATGTGATTCCGGGTGAGGGGGATTGTGTATTGAAGGAAAGGTTCTGGATTATGGAGTGTGGCGGGAGGGGCGTTGAACTGATCACTGGCTTGCGAATGCGTGCCTAGTCGGTATGGTGTGGTGCATGAAGACGCTGGAGGAGCTGCCGATCAAGATTGACCGTGAGAGGATCGCGGCGTTTTGCCGGGAGCGGGGAATTCGGAAGCTGAGTCTGTTTGGGAGTGTGGTGCGGGAAGATTTCGATCCTGAGACGAGTGATGTGGATGTGCTGGTGGAGTTTTTGCCGGGGCGGAAGCCGGGGTACGGCTACGTGCATTGCCGGGAAGCGCTGGAAGGGATGCTCGGCCGGCGCGTTGACCTGGTGACGGGGTTGGGCCGACGCCTGGGGCCGCTGGTGAAGGACGATCTCTCACCCATTTATGAGCAGGCATGATCCACGGTTGACGCTAACGCAGATGCGAGAGGCGGCGCGGCGTGCGCAATTGCTCTGCGAGGGGACGACGCTGGAAGCGCTGAGGGGAGACTGGATTCGACTGACGGCGTTTGAACGCCAGTTTGAGATTATTGGGGAAGCGATCAAGCGATTGCCGCTGGCTCTGAGGGAGCGTTACCCGCAGCACGACTGGCGGGGTGCGGCGGGGCTGCGGGACATTGTGGCGCATGGCTATGACTGGATCGACCATGAGGTGCTGTGGGACGCGGTGAGGGATGATTTTCCGTCGCTCTTTGTGACGGTGGAGACGATGATGAATGATCTCGGAGGTGAGCTGGCGGTGGAGGAGATGCCTGACTGAAGGGAGTTGAGGTTTATTTAAGGGAGTGGAGGTGGGAGAGGAGGTCGGCGGTTTGTTGGGGGGTGAGGTATTGGAGCTGGCCTTCGGGCATGAGGGAGGTGGGGAGGGGGGTGAGGGCTTTTATTTTATTGCGGGGGAGGGTGAGGGTTTGGGTGGTGGGGAGTTTGAGGGTGACGTCTTTTGGGGTTTCCTGGGCGATGAAGCCGAGGTGGGTTTGGTCGTCGGTGGTTTGGAGGGTGTGGGCGGTGTAGCCGGGGGCGAGGGTTTTGCTGGGCTGCAATAGGCTCTCGAGGAGCTGGGCGGGGGTGAGGCGGGCGCCGATGTGGCTGAGGTCGGGGCCGATGTCGCGTCCGGTGCCGGCGATGAGGTGGCAGGCGAGGCAGCCGGCGAGGGGGCCGGTGGGGGTGAGGAGGGCGGCGCCGCGGGTGGGGTCGCCCGGGAGGGAGAGGATTTTCTGGGGGTCGGGGTTGAGGCCGAGGCGGGGTTGGCGCTCGCTGGGGAGGAGGTAGCGTTCGAAGAGGGTGGCGAGGTCGGTGTTCGGGGAGCGGGCGAGGGCGGTGAGTTGGGGCTGGATTTGGGTGGGGTCCACGGTTCCGGTTTCGAGGGCGTGGATGAGGGTGAGGGCTTGGGGGACGTTTGTGATTGCGGATTGCGGATTTGGGATTGCGGATTTCAGAGAGCGGGATGGCGGGGGTTGGCTCGCTGTGCTCGGGTGGGGGTTTTGGAGGGGGGAGGAGGACGAGGAGGAGGATGAGGAGGATGAGGAGGACGGGGGCGAGGCGGGCAGGGTGGTGATCCAGGTCCAGAGGGTTTTTATTGCGTGGGGGTCGGGGGTTTGGGAGCCGATGATGGGCATGTGGCCGGGGCCGATGCGGGCGAGGCGGGGGAGGAGGACGCTGTGTTCGGGGTGGCCGGGGGCGATGAGGCGGGCGTCGGTTTCGGGGATGCCGAGGGTGCCGCGGAGTGGTTTTGCGTTGAGGAGGGCGGTGTCGTTTAGGGGGAGGTCGATGTTGACTTGGAGGGCGACGGAGCCGCCGCCGTTTTTGCGGTGGCAGTGGGCGCAGTTGGCGTGGAGCCAGGTGCGGGCGAGGGTTTCGGGGGTGGCGGAGGGGTCGGTGCGGGGGGTGAGGCGGGCGGGGTGGCCGAGGAGGAAGTCGGGGGTGATGAGGCCGTGGGAGAGGGCGGAGTTTGCTTGGTTGGTGGTGAGTTGCTGGGGGTTGAAGGCGAGGGTGTGGCCGGCCCAGGGGGTGTGGCAGCGGAGGCAGTCGGCGCGGCTGTGGAGGGTGTGGGTGCGGGCGGCGGGGTCATTGGGGACGGGGATTTCGGCGCCGGGGGAGGGGACGAGGGTGGCGTCGGTTTGTTCGGGGTTCCATTGGTAGGTGTAGCCGGCCCAGGCTTCGCCGTCGAAGTGGAGGATCTGGGTTTCGAGGCGGTGTTGGTTTTGGCTGATGGTGCGGGCTAGGACGGAGTCGATGGGCCAGGTGTGGAGGGTGCGGTTGAGGGTGCCGTCTTTGCGGCGTTCGTGTTTGGTGGTGATTTGGGTGCTGTTGGGGAGGGCGATGAGGCGCTGGGCGGTGGCGCCGTCCTGCCACATGGGTTCGGCGATGTCGAAGGGGTAGACGCCGGGGGCGGGGGTGTGGGTGGCGGTGTCGGTGAAGAGGCCGGTTTGGCTGAGCTGGCGGGGGAAGGTGGTGGGTTCGGTGGCTTTGGGGTTGGGGATGAGGCGGTGGAGGGTGGCGGGGGTGCCGTAGTGGGCGTAGATGATGTCGCCATCCGGGAGGCGGCCGAAGGTGACGATTTTATGCGGGGTGTCGGCGATTTCTTCGTGGCGGCGGATGCGGGGTGGGGCGTTGGGGTCGGGGTTGGTGTCGTCGAGCCAGAGGGCCCAGATTTTGCCGGTTTCGTAGTCGCCATAGATGTAGGCGCCGTTGAGGGCGGGGAGGCGTGGGCTGGTGTAGGTGTAGCCGCCGGTGATGGAGGCGGCTTCGGTGTGGGGGTGGACGATGAGGGGTGGGGTGATGGGGGCGAGGGGGCTGAGGGTGTGGGGTTTGACGGTTTGGGTGGCTTCGGTGACGCTCCAGCCGTGGTTGCTGCCGGGTTTGACGAGGCGGATCATTTCCCAGAGTTCCCAGCCGACGTCACCACACCAGAGGCGGCCGGCGGGGTCGAAGGCGATTTTCCAGGGGTTGCGGAAGCCGAAGGCGTAGATTTCCGGGCGGACGTTGGGTTTGCCGAGGAAGGGGTTGTCGGTGGGGATGGCGTAGGGGAGGCCGGGGGAGGTGTGGTCGATGTCGAGGCGGAGGATGGTGGAGAGGAGGTCGGTGTTGTCCTGCCCGGTGTTGCGGGGGTCGGGGGGAGAGGGGACTTCGGCGTCGCCGGTGGTGAGGTAGAGTTTGGCGTCGGGGCCGAACTGGAGGTGGGCGCCATTGTGGCCGCCGGAGAGCCAGGTGAGGAGGATTTGCTCGGAGGCGGGGTCGATGATGAGGGGGTCGAGGGAGGAGAGGGTGAAGCGGGAGAGTTTGGAGCCGTCGTCGAGGCCGGAGCCGGTGGTGTAGGTGAGGTAGATGTGGCGGTTGGTCTGCCACTGGGGGTGGAAGGCGAGGGCGTAGAGGTGGTCGAGCTTGGGGTGGGTGAGTTTGAGGTCGAGGACGAGGTGTTTTTCGGTGGAGTCGAGGGTGGGGGCGGTGGACCAGATTTTGCCTTCGTTTTCGATGAGGAGGAGGTGACCGGGGACGGAGGTGAGTTCGAGGACGTTTTTGAGGTCGAGGGTGGGGAGGATGGGTTCGGTGGTGTAGGGTTTGGCGGGTTCGGGGGTGCCGTGGAGGGTGGAGGTGGTCCAGGGGGTGCGGGTTTGGGCGTGGGTGAGGAGGGGGAGGAGGATGAGGAGGAGAAGGTGGAGCTTTGAGAGGGGCATGGGGAGGCGGAGGGCGGAGAGTGGAGAGTAGAGAGTGGGGAGTGGGGAGCAGGGAGCAGAGAGCAGAGAGCAGAGAGCAGAGAGCAGAGAGCAGAGAGTGGTGAGGTGAGTTTGGGGGGGATTTTTGGGGATTTGAAGGATGAAGTTGGGGGAAATGAAAAGGCCCGGCTTTTGGGGCCGGGCCTTTTGGGTGGGGTTGAAGATGAGTGCTTTGTTTTAGCGATTGGGGAGGGGGAGTTTTTTGAACTCGCGGGTGAGGGAGGTGAGGGAGTCTTCGACGCCCATGCGCTCGAGGGAGCTGGCGCCGACGAAGCCGTCGGCAGTGGTTTTGCTGAGGACGAGTTCGACGTCTTTGGGGGTGTTGATGGGGCCGCCGTGACAGAGGGTGAAGACGCCTGGGTTGATGGACTTAGCGGCGTCGATGATGTCCTGGGTGACTTTGACGGTGTGGTCCCAGGAGACGACAGCGCTGGTGACGCCGATGCTGCCGCCGACGGTGGTGCCGACATGGGCGATGATGGCATCGGCCCCTTGCTTGGCCATTTCGATGGCTTCTTCAGGGGAGCCGACATAGACGATGGAGAAGAGGTCCATGCGGCGGGCGAGGCCGACCATTTCGAATTCTTTCTGGACGGACATGCCGGTTTCTTCGAGGACGCCGCGGAAGTGGCCGTCGACGATGGTGTGGGTGGGGAAGTTGTTGACGCCGGAGAAGCCCATTTCTTTGACTTTGCCGAGCCAGTGCCACATGCGGCGGCGGGGGTCGGTGGCGTGGACGCCGCAGATGACGGGGATTTCCTGGACGACAGGGAGGACTTCGTATTCGCCGATGTCCATGGCGATGGCGTTGGCGTCGCCGTAGGCCATCATGCCTGCGGTGGAGCCGTGGCCCATCATGCGGAAGCGGCCGGAGTTGTAGATGATGATGAGGTCGGCGCCGCCTTTTTCGATGAATTTGGCGGAGATGCCGGTGCCTGCGCCTGCGGCGATGATGGGCTCACCTTTGGCGAGGGTGGCGTTGAGGCGGTCGACAACTTCTTGCCGTGTGTAGGGGTTTCCGATTCCGGTCCAGGGGTTGGGCATGAGGGTGGGTGGATTAAGGATTGATGATGGTGGGAAGGATGGGTCTTGAACTGTGGTGCGAGCTTGGCGAGACTTGGGGATGATGCACGCGGAAGATTCCATCCAGCAGCTATCCGAAACGCACATTCCGGGGAAGCCGAGTTACTGGCGTGCGGTGCGGGCGAATGAACGGGATGAGAGGAAGTGGTTGAAGGCGTTGCCGATTTGTCCGGCGCTGGAGGCGCACCGGATCGCTCATACGGGGGTGATGGTGGCGCGGGCGCCGCATCGGGTGGTGCGGATGCAGCAGAGCGGGTTGTATTTTTTGGCGTGTCTGGAGGGGGAGGGGCGGGTGCTGGTGGATGGGAAGTGGAAGACGTGCGCGGCGGGTCAGGCGGTGACGCTGCCGGCGTTTGCGGTGAATGCGTTTCATGCGGTGGCGGGGAAGGACTGGAAGTACTGCTGGGTGCGGTATGAGCCGCAGCCGGGGCGGCGGGTGGTGCTGGGGGCGAGTTCGCCGCAGATGGCGGCGTTTGATGGGAAGGCGCTGTGGTGCGCGATCGAGGGGCTGATCGAGGAGTCGGAGGGGAAGGGGGTGCCGGCGGCGTTGTTTCACTGGGTGGAGTTGATCCAGGGGTATGTGGATCGGTTTGCGCAGCCGTGGCAGCAGGATGACCGGCTGGCGCGGGTGTGGGAGCAGGTGGCGGCGGAAGTGGGTTACGACTGGACGCTGGATGAGCTGGCGAGCCGGGCGTTTGTGAGTGCGGAGCACTTGAGGCGGCTATGCCGGAAGGCGCTGGGGCGGACGCCGATGCATCATGTGACGTGGCTGCGGATGCGGAAGGCGGCGGAGTTGCTTTCGACGACGCAGTTGAAGGTGGAGTCGGTGGCGAACGCGGTGGGGTATCAGAATCCGTTTGTGTTTTCCAACACGTTTAAGGAGTGGGTGGGGTGGCGGCCGAGTGAGCATCGGAGCCGGGGGGGGAGTTGAATGGGGATTGCGGAATGCGGAATGCGGATTGGCGAATGGCGAATGGCGAATGGCGAATGGCGAATGGCGAATGGCGAATGGCGAATGGCGAATGGCGAATGGCGAATGGCGAATGGCGAAT
>JAIYDW010000210.1 GCA_027487315.1 Verrucomicrobiaceae bacterium | reverse complement strand
TGGCGCACCCGTCAGGATTCGAACCTGAAACCTTCTGATCCGTAGTCAGATGCTCTAATCCGTTGAGCTACGGGTGCGTTTCACCTTTGGGCGCTAACGCCTGAAGGGATAGCTATCCTACCCTGATACACCCATTTGTCAAATCAGGCTCACCATCTTTTTTGCTGACCCCCTCTCCGTCCTTTCCCCATCCTCTCCGCACTGGCATTCCGCCTCGCTCCAGCCTATTCTGGGTCATCGGCTATCCCGGTTCCGCATGTCTCCTCTTCGCCTGCTCCTTTGCGCCTTTCCGTTTTGTCTCGGGTGGGTGGCTTGGTGGGCCGCTCACGAAGCCACTGCCGCCCACACCCGCCGCGGCGGTGACTTGATCGCCATGCTCCCTGGCCCTCTCCCCGAACTCAACCCCTTCCTCCCCGCCTCACCCACCGAAAAAGAACTCGTCGACCTCATCTACGAACCCCTACTGAAGATCGACGCCTCCGGCCAACTCGCCCCCGCCCTCGCCTCCCACTGGGAATGGAGTCAGCAAATCACTCTCTGGTTCCCCAGCAATGAAATCGCCACCAAAGCCGCCGATCACCTCCGCTCCCTCAATGCCGATCGCTGGATTGCCCTGACCCTCGACGAAGTCATCCCAGAGGCCAACCAACTCACCCTTCGCTTCAGTTCCCCAACCGGCTCCGGCCCCGACGAGACGCTCAACGAACTCGCCACCTTCGAACCCCTGACCGTCACCTTCCTTCGCATTCACTTGAAGGAACAGTCTCGCTCCTACCATGACCACTTCATGGCCAATGCCGTCGAACATCAACAAATTCGCCGCGCCTGGTTCGATCGCTCAGACCAAATCACCGAACTCGTCGTCTGTGGCACTCCAGGAAATGTGATCGAGGAGCTTCGCCAATACTACCTCAGCAAACCCGACCTCCTCCCTGAAATCCAAGTCCTCGATAAAGTTACCGCCCTCCGCGAACCGGTTCTCCACTTCCGCATCGCCCCCAACCGTCAATGGCCCGATCAAACCCCAGTGACGGCAACCGACGTCACCTCCACAGTGTCCCACGTTTTACGCCATCGTGTCCCCGTCGCCAGCCTGGATGCCCTCAACGCCATCCACTCCATCGAATCTCCCGCTCCAGATGAACTCCGCGTCATCTACCGTCGCTTCCAAGGCGCTGCCATCACGGCTTGGACCCACCTCCCCATCCTCCCTGGAACTTGGCTGGAAGCCCACAGCGCCGAAACCCACCCAGGCTTCCCCCCGGGCACAGGCCCCTTCCGTCCCACTCTCCGCAACGAAAACACGCTCATCCTGGACGCCGCCCCAACCGCCTCCGTCCGTATCGGTCGCATCCGCCTCCAAGCAGGCGCCTCCGCCCGCGCCACCCATGCTGCCTTCGCCACCGGCGGAATCGACCTCTTCTGGCCCCCGAATGAGCGCTTACCCGCCCTCAAAAAAGAATCTTCCCTCATCCTCCACGCCTCTCCCCCTAAAGGCCGTCTCCTCGTCATTTGGAACCTCCGCACCCCAATCCTCAAAGACCAACGCATTCGCCAGGCTCTCGCCCTCGGCACCGATCGCCCCCTTCTCATCAACGAACTCCTCCACGGCGCAGGCAGTCTGCATGACGGCATTTTCCAGCCCAACATCTGGTTCAGCAAACCCCCTCCACCTCTCAAATACGATCCCCTCCAAGCCTCCACGATTCTCGATTCCGCCGGTTGGCTCAAAGACGCCACCACCGGGTTCCGCAAAAAACCCGGCAGCACCCTCGCCATCGAACTCCTCACCACCGCCGGCAACCCCCAGCGCGAAACACTCGCCCGACTCCTCGCCGATCAATGGCGCACCCTCGGTTTCACCGTAAACATCACTTCTCTGCCCTGGTCCGATTTGCTCCAACAACACCTTCTCTCCAGGCGCTTCGACGCGGCCATCATCGGGCTAGATTTTGATCCGAGTTGGGACCAACTCCCCTTCTGGCATTCCACCCACGCCACCAACCCTGAAGCCTTGAACTTCAGTTGCCTCTCCGACACCGACACCGACCTCCTCCTCGAAACCCTCGCCACCGAGTTCGATCCCGCCTCCGTCTCTAAACACGCCATTCCCCTCGATGCCCAAATCGCCCAGCTTCAACCTTTCCTGCCTCTTTTCACCGATCAACAAGTCGTCGCCATTCGCCGGGCTGCCCTTCCCCCAGGAACCACCGACGGTCTCTCGCTTGCCGAATGGGTCCTCCAACCCGCCGCCCCATCCACCCTCGGCACACCCACTCCTTCCGTTCAGATGCGCTTGCCCGCCGAAGCCCTGACCCCTCCTCCGGCTCGATCAAACGCCAAACCATGATCACGCCTCCCCATCATGCCCGCCCCTACGCGCTCCCCCTCCGCCTGGCCCTCGGCGGAGCCGGAATGGCGGTGCTTTTCCTTCTCCTACACGGTGGTTCCATCACCGAGGCGGCGAAACTCCTCCTCGGCCTCTCCCCTCCCTCAGACACACCCAATCTAACGCTCCTCGCCTGCGCCCGCACCCTCGCACTTCTGACCACCGCACTTCTGCTCGCCTTCGCCACTTCATCAGGCCTTCTCTTTCTCACCCGCTGGTTGTGGCCTTCCTCCCTCAGCCTCCTCGCCCACCTCGGTCGCCTGCTCTTCGCCACCCCCGCTCTCGGCCTGATCTCAGCCTGGGCAGGTTGGTGGATTGGCTCCCGCGCGGGTGTCATTGAAACCCTCATGCCACCCCGTCCGAATGAACTCGGCGAAGACCTCACCGAATCCCTGGCACGCCAACTTTGGACGGGCCTCGCTCCCACTTTCGCCATCGCCATTCCTCTCACGGGATGCCTCCTTTCTCAAATCGCTCAAACCCTGAACCCGGCGCCCAACACCCCGCTCATCCTAGGCCTCCGGGCACGCGGGCTAAGCCCCTCTCAAATACTCGACCACCACCTCCTCCCGCTCCTCTGGCCACGCTGGCATCGCTCCCTCGAAACCTCCCTCTTCGCCGCCCTCATTCTCGCCCTCCCCGTCGAATACGCCCTCGATTTCCCAGGCTGGGGCAACGGCCTCGTCCAAGCCCTCCAAACTCAAAACCCCCAAGCCACTGCCCTCGGCCTCTACGCCTCAGGTCTCATGCTCGCCCTTCTCACTGGCCTCCTCCAATTCATTCGACCCCGCTCCCTCCCCGCGCCCTTAACCCTAGAAACGGGAATGGAAAGGGATGAAGATGGCGTCGTGCTTGGTTCCACAAGGCTTTCCGGTTCGCAGCGGTTGCATCGAAAAGGTGATGCCACCCGAGAAGCGGGAAGCCTTGTGGGGCCAATGACGGCG
>JAIYDW010000020.1 GCA_027487315.1 Verrucomicrobiaceae bacterium | reverse complement strand
TGCCCGCCTGACATGGTCCGCCGTGCCATGGGCCGCCAGTTACACGGTGAAGCGCGGCAGCACGAGCACGGGGCCTTTCACCACCATCGCCACGGGCATCACCGACACGAGCTTTGAAGACACCACCTCCGTGCATGGCGTCACCTATCATTATGTCGTCTCCGCCACGAACCTCGTCGGCGAGGGGCCGAACTCGGCCTCGCGCAGCATCGCGGTGAATGTCGCCAGCCACATCGCGGAGACCTCGGGCGCGTGGAGCAGCCTTGCGTGGTTCCCGCCCGCTCGTGGCATTCCCGCATCCGGCACCTCGACGATCGTGGATTTCGACAATCAAAGCGCCGCCATCACCAGCCAGCAGGACCGGGGCGCTTTCACACTGAATCAACTGCGCTTTTTCGGTCAAAACGTGTCGCTCAGCGGTGACGGCCTCACTTTGGCAGGAACGAATCCGCGTGTCACCGTGGCTGCGAGCTCCAGCAGCAGCATCGGCAATGCCCTGACGCTTTCCTCCGCCACCACCTTCGATGTCAGCGGCGCTCTCACGCTCGGCTCCACGCTTTCCGGCACGGTGAACCTAATCAAAATCGGCGCGGGCACGCTCACGCTGGCGCAGACGAATCCGCACACCGGCGGCATCCTCGTGGGAGGTGGCACGGTGCGCTTCACCGCGCCGCAGCCGGGCCTGCGCACGCTCACTTACGGCACCACCGTGGCGGCCACCACGGGCGGGCGCTTCGAGTTCACGGAAAATGCCACCGCCCAGGCCATCAACGTGCAGACCACGAATGCGCGGAACGAACTCGTCATCGCGCCGGGCCGCACGTTGACCGTCACGGGCACGCACACGCAGGGCGGGGTGAATAACGGCATCTCCGCCAGCCACCTCGCCATCTCCGGCGGCGGCGCGTTTCGTTATGACAATGCCGCCGCCACCTTCGCCGTGCGGCGGGCCTCCACGCTGGACCTGACAGACAGCGGTCCGGTCACCATCATCGCCTCCCGGTTCCTACTCGGCGACATCGACAACAACACCGGCGCGGCTCCGTCCACGCTCATCGTGCCGGCTTTGGCGGACATGCTGATCCGCGCCGACATCGTGGCGCTCTCCAGCGCCACCACCGCGGCCACGGGCGTGCGAGGTGAGTCCACCACGCTCCAGGCTCCCGGCGGGCCGGGCGTGCTCACCATCCGCAACACCGCCGGCACCGGCCCTGCGCTGCTGGACATGGATCGCAATGCCAGCGCCGCCAGCGTGAGCACCGCCGTCACCTTCGACCTGCGCGGCCAGCCCGCCGATCTCTGGCTCACGGAGATGAATCTCTCCCACCGCAGCCAGACCGGCTCGGCCCGCAGCTCCGGCAGCTTTTACTTCGATACCGGCACGCTGCGGGTGGATGGCATGACGCGGGTGGCCATCAGCGAGACCGGCACCTCGGAAAACCTCGCCTTCATGGAAATCGCGGGCGGCGACGTCTTCCTCACCGGCGGGCTGGAGATTGCTCGTTCCACCAATGGCAACAACGCCGAAGCGGAAGTCACCATCTCCGGCGGCAACGTGCGCTGCGGCCCCGTCACCCTCGTCACGTCGAATCCGGGCTACGTCATCGGCACGCTGAATGTCACCGGCGGCTCACTGACCCTCAGCGGACCGATTTCACGCGGTCCCATCGGCGGCCTGGCGGCGGGAAACTACGCCAGCACTGGCTCCGCACGGCTCATCCTCGATGGCGGCGTGCTCGACCTTGGAGGCCATGCCATCGGCTCGACCAGTGCCCCTTTGCAGACCGTGTCGATGATGGCCGGCACGCTGAAAAATGTGGCCTCCATCAATGGCGGCGCGGGTTTCACCAAGCTCGCCCCCGGCCTGCTGGTGATCGACGGCGTGAACACCTGGAGCGGTGCCACCAGCATCAGCCTCGACACCTTGGAAATGGCTGGCACGCTCACCTCCGCAGGCACGCTCACCATCGGCCCGGAGGCCACTTTGACCGGTTCCGGCATCGTCAGGGCACCCGTGGTCATCCAGGGCACGGTGCAGCCGGGTTCCGCCACGGGCGCGGCGTTGCGACTGGAGCGAAATGTCACGCTCGCCAGCACCGCCACCGTGCTCAGCCGGATCGACCGCACTTCGCCTGCGACCACGCGAGCCATCAGTGGAGCCACCAGCCTGGCTTACGGCGGCACGCTGCGGGTGACGAATGACGGCGCGGCCTTGCAGGCGGGCGACCGCTTCGTGCTCTTCACCGCCACGGCCTATCAAGGCAGCTTCAGCAGCTTCGACCTGCCTGTTTTGCCCGCCGGGCTCGCCTGGGACACACGCGGCCTTTTTGCCGATGGCAGCCTCATGGTCCGCACCAGCGCCGAACTGGCCGAAAGCCTCGCCAACACCACCAAATACTGGGATCGTGGCGCGGCAGCAGGTTTGCAAAGCGGCGCGGGTGCCTGGGATGCCGGACTCGCGGCAAACTGGAGCCCGCTCGCCGATGGCAGCACCGCGCTGGGCACCTTCTGGCATGGGGACACGGTGCATTTTCAAACCGGCAGCGCCAATGCCGTCACCCTGACCGGTCCTGTGGCCGTCGCCGCCCTGCATCAAAGCCTGCCCGGCACGGCCACCACGATCAGCGGCGGCACCTTGCTGCTGAATGGCCCCACGCCGCTGAACAATGGCGCGGGCTCCGGCAATCAACCGCTCGTCATCGACAGCGCCGTCGTCGTGAATGGGCAGGCCGTCAGCGTGAACGCCCAGCAGCCCATCAGCCTGCTGCGCGGTCTCGCGGGCCTCGGCAGCCTGACGAAAACCGGCGCCTCCACGCTCAGCATCGCTGGCGACACGACCTGGGGCAGCGATCTCATCCTCGACGGCGGCACCGTGAGCTTCAGCGGCCTCACGCCCGGCCTGAACACCCTCACCTTCGGAGCCGCCGCCGCCAGCGTGAGCAGTTCCACGCTTCAGCTTGGGCAAAGCGCCACGCTTTCCAGCCTCAACGTCCGCAGCCTCGGCATCAACGCCCTCTCCATCGCCGCCGGGCGCACCGTCACCGTGAATGGCCCCGCCATCATCGGGCTGAACGGAGCCACCGTCACCGGCAGCGGCTCCACCACGCTGAACACCGCCGGTGGCGGCTCGCTGGTCGTGAACACCGTCGGCGGCGATTTCATCGTCGCTGGCAGTCGCTCGGGCCATGGCGGCACCGCCGACTTCACCGGTCTCTCCAGCCTCACGGTGGATACCGGCAGCACCGGCGATGTGTTCTTGGGCGTGTATTGGACGAATGCCTCCGGGGCGCTGCGACTGGCCCCAACCAGCACGCTCACCGCAGCGAACCTTTTTGTCGGCGATGCCAATGGCGGCGGCACGCACACGCTGCTGCTCGGGGCGGGTTTGAACCTGCTGAACACCACGAACGTGTATGTCGGCCAGAAACCAGCCGCCAACAATCGCAGCGATGCCGTCGTCGATTTCGTCAGCGGGCAGAGCACCGGCTCGGTCTGGCTCCGCGCGGCCGATGGCAGCAGCCGGGCCAGCCTTTTCATCAATGACAACAGCTCCACCACCGGCCGCACGCTGGTGAACACCTTCGATGTCAGTGGTCACAGCGCCGACCTGCTGCTCGACCAGCTCGTCATCGGCCGCCGCAATGCCAGCAGCAGCCCCGCGCAGCTCACGAACGACACCTTCCGCTGGGATCGCGGCACGCTCGATGTGCAGCAGCAGGTCATTTTGGAACAAGCCCCCGCCGCCGCGCAAAAACTGCACGTCGGCCAGATGGTGCTGGGTTCGGCGGGCAGCACCGCAGCGGACACCGCCATCTTCCGCGGTGGCCTTTTGGTGGCGCAGAACCGCTCCACCGTCACCACCGCAGCCGCCAGCGTCACCGCCACGCTCAGCATCGCCGGGGGCAGCGTCACCGCCGCAGGCATCACCCTCGGCGACATCACCACGCTGACCGCACCGACCACCGGCACACGGCAGTCGAATGCCACGCTGGAAATCACCGGCGGCACCCTCACCCTCACCGCGCCCCTGCGTTCTGGCAGCACCGGCGGTCCCGGCACGAAAACCGCCGTCCTCACCCTCAACGGCGGCACGCTCGACCTCGGCGGAAACGACCTCGGCGGCACCGGAGCCGCCGCTTTGACCACGCTGAACTTCCAAAGCGGCACGCTGTGCAACGTCGCCAGCATCAACGGCAGCGCGGGCCTCACCAAAACCACCGCAGGCACCCTGACATTGGCCGGGACGAACACCTTCACCGGCCCCATCGCCGTGAATGCAGGCACGCTGCGCCTCACCGGCAGCGTCACCGCCCCGGTCAGCGTCGCCAGTGGAGCCACCCTCATCCATGGCGGCACCATCAGTGGCGACATCACCCTCGCCAGCGGTGCCACCGATGCGCCCGACACCACGCCCACTCAGGCCAGCCTCAGCGGCCACTACACGCTCCCCGCCGGAGCCACCCTGCGGCTCCGACTCGACTCCGCGACTTCCTTTGACCAGATCACCCTCACCGGTTCCAGCTCCACGATCACCCTCGGCGGCACGCTCGACCTCATCGCCGCGCCCGACCTGCCCGCAGGCACCCGATTCCGCCTTTTCCGCAACACCGGCCAGCCCTCCGCCGCGGTCATCGGCACCTTCGCCAGCCGTCCCCACGGCCAGCCCTTCACCCTCGCCGGACGCACCTGGTATCTCGACTACACCGCCGGCTCCGGCGGCGACATCGACCTCGTGCTCGCCACGCCGCTCGAACTCTGGCGTCACGCCCAGTTCGGCAGTCTCGCCAACACCGGCCCCGCCGCCGATGACGCCGATCCCGATGCCGACGGCACGGGCAACCTCCTCGAATACGCCCTCGGCACCACGCCCGCTTCGGCGGCATCGCGTCCGAATCTGGAATCTCAAATCTCCAATCTGAAATTGCAGCTCACCTTCCGCCGAGCCCGCGCCGACCTCACCTACATCGTCGAAGCCTCCACCACCCTCGCCCCCGACTCCTGGCAGCCCATCGTCACCAACCCCGGCACCGTCGGCGACCTCGTCACCGTCCAAGACAGCATCGAAGTGACCACCGCCACCCCGCCCCGTCGCTTCATCCGCCTCCGCGTCGCCCCTTCACCCTGAGCGCAGGGCTCACTCCACATCCGGCAGCTCGATGGTGAAATCATCCTCCAGGCGGCCTTGGAACTTCCACACGCCTTCGACACGAATGGCGGAATCGATTTCGAGCTTCAGGTTGGTGCCATCGGCCGTGCGCAGGCGAATCTCGATGCCATCAAAGCGCGGCGTGTCGGGCGAGGCGTCTTCGTCCTCGCTGACCTCCACGCTCGTCAGCGTGAGCTGCCCCAGTTCGCCGAAATACTTGCTCATCAACGCACGCACCAGCCCGGCACGCGCCACGGTGACCTGCAGATTCCTCGTCTGCTTTTTGATCTCCTTTTCCTTCTCCTTCGCCGCATCGACTTCGGTCGTTGAGGTGGAGGCTTCCGCGGTTGCATGAGCGGCCTTCACCTTGCCCAGCACCTCGGGTGAATGCCAGCAAGCCTGAAGAGCCGTGTTATCACTGGCCTTGAGAGCCGCCACCATCGTCTCCACCAGCTTCTGCACCTCTGGAGGCACCGGTGTGTCATCATCCGCCCTCAAAGAAGGAGCCAGCAGGGAGAAAAGGGAGAGGAGAAGGAGGGTGGTTTTCATGCACCCATAGGCGAATCCAGACACCCAAACATTTCAAGCTGCGTATGGTGACGATGCAGGCATCTGAGCAGCATCGAAGAACATCGCGTTGTTTTTTGCAGGAAAATTTAAGGGCAAGAAAATTGGGGCTAGCAGGGCTTGGAAAAATTTTCCTGCCCCTGAATGTTCCTGCCAACCTCAACGAATTACCGTGTCGTCATCGGCCCCATTTTCACAACTTCGAGGTCCTTGCCCTTCACCTTGCGGATGGGCAGGAGTTCCTCGTGATTCCAGCGATCATCGGGTGCGCCGCTGATGAACCAATCGCCGCCGTTGTCGGCGAGGATCATGCCGTGCGTCTTGAGGCCTTCGAGGATCACTTTGGCCGCGCCGGTGAACTTGGAGGTGTCAAAGCTGGCCTTCAAACGCACACGCATGCCCATCGGCGGCAGGTTTTCATCTTTGTGCGGACTGGCGAAGTGCGTGGCGGGCGAGACATAGGCACGGCGGCTCTTTTTCACGGTGAAGCGCAGCGCATGCGTGAGCTTCTTCGTGCCGCAGATTTCATCGTAGCGGGCGAGTCCGGGTAAGATTGGCAAACCCGCCGCATCGGCGCTGGTCCAGCCTGCGGGACGCGGTTTCGGGTTCTTCAGATCGAAAACGGCACCGCTACTCGCCTTCCATGATTTGCCGCCATCGAGCGGGAAGCTGTGAAACAGCTCGTAGAGCTTCCAGTTGTCCTTATCGAGCACCAGCACATGCCGGTCGCCTTCCGCCTGCGGGCCACCTTCGATGTGGGCATCCGGCGGAATGGGATACGGCCCCGGATCGCTCTCATCCGCGTATTCAAAAGCGATGGGCACCTCCGGCTGATCGCCGCTCACGACGTAATACGGAATCCCGCCCGGCTGCCCCTTCCACACCACACCAAAGTCCTCATGCAGCCCCGTCTCCGCGCCGATGGACGCGATGATCGCATCACTCAGCGGATCGACCTCGTCTTTGGAGACATCGCGATTCCATTCGTCATTCGCCGGCATGAGCAAAGCGCCGCCGAGATCGGCATTCGGGCCGGTTTTGAGCTGCGGTTGCTGGGCGAGCACACTCACGGTGCAGGCGAGGAGGAGCAGGGCTGTCGTTTTCATGGTGGTGGTTCGTTGAGACGTTAGTCGATGCTGTGCAGGTATTCCTCCAAGCGAGTGTAGCCGGATTTCCCTGTAGCCTGACGGTCGCTAGCATCATCAGGAGTCAATCCCTGCGCTTTCTCCCAGGCATCGGGCATGCCGTCGTTGTCCCTGTCAGCGAGAGGCTTGCCAGTGGCGAGCTTGGGCCAGCCGCCGACTTCGGATGGATGGTTGATGATCTTGCCCGTGCCATTTTTTACATCGGACATGATGCGTTGATCGACCGAATCGAGTTTGGGGCGCGTGGCACCGACATTGGCGAGAACGGCCTCGTAGGTTTCCGTAGCGGATAGGATCGTCAACGATGGAGCACTGAATGGGGTGCTCACGGCAAACTTGCGACGATCCATCTTCTCCTCCCAAGGTTTGATGATGGCGTCTTCAGGCTCGGTGGCATCGAGTCGGATCGGGCTGAGGTTGTCCTTGGGATAGATCTTCACCTTGCCATCCACCGCCACGCCACGTTCGGGCCGCGATGAGGGTCCGCTTTTGTAAAGGTTGCCGGTCAAGTTGATCTCCGCGTCATCCGTCATTTCGCCAGCGATCTGGCCCCAGTTGTAGATGACGTTGTTGTTCACTTGGAACCTGCCTTTGACCTCTGGGTTGAGCCGTGGATTGCGCTGATTGTTATGGGCCAGGAGATTGCGGTGAATCGTGATGCTCTTGTTTTTGTCGCCAAAGAGCATGCCCATGCCGTGCGGGCCTTTTTGATGCACTGAATCATGCAGCGCCTCGGAGATGATGCAGTGCTGCACCGTGATGTCGCGGGCGTCATACCAGCCACTGATGACTTCGTCGCTGCTCCAACTCAGTGAGCAGTGGTCAATGATGACATCGTGGGCGTTCTCCAGCATCTGAAGGGCATCGCCGTTGACGCTGCCTTTAATCGCAGGGCCAGGTCGGATACGCAGATGTTGAACGATGACGTCGTGCGTCTCGATGTTGATCGCTCCGATGTCGGATTTTCCGTCGATCTTGATGGCAATGCCGCCTCCAGGAGCAGTCTGACCAGCGAGGGTGAGAAAGGGATTTCGGACGGTGATCTCCGACTTGAGCACGATCGTTCCACTCGTGCGGAAGATGACCGTGCGCGGCCCTTTTGACTCCAAAGCTGCCCGCAGACTGCCTGGACCAGCATCATGGAGATTCTCGACAAACAAGACCGCTCCGCCACGCCCACCTTTGGCCTTCGCACCAAATCCTTCTGCGCCGGGAAAGGCGGGCAACTCGTCGGCGATGACTGATGTCGTGACGCATAACCCGAATGCGCTGAGGAGAGCTTTAGCTTTGTGCATGGCTCAAGGGGCGATGGCTCCGCTGACATTCTTGGTGCGCGGTTTGCCGTGGAAGTCGGTCGGTAGGAGGTATTTCGCATCGGCACTTTCAAAACGAGCATCGGCGGCGGGTGTGGCGTCGTGCTTGCTGCCATCGAGGGTGACGCCGGGGAAGTCCTCGAAGCCGCGACCTTTGACGCAGCCGTCTTTGGGACCATCGCCGAAGACGACGTTGCCAACGCTGAGAACGCCTGCGTTGCCGTTGGCGTAGTGGAGGGCGTTGGCATCGCGAGAGTAAAGAATGTTGTTGGCGAGGATCATGCCTTCGCGGCCATTCCAAGAGCCGCCGCGAAAGGCGTGGGCAGTGTTCAGGATGGTGTTGTGGATGACTTGGAGGTTCAGCGTCTTGCCCTGATGATCGGTGCTGGCAAAGCCTGCGCCCGCGCCGTTGATGAGGACGTTGTTGCGCACAATGGCCTCGCCCTGCACCTGCATCACGTTGTCGCCGCTGTTGTAGCAGAGGTTGCGCTCGATGATGTTCACGGGCTTCCCAGCGGTGCCATACACGGTGATGCAGGGATACTGCGTGTCATGCACATGGTTCTCGGCGATGAGATTGCCCCAGGAGCCTTGCTTCACCTCGATGCCATCGCCTTGATCGCCGCGACAATCATGAATGTGGTTCAGCGCGATGACGCTCTCGCTCATGATGTGATCGCCGTTGTTGGCACCGAGATACATGCCTTCCGCGTGACCGCCGCCATGGTGGATGTGATTGCGGGTCAAAAAGAGGCGCTGGGTGTCGGCGCTGTTCGCACTGAGGCAAACCTGACCTGTGTGATGAATGTGGCATTGATCGATCCACACATCCGAGCAGTGGCCGAGCCGCAGGCCGTGACTGCCACCGGTGAACTCGATGCCACGCAGGCACAGGAACTTCACCGGGCCGCCCTGGCCGAAATTGAGCACGTTTTGTTTGTCGTCAGGCCGCGTGATGACGACCTGCGCTCCCTCGGCTGCGACGATCCAGATCGGTGCCTCTGCTGTGCCGCTCACTCCGATGTCCCACATGCGCTCGACGCTGTAGTTGCCAGCGGCGAGTTCGAGCTTGTCGCCCGGCTGTAAGGCTTCCACGGCCTTCACGAGTGCTGCTCCGTTTGGATCGCTGTGCTGGATCACGCGCTTCGGCGGGATGGTGGACCAGGTGGGTTCGTAGCTGGCAGCCAGAG
>JAIYDW010000007.1 GCA_027487315.1 Verrucomicrobiaceae bacterium | reverse complement strand
GCCCCCGCCGACTCCGGCCTCTGGCGCGTCAACCTCGAGACCGGCGAAGAACAACTCATCTTCACCATGGCCCAAGCCGCCGCCATCCCCTACACCGGCTCACCCAACGGCTTCAGCAAAAACGCCAAACACTGGTTCAATCACCTCCTCTTCTCCCCGGACGGCTCCCGCTTCATCTTCCTCCACCGCTGGAAAGGCGAAGGCGACAAAGGCTTCGTCACCCGCCTCTTCACCATCAACGCCGACGGCAGCGATCCCTACATCCTCGATCCCCTCGGCAAAACCTCCCACTTCGTCTGGCAGGACAGCGCCCACGTCTTCGCCTTCGCCTTCCACCCCTCGCACGGCGAACGCTTCTACCTCTTCAAAGACAAGACCACAGAAGTCCAAGTCATCGGCAAAGACAAAATGCCCGTCAACGGCCACAACACCTATCTCCCCAACACCAACTACGAGTGGGTCCTCAACGACACCTACCCCGACGCCAAGCGCCTCCAAAACCCCTACCTCTACCACATCCCCACCGACCGCCGCCTCCCCCTCGGCCACTTCTACAGCCCCGCCTTCTACACCGGCGAATGGCGTTGCGACAACCACCCCCGCTCCTCCCGCAGCGGCAAACTCATCTGCATCGACTCCCCCCACAACTCCGGCCGCCAACTCCACCTAATCGACGCCACCCCCCTCCTTCAATAATCTCCCACTCACTACTCAATACTCAATACTCAATACTGATTACTGACTACTAATCACTCCCCCCGTGCCCCCCTTCATCACCCTCCCCGACCTCACCAACTGGCCCGCCACCCAGTCCCTCTTCACCCCCCCCGCACGACTCGCCGTCATCGGCGACCCCATCGCCCACTCCCGCTCCCCCCAGATGCACAACCCCGCCCTCGCGGCCTGTGACATCCCCGCCTCCTACATCCGCGTCCAAGTCCCCGTCGGCCAGGTCAAACACGCCTTCACCCTCTTCCAAAAAGCCGACTTCCTCGGCGTCAACATCACCATCCCCCACAAGTTCGAAGCCCTCGACGCCGTCGACCACCTCGACCCCGCCGCCCAGCGCCTCGGCGCCATCAACACCCTCGCCATCCGCGATGGCAAACTCCACGGCTACAACACCGACGGCCCCGGCTTCATCTGCAGTGTCCAGGAAGCCTTCAAAACCAACCTTCGCGACCTCCGCATCCTCATCCTAGGTGCCGGCGGTGGAGCCGGACGCGCCGTCGCCGTCCAGTGCGCCCTCGATGGCTGCCAGCGCCTTGTCCTCGCCAACCGCACCCCCGAAAAAGCCACCCACCTCGCCCAGGAACTCACCACCCTCTCAAGCACCACCCCCGTCACCATCCTCCCCTGGGACCCCGCTCATCTCCTCAAGGAACTCCCCCACATCGACCTCATCGTCAACGCCACCTCCCTCGGCATGAAAGCCGAAGACGCCCCCCTCATCCCCCCGCAATCCCTCACCCCCCAACACCTCGTCCTCGACATGGTCTACCGCGCCAACGGCACCCCCACCCCGCTGATCGCCGATGCCCAACTCGCCCAGGCCCAAACCGCCGACGGCCTCACCCTCCTCCTCCACCAGGGCGCCCTCTCCTTCGAACACTGGTTCAACCGCCCCGCCCCCCTCGAAGTCATGCGCCAAGCCCTCCTCGCCTCTCTCAATCCATAGCCAAAGACCCTCAACTTCACCATTGTCATCTCCCTCACCTTGTTTCAACCTAGCGCCCCATGAGTCATCCCGCCTCCTCCCTTCCAGACAACACCGTTTGGTACAAACAACTCACCGGCTACCACTGGTTCGTCCTCATCGTCGCCTCCGCCGCCTGGTTCTTCGACTGCCTCGACCAGCGCCTCTTCTCGCTCGCCCGCGTCCCCGCCCTCGTCGAGCTCATGAAGCTCCCCCCCACCAGCCCCGAACTGCAATCCTTCGGCAAAGTCGTCACCGCCTGCTTCCTCGTCGGCTGGGGCATCGGCGGCCTCATCTTCGGCGCCCTCGGTGACAAATTCGGCCGCTCCCGAATGCTCACCCTCACGATTTTGATCTATTCCGCCTTCACCGGCCTCAGTTACTTCAGCCAAACCCAGCTCGACTTCACTATCTTCCGCTTCCTCACCGGCGTCGGCGTCGGTGGCGTCTTCGGCCTCGCTGTCGCCCTCATCGCCGAAACCGTTCCCAACGGCGCCCGCACCCAGTGCCTCGGCCTCCTCCAAATCCTCTCCACCATCGGCAACATCACCGCTGGCCTCGCCAAAATGGGCATCGATTCCCTCGAGGCCAACCAAACCATCGCCGCCGGCTCCGGTTGGCGCTGGATGTTCCTCATCGGCGCCGCCCCAGCCTTCATGATCATTTTCACCCGCGGCTACCTCAAGGAACCCGAATCCTGGCAGCGCCTCAAAGACTCCGGCCAGATCCCCAAAGGCAACATCTTCGCCCCCTACGCCGGTCTGCTCGCCAACGCCCGCTGGCGCAAAAACCTCATCGTCGGTGCCATCATCGCCAGCACCGGCGTCGTCGGCCTCTGGGCCATCGGCGAATACGCCGTCGATCTCCAAAAAGTGGTCTTCAAACAGTTCTATGAAAAAGCCGGCACCGCCCCCGACAAAATCGCTGGCAAGGTCAACGACGCCATCTCCTACGCCTACATCCTGAACATGCTCGGCGCTGCTGTTGGCATGACCCTCTTCACCAACATCGCCAAACTCGGCCGCCGCCTCGCCTTCTTCATCGGCTTCTCCGCCGCCCTCATCACCACCTTCCTCGTCTACTGGAAAATGAGTTCCCCTATGGACGCCTACTGGATGATGCCCCTCATGGGCATGGCCCAACTCAGCGTCTTCGCCGGCTTCGCCATCTACCTCCCCGAACTCTTCCCCAACAAACTGCGCAGCACCGGCACCAGCTTCTGCTACAACCTCGGTCGCTTCGCCGCAGCAGGCGGCAGCTTCTTCTCCGCCACCCTCACCTCCGGCGTCTACGGCAGCTACGCCGCCCAGGACCCCGCCCTCCCCCTGCGCTACGCCGCCATGACCATGTGCGTCATCTTCATCATCGGCATCATCGTCCTGCCCTTCGCTCCTGAAACCAAAGGCAAACCTCTCCCTGAGGATTGACCCCATGACCCCAGCCGAACTCGCCGCCGCCCCCACCCTGCCCACCGGTCTCAGCCCCGAGGCCCAGGCTCTCTGGCACGCCAAAAAAGGCAACTGGGAGCAGTCCCACAACATCGCCCAGGACATCCACACCAAACACGGCTCCTGGATCCACGCCCTCCTCCACCTCATCGAAGGCGACGTCGGCAACGCCCACTACTGGTTCGCCAAAGCCGGCAAATCCGCCGTCAAAATCGCCGAAATCGAAGAACTCTGGCAAGAAATCGCCACCGAAATCCTAGAACTCGAATAACCCTCCCCGTTCTGTAGTCCCGCCTTCAGGCGGCCCCACCTTTCAACGTTCAAAGTTCGACGTTCAGCGTTCGACGTTGTTAGCCCACAATCAACCCCTTAGCCTTGCGCTCCTTCTCGCGCTCCAGCAAAGGCACCGTCTCCGTCGTCTCCAGCACCTGAACCCCCAGGTCTCCGATCCGGCTCAACGTCAACCCTTCAAACACCGGCACCGTCGCCGCCAACTGCTTGAACACATCCTCAATCGTGTGCAGCCCATTGCCGCCACCAATCGCCGAAACAAGATCCCGCAAAATCTCCCACGTGTCCCGCGCATTCCCCGGGCTCTTCACTGCCTTGTTCAACCGCTGCAACCGACCCGTCACATTGATCATGCTCCCACGCTTCTCGGCATACGAACTCCCAGGCAGCACCACCCCGGAAACCTCCGCCGTCGCGTTCGCCAAAATGTGCACCGAAACCAAAGCCTTCAGAGCCTCCAGCCCCGCTTTCTCAAACCCCGCCTTGATAAGGTTCTCACCCAAAGCAATCACCCCCTTCACACTCCCGCTCGCCACCCCGGCCCGAATGCTCTCCAGCTTCGAACCCGGCTCCACGCCCAAAATCGTCCGCACCCCGTTGCTGTTCGGATTCTGATCATCCGCCCGCAAGTAGTTGTCACCGCCACCCGTCCGCGCCACCACATCCACCAGCGTCGTCCCCAGCGTCTCCGCCAATCGCTTCACAAAAAACAGCTCCTCATTCGTGAACCGCGCCGAAGCCACAATCGCCACCTCATCTCCCTTCAACCCTTCCAGCGACCGCGCCGCCGCTCCCATCGCATTCTTCCACGTCGTCACCTCATGCGTCCCGCTCGCCGCCTTCACCATCGGATCCGTCAACCGGAACTCGCTGTTCACAAAGTGAAAATCCAAACGCCCCTGG
Source organism: Verrucomicrobiaceae bacterium (assembly GCA_027487315.1). Classification (GTDB taxonomy): domain Bacteria; phylum Verrucomicrobiota; class Verrucomicrobiia; order Verrucomicrobiales; family Verrucomicrobiaceae; genus JAGRPD01. The sequence continues at coordinate 5,917 of JAIYDW010000007.1, read as the reverse complement.
TCACACATCCACGATGAATTCACCGCATCATTGTCCCGCGGCGTCTGCCGGTAAATCGTATCCCCGCGCGCCCCAATCTCCATGTTGCAACCCCGACCGCACTTCGTACAGATCGTGTTCGTCTCGGACATGAACCACACCCGCATTTGGAACCGGAAATCCGTCGAGGTCAAAGCTCCCACCGGACAAATGTCCACCGTGTTGAGCGAGTAATTGTTCGCCAATTCCTTCCCTGGATGCACCGCCAGCGTCGTGTGACTCCCGCGCTCCGTGAACCCGAGCACCGGATCATCCGCCACCTCCGCCGTGAACCGAATGCAACGGCTGCACATGATGCACCGCTCATCGTCCAACCGCACCCGCGGCCCGATGTCCACATTCTTCGGCTTCTTGACCTTGTTCTCACGGAACCGGCTCTCACCCTTGCCATGCTCCACACTGAACTCCTGCAAACGACACTCACCCGCCTGATCGCAAATCGGACAGTCCAGCGGGTGATTGATCAGCAAAAACTCCATCACGCCCTTCCGGCACTCCTGAGTCAAAATCGAGTCCGTCCGGATCCCCATGTTATCCGCCACCGTGTTCGCACACGCAATCACCGCCCTCGGCATCCACGCAATCGGTTGCCTCCCATTCTCATCCTTCTGCACCTCCTGCCCCGGCGCGGGCCGCGGCGGCATCCCCATCTCCACCAAACACATCCGACAATTCCCCGGCGAGGTCAGCTTCGGATGATAGCAGTAATGCGGCACCAGCTTGCCCACCTGCCGACACGCCTCAATCATTCTCGTTCCCTTCGGAAACTGATGCCATTCCCCGTCAATTTGAACATTGACCAGATCAACAGGCGGGGGCGCGGTAGGGGCGGCAGTACTGGACATGATTTCGAAGCTTCGTTTGACTATCCGAGACCCATTACGATGGGCAACCCGAATTTGTGAAAAATTTCACAAAGTCCGCCCTCTCAGCCTCTCACGCCGCTTTCCTCCTCCCTCCCCCTTCATTCCTTTCCACAAACCTTTTGCACCCGCGCCATCCCTCCTTAGCTTGACCGCCCACTTTTAACCTCCGAACTTTTACCCCCAACCACCTTTTCGCGATCACTTAATGGACACTCCGGCAGCAGGGCAACGATGGGTCAGTGACACAGAACCAGAACTCGGACTCGGCGTGGTCCTCAAAACCGGCTTCGGCCGGCTCGAGATCTTCTTCCCCGCTGCCAATGAGCACCGCCAATACGCCCTCCAGGCCGCCCCCCTCCGCCGCGTCCGCTTCCAAGTCGGCGACTCCATCAAAACCCACGATAACCTCCAGCACACCGTCTCCGCCATCACGGAAAAAGACGGCCTCGTCATCTACCAAACCGACGACGGTGAAGTCCACGAAGCCCAGCTCTCCGACACCATCAGCTTCAGCAAACCGCAAGACCGCCTCTTCGCCGGTCAAGTCGACGACCCCCGCACCTACGAACTCCGCCTCCGCGCCCTCGAACGCCGCTGCGCCCTCCGTCGCTCCCCCGCCCGAGGCTTCCAAGGTGGCCGCGTCGACCTGATCCCTCATCAAATGGCCATCGCCAGTGAAGTCACCGGTCGCCTCCTCCCTCGCGTCCTGCTCGCAGACGAAGTCGGCCTCGGCAAAACCATCGAGGCCTGCCTCATCCTCCACCGACTTCAACTCACCGGCCGCGCCTCCCGCGTCCTCATCCTCGTCCCAGACGCCCTCCTCCATCAGTGGTTCGTCGAACTCTTCCGCCGCTTCAATCTCCTCTTCAGCCTTTTCGATGAGGACCGCTGCGAGTCCATCGAAAACAACGACGAAGGCGTCAACCCCTTCCTCGATTCCCAACTCGTCCTCACCAGCCTCTCCCTGCTCACCGCCTCCGAAACCCGCGCCGCCCAGGTCCTCGAAGCCGGCTGGGACCTCCTCATCGTTGACGAAGCCCATCACCTCGAATGGCACCCCGACCAACCCAGCGCCGAATACCAGATCGTTGACCAACTCGCCTCCAAAATCGAAGGCCTCCTCCTCCTCTCCGCCACCCCCCAACAACTCGGCGCCGACGGCCACTTCGCCCGCCTCCGCCTCCTCGACCCCGACCGCTACTCCGACCTCCCCCATTTCGTCGAAGAAACCGCTCACTACGAAGAAGTCGCCCAGGCCATCGACCGCGTCATGACCACCGGCAAACTCAGCCCCGCCGACAAAAAACTCTTCGCTAAAAAATCCGAACGCGTCCAGCGCCACTTCGAGGCCCTCAAGTCCGGTGACGAATCCGCTCGCGACACCCTCGTCTCTGACCTCATCGACGAATTCGGCACCGGTCGCGTCATGTTCCGCAACACACGCCGCGTCCTCACCGGCTTCCCCGAGCGCAAACTCCATCTCGCCCCGCTCGACAAAAAACTCCTCTCCTCCGAAGACCCTCTCAAACCCCTCGCCATCTGGCTCACCAGCCTCCTGCGCGACCTCGGCGACACCGAAAAAGTCCTCGCCATCTGCCACAGCGCCGAATTGGCCTCCCAGATTCGCGACCGCATCCAACAAGAGATCAACGTCCACTGCGAACTCTTCCACGAAGGCCTCACCCTCCTGCAGCGTGACCGCCACGCCGCCTCCTTCGCCGACCCCGAAGGCGTCCGCGTACTAATCTGCTCCGAAATCGGCAGCGAAGGCCGCAACTTCCAGTTCGCCCACCACCTCGTCCTACTCGACCTCCCCGACAACGTCGAACTCCTCGAGCAACGCATCGGCCGCCTGGACCGCATCGGCCAGACCTCCACCATCCACATCCACGTCCCCCACCTTCCCGCCAGCCGCACCGAAGCCCTCGCTCTCTGGTATCACCAGGGCCTCAATGCCTTCGAAGCCACCGTCCACGGCGCCGCCGAAATCCAAGCCGCCTTCGCCACCGAAGTCACCGCCCTCACTGACGGCTTCACCAAAAAAACACTAACCGCCCTCATCAAAAAAACCGCCACCGCGCACGAGAAACTCCAGTCCCGCCTCGCCCGGGGCCAGGACCGCCTCCTCGAACTCAGCTCCCGTCCCTCACCCAAAGTCCACGAACTCCTCGACCACCTCCGCTCCGCCGACAGAGACCGCGACTTCGAAACCTTCTTCATCGAGGTGCTCGACTTCTTCGGACTCCATGTCGAAGAACTGTCCGATCGCGACTACTTCCTACATCGCGGCGAGCTCATCACCGACGCCTTCCCCTCCCTCCCTGAAGAAGGTCTCGCCGTCACCTTCGACCGCACCCGAGCCCTATCGCGTGAGCAACTCGCCTTCCTCACACCCGACCACCCCCTTGTCCGTGGCGCCCTCGACCTCCTCCTCGGCAGCGAACAAGGCAACTCCACCTTCGCCATCTGGCGTGGTGCCGAAGCCGATGGCCTCCTCGTCGAATGCCTCTACGTCGCCGAATGCGCCGCCCCCGCCACCCTCCACGTCGACCGCTTCCTGCCCGCCACCCCCATCCGCGTCATCGTCAATCACGCCTTCAAAAACGTCACTGACAAAACCGAACTCCACGACGCCCCCCTCGTCCGTGGCCGCCCCGAGCGTCTCCTCGATCAACCTTCCATCAAGAACAAGATCGTCCCAAAAATGCTCCGCCGCGCTGAGGAAATCGCCAGCAAGCGCTCCAAAGAACTCGCCGAAGCCGCCACCACCGCAATGGCGACCCAACTCGCCGACGAACTCGCCCGCCTCCGCGACCTCCGCCAATTCAACGACACCATCCGCGAAGAAGAAGTCACCAGTCTCGAAGCCCACCAGCAAGCCCTCAAAGACGCCCTCGCCACCCCCCAACTCCGCCTCGACGCCCTCCGCCTCATCTGGTGCCGCCCCGCCTCCGCCAAAGAGTAGGCACCACGGTTCTCATCGGCTATCGGATCACCACACCCGTCAAGCGAGATCCTCTGCCAAAATCGCCGCACCGTTTTAACTTGCATCTTCCAAGGTTCTCCGGCATTCCGAGACGCATGACATCCGCTCACCACCGCGCCTTCGGCACCTCCCTGGCTCTGCTCGCCCTTGCCGCTTGCGGTGAACCCCCTGAACCACCCGCCAAATCACCCCCGCCCCCCATGCAGGCCGCCCCCGTGGCACCCGCTGCCGCGTCAACCCCCTCCGCTCCAGCCGCCCCCAAACGGGTCTACTGGACGGATGAGATGCTTCACGCGGAGATCAAATACCACAACCCCGCCTACACCGGCGACGGCCAATTCGAAATCCGCGAAGGCAATCCCATCGCTCTCATCCTCCGCGCCACCAAAGTCGAAAACCTCCGGTTCGTCGAAAAATTATCCCCCCTCGCCCTCGACCTCAGCGAAACCCCCATCACCGACCTCGGCCCCCTCCGTGGCAAACCCATCGTCGAACTCTACCTCGAAGACACCGTCGCCACCGACCTCTCCGCCCTCCGTGGCATGCCCCTGGAAAAACTCTACCTCAGCCGCACCCCGGCTCGCGATCTCTCCGCCCTCGAAAACGCTCCCCTCCTGGAGCTCAACGTCATCAACTCCAACGTCGCCGACATCAGCGCCCTCGCCACCTGCAAAGAACTTCGCATGCTCTGGCTGACCGGCTGCCCCGTCGAAAACATCAGCGCCCTTTCCAATCCGCCACTCGTCAGCCTGACCCTTCACAAAACCAAAGTGAAAGACCTCTCGCCCCTCTCCGGCACCGCCCTCCAGCGCCTCCACATCGGTGAAACCCCAGTCACCGACCTCTCACCTCTCAAAGGCATGAAACTCACCCGCCTCGTCTTCACCCCGACCAACATCACCAAAGGCATGGACGTCGCCCGCTCCCTCTCCCTCCAGGAAATCGGCACCCGCTTTGACGAAGAACAAAAAGACCTCGTCCCCTCCTCCGCCTTCTGGCCTGCCTACGACGCCGCCAACGCACCTCGCCCCCCGCTCGCCCCCAGACCTCCTGCATCCTGATTCCTTCACTCATCCAAATTTTCATCCTCTCTAGGTTTTGACTGTCCATCCCCTTCACTTTCTGGCATCGTCACCTCATTAATTCATGAAAGAATTCGCCTACATCCATGACGATGGCGACGTGTCCGCCTCTCTCCGCACCGTTCCCTTCCTCAGCAGCTTCACCGAAGAGCAACTCGACGACGTCCTCAACTCCTCCAGCCTCCTCCAATGTGACCCCGAAGACGTCATCATCAAGGAAGGCACCATCGACTCCCGCTTCTACATCCTCCTCAGCGGCGAGCTCGAAGTCCGCGTGGCCGGCAAGTCCGTCGCCACCATCTCCCGCATCGGCGAAGTCTTCGGCGAGCTCGCCCTCGTCAATCAAGACAAACGCCTCGCCTCTGTCATCGCCTCCACCCGCGCCGTCTGCCTCGCCGTCGATCAAAAATTCCTCCAGGACATCCGCCCTCGCGACGAAGACCCCGCCTTCCACGCCTCCCTCTACGAATTCGTCGCCCGCCTTATCGCTCGCAAACTCGACATGACCTCCCGCCGCCTCGGCGAAGTCGAAAAAGAACTCCGCGAACTCAAAGGCGAAACCACCCCTCCGGCTCCCACCAAAAAAGCTAAGCCCCAACGGTCAGCCGCAGCGCGCTAAGCTAGCAATCCTGCTACAAAGCGCAGTGCCTTGGTTGCTCAAAGCGATCCGGTCCGCATCGGTCGCATCCATTCCCTGGTAGCGCCCGGGAATCGCTAAGCTTGATGAGCCACTCCCGGATACAGATCGGCCCTATGCCATTCCCGATGCCTCTGTAAATCGGACGCCTCCGTTGTCACCCAAATCCCATTGACCCCGCCCCCCCCTCCATCCATACTTCGCCCCTTTCCCCTTTTCCCAAAACAGGTCTCATGAGCGCACCCGTCAAAGCAGCAGTCATCGGAGCCAGCGGCTACTCAGGCATCGAGTTGCTTCGCCTCATCCT
>JAIYDW010000104.1 GCA_027487315.1 Verrucomicrobiaceae bacterium | reverse complement strand
GGACACACCTCCCCCTGGGCCAACGACCGCTCCCTCAGCCCCCAGGACAAAGCCGACCTTCTCGCCTGGATCGCCAGCGACCGCCCCGCTGGCAACCCCACAGATGCCCCCCTCCCCCGAACCTTCGCCGACGAATGGACCCTCGGCCAGCCCGACCACATCGTCCAACTCCCCGAACCCATCAAAATCAAAGCCGAAGGCACCATGCCCTACCAGTTCGTCGTCGCCGAAACCACCCTCACCGAAGACAAATGGGTCCAAGGCTACGAAATCCTCCCCACCGACCGCAGCGTCGTCCACCACGTCATCGTCAACGTCCATGAAAAAGGCAAAGGCCGCATCCTCGACCGCGACGAAGGCACCAACGGCTACTGGGCCGCCTACGTCCCCGGCAACTCCCACAAAATGTATCCCCCCGGCTACGCCCGCAAACTCCCCGCCGGTGCACGCGTCAGCTTCCAAATCCACTACACCCCCAACGGCACCGCCACCACCGACCAGCTCCGCATGGGCCTCATCTTCGCCAAAGAACCCCCGCGCTACGCCGTCAACACCCTCATGCTCGCCCAGCACAGACTGAACATCCCCCCCGGCGCCGCCAACCACATCGAAACCGCTTCCAAAAAACTCCCCATCGACGTCCACATCATGGCCTACGTCGCCCACATGCACGTCCGCGGCAAAGCCTTCAAATACGAAGTCACCTACCCCAACGGCAAAAACGAAACCCTCCTCGACATCCCCCGCTACGACTTCAACTGGCAGCTCCGCTACGACCATAAAACCCCACTCACCATCCCCAAAGGCAGCACCGTCAAAGTCACCGCCGTCTTCGACAACAGCCCAAACAACCCCGCCAACCCCGACCCAACCAAAACCGTCCGCTGGGGCCAGCAAACCTTCGACGAAATGATGATCGGCTACTTCGAAACCTACACCCCCCTCCCCCAAAAAACCCTCACCGCCCGCTAACCCGTACGTTGTTCACGCTTCAGCGTGTCCCCCCATTGTCCGCGTTCTCCTCACTCCAAAAAAGCCCCGCCTCCCCCGCACTCGTCCTGTAGTTCTATGTTGAGGCGCCCCCTCTCCCCTCGGCCACCACCCAAGGAGTGACGGCATCTAGCCGTCACCCCCCACCAATCGCCAAAGGCGCACTCCAAAAAAACATCTTCCCCTTTTTTCTGCCCCCCTTCTTTCTGCCAGTCTCCCAATCCGCAGCCGAGCGGAGCGACACAGCCAGCCAAAGGCTGCCCGCCGGGCGAGGCCGGCGGGCCTCGGCAATCCGAAATCCGCAATCCCCAATCCGAAATCGAATGCGCCTCCTCCTCACCCTCCTACTCCTCACCACCACCCTCCCCGCCCAGGACACCCCAAAAACCCTCGGCGTCCTTCTCTTCCCCGGCTTCGAACTCCTCGACGCCACCGGCCCCCTCGAAGTCTGGGGCAACCTCAAAGACCGCGTAAAGATCGTCACCCTCGCCCCGGAAAAAGGCCCCGTCACCTCCTCCCAGGGCATCACCCTCATCGCCGACCACGCCCTCACCGACACCCCACCGCTCGATCTCCTCCTCGTCCCCGGCGGCTTCGGCGTCCGCAAACTCTTGAAGGACACCGCCACCCTCACCTGGTTGAAAAAGACCACCACCAGCACCCCACTCACCATGTCCGTCTGCAACGGCGCCTCCCTCCTCGCCGCCACCGGCCTCCTCGATGGCCGACCCGCCACCACCAACAAAGCCTACTGGACCCAGGCCACCAAACCCGGCCCCAACGTGAACTGGGTCCGCCACGCCCGCTGGGTCGACGACGGCACCATCGTCACCTCCTCCGGCGTCACCGCCGGCATCGACATGACCCTCCACATCGTCGCCCGCCTCTACGGCCTCCCCACCGCCCAAACCGCCGCCAACCAAATCGAACACATCTGGCACCAAGACCCCCAAAACGACCCCTTCGCCCCCAAATAACCCCCAACCCCGTACTGCGGCAGCCCGCTGCCGCTCGCCCCGTATCAACGTCTCGGATCAGGCGACGGCGAGCGCAAGCCGTTGCTGACACGACGGATAGCCTTCGAGCCGTTGCCTGCATCCGTTTTGTTCGGCCTCGTACGTGGAGAGGCGTCCGGTATCATGGCTTCGTTACTGGGCCTTGCGCCTTTGCTGGAGCTTTTGAGTCAGCGGGGACGTTGGAGTCCCAACCATCCTTGGAAGTCTGCTTCTTCCACTGAAGGTGAACAATGGCATCCTTCTTCGCCGGCGTAGCAATCTGAGTCTTAAATCGCTCCCTCAGTGCCTTGGCACCCTCCGGGGTGATGCTGCCCTTATCATCAACAAGGCTCCAGATGGCCTCGTATTTTGCTCGGTAGTCGGGAAACTTGTCGAAGTGCTTTGGATCGTCCCGGTAGTTCCCATACTCCCAAAATGACCGATCCAAGAGAAAGATGGACTGGTCGTCATCGAACGGGGCGGTGATGGAGGCAAATGTGCCCTCGATCTTAGTCGGTAGGAGAAACAGCAAATGATGCTGCCCAACCTTCGGGTCCACCATGCCGGGTGGGTTAACCATCGGGCCGTCGCCTCGTGTCGAAAGCATGTATGTCCTCACAGTCTGACCCAACTTCGTTCCCTTGATGGGCTCAATGACCTCAACCTCCACTACAAGCCACTCAAAAACGACATCCTTCCAAATCGGATACGTCAACTCGGTGGTCATCCCAGATGGCTTGGTCGAAGTAACCTTGCCAACGAATGCTAATGCGGACTGCTCCATGAGGCACTCGATAGATACGACGGCAACAGCTCGACCAAAGCAATTCAATGCGACCAGGAGGAGAAGAAGTGCTGCGAAATTGGTTCTCATAGCGAGCGACTCTGTTACTTGGCCGAACGTCTCGGATCAGGCGACGGCGAGCGCAAGACGTTGCTGACACGACAGATAGCCTTCGAGCCGTTGCCTGCATCCGTTTTGTTCGCCTTCGGTTGTGGATGGT
>JAIYDW010000112.1 GCA_027487315.1 Verrucomicrobiaceae bacterium | reverse complement strand
TCTTCAGGATCGAGTCGTAAATCCCGCTGGCCCGCCCGCCATTGCCTTGGCTCTGCTGCGCCCTCGCCTCAGCCAGCAGTCCAGCCGCTTCAGCTTCCTGCTGCTGACGCTCTCCTACCGAGGCAGGCACTTGCTTTTCAGGCTTCTTGAAAAAATCGAGAAGCGCGTAAGCGGGCGACGGCCCGGCTAGCAGGTAACCTGCGGCTGCCGAGAAGGCAATCATTCGGGAGAGAACTGGGACGGTCATTGAGGATCAGAGTAGAGGAGCCTTGTTCATGCGTCAAGTTAGCATGGCATCAGCCCTTAAGTTTGCGTTACACCAGGGCCGACACGATCGCGGCACCCATTTCGGCTGTATTCACCAGGGTCGTCCCGGGTGCCCCCGTGAAAATGTCTCCCGTCCTCAGCCCATCCCCGATCACCTGACGCACCGCCGCTTCAATGCCCGCCGCTTCCGCCTCCAACCCCAAGGAGAACCTCAGCATCAGCGCCGCCGACAAAACTTGCGCAATCGGATTGGCAATCCCCTTACCAGCAATATCCGGCGCCGTGCCACCGCTTGGCTCATACAGCCCAAAATACAGCCCATCCCCTCGCACTTTGCCCAAACTCGCGCTCGCCAGCATGCCCAGACTGCCCGTAATCATCGCCATCTCGTCGCTCAAGATGTCCCCAAAAAGGTTCTCAGTCACCAAAACATCGAAACTCCTCGGAGCCTTGATCAACTGCATCGCCGCATTGTCCACGTAAAGATGCGCCAGCGTCACGTCCGGATACTGCTTCGCCACCTCAATCATCGTCTCCCGCCACAAGACCGAATTCGTAAGCACGTTTGCCTTGTCCACACTTGTCACATGCTTACCCCGCCCCTGCGCGGCCTGAAACGCCACATGGCCAATCCGCTCAATCTCGCTCTTCTTGTAAACCATCGTGTCAATCACCTGGATGTCCCCATCCGGCAGCACTTCCCGCGATTTCGGCTGGCCAAAATACAGCCCTCCAGTCAATTCGCGCACACAAAGCACATCAAATCCGCCCTCCACCAAATCCGCCCGGATCGGCGAAGACGATGTCAACGCCGGATAACAAATCCCAGGGCGCAAATTCGCAAAAAGCCCAAAATGTTTCCGGATCGGCAGCAACGCCCCCCGCTCAGGCTGCTCGTTCGGCGGCAAATGCTCCCACTTCGGTCCGCCTACCGATCCAAACAAAATCGCTTCGCTTTTCTCGCAAACCGCCACCGTCTCCGCTGGCAACGCCTTCCCCACGGCGTCAATCGCCGCCCCGCCAACCAATTGCCGAGTGAATTCAAACCCAAACCCGGACTTGCTGCCAACGACCTCCAGAACCTTGATGGCTTCAGCCATGACTTCGGGACCAATGCCGTCACCGGCGAGAACTGCGATTGAATAAGTGCGACTCATGTGGCCCGCTAGATGAGCAAGAATCCCGCATAGGGCAAGCTGGGAATGCATCATCCCTCAGTTGCGTCCCATTCCAGTCGGGTTCATTCTGTCCCCATGACTCCCGATGAGACTGACTCCGCCGAACTTCTCAGGTTACTTCAATCCCGCGCTCCTCACGAAGCCGCAGACGTCCTGCAAAAAGTCACCCCAGCCAACGCCGTCAGCGCCCTCGACCTCCTCAACCCCATGGTCGCTCAGCAAATCCTCAAGGAGATCGACGACAAACAGCGCTGCGAGATCCTCGCCGCAGCCCCTGTCGAAAAAGCCCGCCAATGGATGGGAAATCAAGCCTACCCCGAAGACAGCGTCGGCTGGCTCATGGAACCGCCAATCGGCGTCTTCCGCCCCCAAATGACCGTCGCAGAGACCGTCGAGGGTTTGCGCCGCCTCACCCAAAAGGCCGTCATCACCTACGGTTATGTCACCGACGATCAAAACCGACTCCTCGGCATCCTCGTCATGCGCGACCTCCTCCTCGCCCGCCCGGAACAACGTCTCAGCGAAATCATTCACAAAGAGAGTGTCTTCTCGCTTCAGCCCCATTTGGAACTCACCGCCGCGATGCGTTCCACAGTAAACCGACACTACCCCGTCTACCCGGTCTGCGATCCCGAAGGTCGCCTCCTCGGTCTCGTCCGCGGCCAGAACCTCTTCGAGGCCCGCGCCATCGAAATCAGCGCCCAGGCCGGTAACATGGTCGGCGTCAAAAACGAAGAGCGCCTCTCCACCCCCATCCTCCGCAGCCTCCGCTTTCGCCACCCGTGGCTTCAGGTCAATCTCCTCACCTGCTTCATCGCCGCCGCCGTCGTCACCCTCTTCCAACACACCCTCGATCGCATCGTCCTCCTCGCCGCCTTCCTGCCCGTCCTCGCCGGCCAGTCTGGAAACACCGGCGCCCAGGCCCTCGCTGTCGCCCTTCGCGGACTCACCCTCGGCGATCTGCGTGAGGGCGAAGAACGCCGCCTCGTGGTCAAAGAAGGTCTCCTGGGCCTCCTGAACGGCGTCCTCGTCGGCATTACCGCCGGCCTCGGCATGTGGCTCTACGCCTACTGGCAGGGCAACCCCCACGCGCTCATCCTCGGCCTCGTCGTCGTCATCTCCATGATCACCAGTTGCATCGTCTCCAGCGTCGCCGGTGCCTACATTCCACTCCTGCTACGCCGCATCGGCACCGATCCCGCCACCGCCTCCAGTATCTTCCTCACCACCGCTACCGATGTCTTCAGCATGGGCATCTTCCTCGCCCTCGCCACCTGGCTCGTTCCCCATTAATGCCCAATTTTGCATCCCCCGCTAAAAAGTCCTTTCGAATTGAACATTCTTTAGCGTATATCGTCCCAGCAACGTGTCGGTTTTTCGATCTACCACACCAAGCCCAGATACAATCCTCATGAAAAACAAAATCCTCATCCTCTTGTGCGGTGCCTCCCTGGCATCCTGTGCCAGTGGCCCGAACGCCCAAACCGGTGCCGTCCTCGGCGCCCTCGGCGGCGCGGCTGTCGGCGGCATCATCGGCAATCAATCCGGCCGCGGCCTTGAAGGCGCAGCCATCGGCGCAGCCGCAGGCGGCATCGGCGGCGGCGTGATCGGCAACGCCCAGGATCAGCGCAACGCCCAAAACTACTACCGCAATCAACCCCCACCGCAGCCTGGCTATTACAACAACCAGCCACCTCCCGGCGGCTACTACCGCTACTAATCTACCGACGAGCGCTATCGGCTCACGTCGATCGCTTCTCTCTAAAGCCGTCCGGTTCCCCCGGACGGCTTTTTTGTTCCCCAAGACCCCACACCATCATTCCCTCGAAAGACCTCCCCGCCACGGGTTGTAAACGTATTGGTAACAAGACCTGAATTTCCCCATCGTCACTGATGCCCACCCGCCTCCTCATCGCCCTCTTCCTCACCCTCGCCGCCGCCTCCGGCGCCGACACCTCTCACCCGGGCTCAACCATCTACAAATCCCAGTGCGCCAGCTGCCACGGCAACCTTGGCGAAGGCGTCCCCGGAAAATTCGACGAACCCCTTACCGGCGACCGCTCCCTCGAAGCCCTCACCAAAAAAATCGAGCGCACCATGCCCGAAGAGGACCCCGGCTCCTGTGTCGGCGAAGACGCCAAACAAGTCGCCGCCTACATCTACAACGCCTTCTACTCCCCCGCCGCCCAGGCCCGCCTCAATCCCATCACCATCGACCTCACCCGCCTCACCATCTCCCAATACCGCACCAGCGTCGCCGACCTCATTGGCCACTTCCGCAACGGCAGCGACAAAGACTGGGGCAAAGAACGCGGCCTCCAGTTCTTCTACCGCAGCCCGGAAATCCTCAAACCCGAAGAGCGCGCCAAACTCAAAAGCAACGCCGACCCCCGCAAAAAAACCGTCAAAGTCGATGGCCGCATCGACACCCTCGACCTCCACCTCGGCCCCGATAGCCCCGTCAAAGACAAACTCGATCCCGACGAATTTGAACTCCGCTTCGAAGGCAGCCTCATCACCCCCGAAACCGGCACTTACGAATTCATCGTCCGCAGCGAAAACGGCTTCCGCCTCTCTGTCAACGACCGCGAAAAACCCCTCATCGACGCCTGGGTCAGCTCCGGCGAAACCGTCCGTGAAGAACGCGCCTCCCTCTACCTCATCGGCGGCCGCGCCTACTACCTCGCCATCGACCACTTCAAATTCCGCGAAAAATCCGCCTCCCTGCAACTCCTCTGGAAACCCCCGCACGGCGTCGAGGAAATCATCCCCAAGCGCCACCTCTCCCCCGAGCGCATGCCCAAAGTCATGATCGTCAGCACCCCCTTTCCCGCCGACGATCGCAGCCTCGGTTACGAACGTGGCTCCAGCATCTCCAAAGAATGGGATCAAGCCGCCACCCAGGCCGCCATCACCGTCGCAGAGCACGTCGACGCCAACCTCGACGAACTCACCCGCACCAAGCCCGATGCCCCGGACCGCCCTGCCAAACTCCAAACCTTCGCCGAAACCTTCACCGAGATGGCCTTCCGCCGCCCCCTCGACGACGCCCAAAAACAATTCATCGCCTCCCAGTTCAAAACCGCCCCCAACCCCGAACTCGCCGTCAAACGCGTCGTCCTCTTCACGCTGAAGTCCCCCCACTTCCTCTACCCAGGCCTCCTCGACTCCGACAAACCCGACGACTACACCGTCGCCTCCCGACTCGCCCTCGCCCTCTGGGACTCCATCCCCGACAAACGCCTCCTCCAGGCCGCCAGAGAAAACCGCCTCCACGAAAAAGCCGACGTCCTCCGCGCCGCCCAGCGCCTCGTCACCGACCCCCGCTCCCGCGCCAAAGTCGACGGCTTCTTCCACCACTGGCTCGAACTCGACCACGCCGAAGACGCCAGCAAAGACCCCAAAGCCTTCCCCGGCTTCGACCAATCCTCCCTCGCCGACCTCCGCACCTCCCTCCGCCTCTTCATCGAAGACACCGTCTGGAGCGAAACCTCAGACTACCGCCAGCTCCTCCAGGCCGACTACCTCTACCTCAACTCACGCCTCGCCAAAATCTATGGCAAAGACGTCCAAACCCCCGACTTCCAGCGCGTCGCCTTCGACCCCAAACAACGCGCTGGCGTCGTCACCCACCCCTACCTCCTCGCCTCCTTCGCCTACACTCGCACCACCTCCCCCATCCATCGCGGCGTCTTCCTCACTCGCAACATCGTCGGCCTCTCCTTGAAGTCCCCGCCCATGGCCGTCGCCTTCGAAGAAAGCCACTTCAAACCCGGCCTCACCATGCGCGAAAAAGTCACCGAACTCACCCGCGACGGCAACTGCATGTCCTGCCACTCCCTCATCAACCCCCTCGGCTTCTCCCTCGAAAACTTCGACGCCATTGGCCGCTGGCGCACCAAGGACCAAAACAAACCCGTCAACGCCACCTCCGATTTCCCCATCAACGAAGACAAAAAAATCCGCCTCACCGGCCCCCGCGACATCGTCAATCACGTCGTCCAAGCCCCCGACGGCCACCGCGCCTTCATCCGCCAACTCTTCCATCACACCGTCAAACAACCCACCGCCGCCTACGGTCAAAACACCCTCAACGACCTCCAAAAAACCTTCGCCCAAACCGAGTTCCACATCCAAAAACTCCTCACCGAAATCGCCACCCTCACCGCCCTCCACCAAATCCCCTCACCCGCCAAACCCTCTCCCAAAAAGTGACGGCTCCTAGCCGTCCCCTCCCTCCCACTCCAATGAACTTCCCCCGCCGCCAATTCCTCCGCGACCTCGGCCTCTCCGCCGCCACCCTTCCCTTCCTCTCCGGCCTCCCCAGCCTCACCGGAGCCCCCACACCCCAGCGCCGCCAGCGCCTCATCATCATGTTCAGCCCCAACGGCACCCTCCCCCAGGACTTCTGGCCGGATCAAGAAGGCGAAAACTTCGAGCTCAAACCCATTTTAAAGCCCCTCGAACCCTTCAAAAAACGCACCCTCATCCTCAATGGCATCTACAACAGAGTCCGTGGTGATGGCGACAACCACATGCGCGGCATGAGCTGCCTGCTCACCGGCACCGAACTCCTCCCCGGCAACATCCGCGGCGGCGGCGGCAACCCGGCCGGTTGGGCCGGCGGCATCTCGATCGACCAGGAGATAAAAAACTTCCTCCAGTCCCAGCCCAACACCAAAACCCGCTTCGGCTCCCTCGAATTCGGCGTCGCCGTCCCCAATCGTGCCGACCCCTGGACCCGCATGTCCTATGCCGGCGCCAACCAACCCGTCGCCCCCATCGACGACCCCCACCAAATGCTCTCCAAACTCTACGGACGCATGAAGGACAAAGACAGCCTCGTCAGCATCCTCGACGACGTCCAGGCCGACCTCAAACGCGTCACCTCCAAACTCAGCGCCCGCGATAAGTCCCTCCTCGATCAGCACATGGCCCTCGTACGCGACCTCGAAAACGACCTCAAAGAAGCTGACAAACAATCCTCCCTCCCCCATCGCATCCCCGACATCGACCCCAGCCTCGAACTCGTCAACGACAACACCCCCGAGATCAGCCGCATCCAGATCGACCTCCTCGTCAATGCCCTCGCCAACGACATGGCCCGCGTCGGCACCCTCCAATACATGCGCTCCGTCGGCATGGCTCAAATGCGCTGGCTCGGCGTCGAAGAAGGCCACCACTCACTCTCCCACGACCCCGACACCAACCAGGACTCCTACGCCAAGCTCCTCAAAATCAACCAATGGTTCGCCGGCGAATTCGCCTACCTCGCCAAACGACTCAGCGAAACCCCCGAACTCACCGGCGACGACTCCATGCTCGACAACACCCTCATCGTCTGGACCAACGAACTCGGCAAAGGCAACTCCCACACCCTCGACAACATCCCCTGCGTCATGATCGGTGGCGAAAAAACCTTCGGCTACAAAATGGGCCGCAGCATCCGCCTCGAACAACAACCCCACAACCGCCTCCTCCTCAGCTACGCCCAAAGCTTCGGCCACAGCGGATTAAAGACCTTCGGCGAACCCACCCTCTGCACCGAAGGCCCCCTTATCCTCACCTAACCCAAGGAGTGACAGCATCTTGCCGTCACTCTCCACCAAGCGGCCCCGCCGCCACTTCTCCTCGTTCTGTAGTCCCGCCTTCCATGAGAAGGTTCGTCAAATTCAAACCGAAACTTGTTTCGCTTTTTTGTCAGGTGTTGTGCTGAAGTCTAGGGTTGGAGGTTTGTGATAAGCTTTGGTGGACAACGGAATCGTGCTCCCATATGCATTCGGTGAGGGGCTCAAAGGGACTAGCATATGCTGCGCAAACAGCACCAAGAGTCGTCTCAGATACCCAGTGCCCGCCTTACTGATCGGCAACTGCTTATCGGTATTCCCGGATTGATCCCATCGGGGAACCAACCCCAGGTAGACCCCCACATCCCGTGCGTCTTCAAAACGTCTGGGGTCTTCAATACTCAACACAGAACACAGCGCCATGATCGGTCCGACGCCTCCGATGACTCGCAACTTTCTGGCTTGTGGGCAGTTCTCCTCCACCGCTTTGGCAATCATTCCATCATATCCCACAATCTGTTCATTGAGGCTCTCCAACACCGCAAGCAGTGGCTCAATCCTAACAGCCAATCCCTCATGTTCTACCAGTTCTTCTCGCACCCTGCGCACCGAGGCCTGCGTCGTCGTCAAACCCAGCCGAATCCCCAGTGACTTAGACCAGTTCTCGAAAAGATTGTCATTTTGATCCAGTGAGCGCAGCGACCTCAGTGACAAAGAAGTCGCGCAGTCCGCTATTAAATCTAGTCCTCATACAGTGCCTCCAAAGACTTGCGCTGCTTGCTGATCGACTTTTCGCAAATCACTTTTCCGTCCTAGTCCAAGACGCATACTGCATGTTTTTTATCCCCCAAGGTCGATGCCGATTATGGTTTGTGGATGATCAAATGTTTTTTCATAGAAGGCGTTCATTTTCCCTATCCCCTGGCACAACCTCAACCCTTTCACGGCCTTCTCATTCTATCTTTTGACGCCCACTTCCTCCCATCGAACCAGGATCACCCACCCTCCGACACCCGCCCTACCCCTCCCGCCCCAACCCCACCAAAACCGCCTCCGCCGCCCTCCGCCCGCTCAACAGCGCCCCATTGATCGACACATCCTCACAGTAATCCCCCGCCCTCACCAGCCCGGCACCCATCCGCATTTCCGCCCGCGCCCCTCCCGCCCGCAACTGCGCCTCCTCCGGTTGCGCCTCCAAAATTCGATACGTCCTCAGCGCCCGCCAATCCCCCACCTGCGGCCCAAACCACCTCAACATCTGCGTCCGCACCTCCGACTCCAGATCCTCCCCCTGCGGAGTCCCCAACACCGTCACCGAAATCAAATGCTGCCCCGGCGGCGCATACGCCCCCGACACATTCGACATCACACACACATTGTTCACCGGCCCCCGCCCATCCCCATCCAAATACAAAATCCCATCCTTCGTCGGCGGCTTGTGCGTCGCAAAATACAAGCACGTCACCGACCGGCACCTCGGCTTCACTTTCGACCTCAAAGCCTCCGGCAGCAGCCTCTCCGCCGTCAATTGATTCGTTGCAAGCACCACCTGCTTCGCCCTCACCACCTCTCCATCCTCCAGCACCACCTCCCCATCCGCCACCGCACGCACCACCCGCCCGCACTCCACCCCCAACCCGTTCGCCAACTGATCCGGAATCGCCTGCATCCCCTGCTCCGGCACCGCCGCCCCCGACCGCGAAAACATCGCAAAAAGATACCGTAACATCGCCGCCGACGTCCTCAAATCCTTCTCCAAAAACACCCCCCCAAAGAACGGCCGGAAAAACCGGTCAATGTAGCCATCGCTAAACCCATACCCGCGCAAAAAATCCTCCGTCTCCATCGCCGCCTCACCCCGCGCCAACTCGCGCAAACCAAAACAATCCTTCCACAACAACAGTGTCCGCCACCGATCCTGCCACGTCGCCACCCCGGGCCTCAAAGACTTCAGCGCATCCAGCGGACTCTGAAATGGATCCGCCAACCGCAGGCTCCCGCTCCCCATCACCACCTCCGCCCCCCGGTAAAACCGCTTCAAATTCAAGTCCTCATAGTTCAGCACCCGCCGCGCCTCCGCATACGCCGGCAGCATCACCTGAAACCCCCGATCCAATCGAAAACCCTCCACCTCATCCGTCCTCACCCGCCCCCCCACCCGATCCGCCGCCTCCAACAACCGAAACGACACCCCCGCCCGCGCCAGCGCCCGCCCACAAGCCAAACCCGCCAGCCCACCGCCGACGATTACAACATCCAAAGCTTCTCCCTGAGACCCCAAAGCCATGCCCCAATCAAAGCGCCAATCCCCGCACATTCAACCCAGAACCTCACTCCCAACCGCTCCCACGACTACCCAAACCCTCAATATCAGCAAAGCAGTCCCCTACTCCGATGTTCCCACTAGCGATTCAAAAACCTCACTGCTCACTCCAGACGCCGCCTTCACTACATCGTAGTCATCTTTGTTTTGCGTTCTCAAAACACGCAAGAATCGCCTCAAATCATCATTGACCTCCTCTATTTCACGCATCAGCGACCACGCCCGCCCTTCCGTGCGCCTTTGCAAGGCACCTTTCGCCTGATCGAGATCAAACTGCCGCTTTGCCTCAGGAGTCATATTCACTGGCTCAAAGACAGCCACACTATACAGCCCGACTCTTTCAGGGGGAACAACACCCATTCTCGTCAATCCATTCAATTCGTTTTGGAGCGAGTTGAGAAAAACAAAAAGAGCCTGACAAGGTCTCACAGCAGAAACACCTCCATTCATCGCAAGATACAGTTGCGGCTTCACCAATCGGTCGGATACAAGGGACTTCACGTATAAATCGTTAGTGTCCCCAATTGTCGGTTTGAGACCAACCAGCATCTCAAAGGCTCCGCAGGATTCACTCAGAACTCTTTCCTCAAGCAAGCCCCTGCCTTCAAAGCGCGGCTCCAATTCACGAACAAAAGCATTCAAAAACACGGTAG
This sequence comes from Verrucomicrobiaceae bacterium, assembly GCA_027487315.1. Taxonomy (GTDB): domain Bacteria; phylum Verrucomicrobiota; class Verrucomicrobiia; order Verrucomicrobiales; family Verrucomicrobiaceae; genus JAGRPD01. The sequence continues at coordinate 10,291 of JAIYDW010000112.1, read as the reverse complement.
CCTCAGGCCTATCTGAATGGTCAACTTGAAACCCCAGTACACTCACCTCTTCAGGCGTCAAAAATGGCTTCCCCTCGCTTGCATAAGCCTCGATTGAAACCAATCCCACCAGCAATAAAAAACTTTTCATAAGTTAGCTCCAGCTTGTTCAAGTTTCGAGCCTAACCTTATCGCTTCAAAAAGTCCCATCCCAAAACAAAACCACGCCTTCTCCCGGCGATGCAAATCCCATCGTCAGCCCCCAAACCTCACGAACGGGATCCACGCCACTACACCACCTGAGAATCCGCCGCCTTCTTGATCGACGCCTGCACCTCAGAGATCTTCAAATCAATCCGCTGCCGCTTCAAAAAGTAGCTCACCTTCTCATACCCCGCCTCTTGCAGGTGACTCAGCGCCGTCATGAAATGCTCACCCACCCGGTTCGCCCGGTGCGCATCCGACCCGATCACCACCGGAATTCCCCGATCCGCCATCATCCGCAGCATCTCCATCCCCGGATTCATCTCCGAGTAACTCTTGTTCAATCCCGAAGTGTTCAACTCCATCGCCACCCCCGTCGCCGCAATCCGGTCCAACGATGTCGCAATGCTCCCCTTCACAATCGCCAAACACCACGAATCCGGATGGTAGTTCTTCACCAAGTCCGGGTGCGCCAGACAATCATACAGACCGGTCTCAGCCGACGCCGCCAAATGATTGAAGTAAGACTTCCGGAACGCCTCAATCGTCCCCGTCTCAAACTTCGCCAAATAATCCCGCGCCTGCCAGTGCAGCCCGCCCAGGATGTAGTCAAAATCAGCCCGCTTGTGCAGTTTCTCAATCCATCCTTCCATCCCCGGAAAATACTCGCTCTCCAAACCCAACCGCACATCCAGCTTTCCCTTAAACGCTTTCGCCGCCCGATCCACCATCTCCAAATAGGCATCAAACTCCGAGTCCGCCATCCGCACCGTCGGCCAAAACCCATCCGGCATCGGACAGTGACACGTGAAAATAATCCCCTTCAACCCCGCCTTCACCCCTTGGGCCGCATATTCCTCAGGCTCACCCCACGCATGCTTGCACAAAGGCGTGTGCATGTGGGAATCATAATAAATCGCCCCATTCGCCGCCGCTCCCGCAGGCATCGGTGGCAAACTTTGATGCGCCATCGTCACCACTTCCTCGATCACCACCGGCACCTCCTCTTCAATCACCTCCACCACCGGCGCACTCACCTTCGTCGCTTTCACCGCCACCGCCTTCACCGGAGCCGGACTCACGACCGCCTTCTTTTTCTCCTCAGCCACCACAGCACTCGCCACCTTCTCAGCAGCTTTTTTCGTAACAGGCTCAACCACCTGAACCGCCTTGCCACCCTTCGCTGGAACGCTCTTCTTCACCACCGCAACCGGCGTCTTCTTCACAACTTTTTTAGGAGCCTTGACCGCCACCTTCTTGGCAACTGGCTTCACCACCTTCTTCACTGGCACGGCCTTCTTCGCAGGCACCACCTTCTTGGCTGCCACAGCCTTCTTCGCAACTGCAGCCTTCTTCACTGGCGCCACCTTCTTCGCCGCTACCGCTTTCTTCACAGGCGCCGCTTTCGTAACCACCTTCGCTTTCACCACCTTAACCGGCGCCTTCCCTTTGACCGGCTTCACAGGAACCGCTTTCGCACCAGGCTTGCCCCCCTTAACCGGTTTCACCGCCTTTTTCGCAGCCTTCGCAACCACTTTGACAGGCACCGCCTTGGCCTTCTTAGCGATCGATTTCACTGACTTGACTGGGGTAGGTTTCGGCTTTGACACAATTTAGCTCCTTTTTTGAGGCAGGATCAACCAGCCACGTCCTTCGACCGCTGTGATCCTTGCCATTTTCTTTTCTGAATGACTTTCTGCTCCAGGAAAGCACAGGCGCAACGTCACAGGAACATTTTTCCACGCTCCAGACTCAAGTTGTTCCATTAAAGACCCCAAATCAGGGTCTTTTGCATCAAAAACCGCCTCCAAGGGCTCCGAATCCGACGGGTGCCTCACTGACAATCGCTGCATCGCCTCAGAATTCTCACTACCAAGACCATCCGCAACCACCCCCGAACCCGAAACCAACACCCTCAAAAGAGTCGGCTTCACTGGCTTCACCTGCACAAATTCACGCCACGGCAGCTCCCCATAGCGCACCGAACTCTCCCAATCCACCATCATCCGCCCCTCCTCCGACTCCTCCACAATCAACGCCATCGGCTCCCCCGCTTCAAACACCGCCTCCACATAACCCAGGTGAAACCCGGGTTCAGCAACCGACTTCGACCACCCCAATCCCGCCCACTTCGCCTCCTTCAGCTCGTGCGAAGCATAAAAATCCATCATCAACGGCCTCACCCGCTCCGGATCTCGCACCCACCGCAACTTCTCTTCCACGCTGCCCGCTCCAAAAAAACCCGCCAACGCCGCTCCAATCGCCTCTCGCTTCGTATCAATTCGCTCAATCCCAGACACCTCCGCCACCGCTTCCACTCCCACTCCCTCAGCCACCACCGGAACCGCCTTCGGCAAAGCCTTCGGCACCGCCACCTCCGCCACGCTCTCCTCCCCGCGCGCCACTGCCGGACTCCCCCCCGTCAAAGGCGTCATCACCTCAGTCGCCTCCACCACCCGCTCCTCAGCCTCCCCCGGCACCTCCCACAATCCCGACACCGCCACCCGAAACACCGCCGCCACCATCAAAATCAACGCCACCGCACCCAGCACCTTCGCCAAGGCTCCAAGCCAAAGCTCCTTCTTATTCTCACGTTTGGTGCGACTGGAGCGGGGCCTGAATGAGGGAGTTGTCATTGTCTCCAATGCTGGAGCCGAAGGTGGGAATCGAACCCACGACCTACGCATTACGAATGCGTTGCTCTACCCCTGAGCTACTTCGGCTTGTTTGGCACTTGGGTCGGAAAAAGCAGTATAAAGGCCCGTAACAGCTTGTCATTTGCTTTTTTGCGCCCCTCCCACAAAATTCACCGCCCGCCTAACCTGACCTATTCATGAATGTCGTAGCGAGACGCCGCGAAAGCCCGCAGTGGCAAGGCGGGCGCTGTTTTGAAAGACGGAGTGTATTGGTGAATACTCGACGGCTTTCAAAACAAGCCCAACGCAGCCAATGTGGGCTTGCAGCAAGTCGGAGTAGAGTTTCATGAATAGATCAGGTTAAGCGCCCACCTCCCCCAATAACCGGCTCTAATGGCTCAATCGATGCTTCTCATACGCATTGATGATCCGCTGCACCACCGGCAATCGCACAATGTCCTTCGGCTCAAAGTGACTGAAACTCACTCCCTCAACCCCCTCCAAGATCTCCAGAGCCTCCCGCAGTCCCGACCTCACCCCGCGCCTCAAGTCCACCTGACTCGGATCCCCCGTGATCACACACCGCGCCCCCTCCCCCAACCGCGTCAAAAACATCAGCATCTGCTCCGACGTCGTGTTCTGCGCCTCATCCAAAATGATGAACGCCCCCTTCAGCGTCCTCCCCCGCATGTAAGCCAATGGCGCGATTTCGATCTGCCCCCGCTCAATCAACCGGTCCGCTTCGTCCCCCTCCAACATCTCATAAAGCGCATCATACAGCGGACGCAGATACGGAAAGATCTTCTCCTTCAAATCCCCCGGCAAAAACCCCAGCGCCTCGCCAGCCTCCACCGCAGGACGCGTCAATACAAGCCTTTGCACCACCTTTTCACGCAAAAAGTGGAGACCTTGCGCCATCGCCAAAAACGTCTTTCCCGTCCCCGCAGGCCCCACCCCAAACACCACCTCCCGCTCCCGCATCGCCTGCAAATACGCGATCTGCCCCCGCGTCTTCGCCATCACCGGCGGCTTCCGCCCCGACCCCAGCAGCTTCACCCCCAAAATCGCCGAAGCCGGCTTTCCGCCCTCCGACTCCATCACACTCTCCAACACCAGCTTCACCGTCGGGGTCGTCACCTCCCCCCCTTCCCGCCTCAACTTCTCCAGTTGCCCCAAAGCCTGCTTGGCCCGCTCCAACCCCACCTCTTCCCCCTCCAATCTCAACCACCCATCGCGACTCGTCACATGCAGCGCACACGCCTCCCCAATCAATTTCAAACTCCCCAGGTCGTTCCCCAGAAGGTCATGCAAAAATTGAGGGCTTTCGTAACTCAGAGTCTCCACCGCCATAGCATTCAAGAACGCCCATCCCACGCCTTCCAGCCACCAAAAAAACATCGACGCCTGCTCTTTCACCACCGGTCGAACCCAGCCGTGACCATCCAGACGAAATCGTCGCGAGGCTGAGCGAGGGCCGTCACAACAAGGAAGGCGCACTTTTTGACGCCTGAGTGTGTTGGTAAACACTCGATGTCGTCAAAACGTACGCCTGACGCGGTGGTGGCGAGCCCGCAGCCAGCCGCAGTAGATTTTGTCTGGACGGTTGCGGCTAAGGGAAAGCTCTTGCGACCGGCTTGTTCCACGCTTTGTTGACACTCGAGGTCGTTACCGCGACCAATTCCCAATCGATCCGATCCCTATGACTACTCAGCTTTGGATGGCGTCCTCCGCCCGCAGCACCCTGCTGGCCACTTTGGTTCTCACCGCAACCTCGCTCACCTTCCCTCTTAAGGCCCAGGGAACCAACGCAGGCGTGCAGGAATTCGATCCCCTCTCTTTCCCCGGTCAAGTCGTCGATGACGTTGTCGTTCCCGTCCCCAGCGAGGTCTTCACTGTCCTCGACAAATTGGGCGAGCCCAACTGGCGCCAGGAAGTTCGCGACCTGAAACTCCCTCAATCCAGCGACCGCATCCTCCTCTCCCTCGTCTTCGGTTACGTCGTCGCCGAAGGCTTCGTCGCCGTTCAGGCCGAAGACAAAGAATCCGTCAAAGACATCGGCCGCGAAGTCATCGATCTCGCCAAAGCCCTCGGCATCAGCAAGTCCGTCCTCCCTCACGCCCAAGCCATCCTAGACGCCGCCGATCAGAACGACTGGAAATCCATCCGCAAAGAGTTTGATCTCACCCAAAAAACCGTCCGCACCACAATGGAACAAATGCGCGACGAAGACCTCGCCCAGTGCGTCAGCCTCGGCGGCTGGCTCCGCGGCACTGCCTCCGTCACCTCCATCGTCACCAAAACCTTCTCCGCAGACCGCGCCGAACTCCTCAATCAACCCATGCTGGTCGAGCATTTCCTCTCCGTCATCGGCAAAACCCCCACCGCCACCCGGGAACACCCTCTCGTCGTCAAAATCCTCTCCGGCCTCCGCGATGTCCTCACCGAAATGGAAAGCGCCGTCGATGGATTCACCGAGGAATCCGTTCGCACCATCGGCAGCAAGTGCGACTCCCTCCTGTCCGAAATCACAGCCGTCGTCAAGTAACGCCAGCCCCTCTCTCTCCGGCGATGCACTCTCTCTCCCTTCTCCTCCTTCGACTGCCCGCCCTCTGGGCGCAGGCTCTCACCGCCCTCCTGGTCACACTCATCCTCACCCCAGCTCACGCCAGTGTCGATGACGCCCACTCCTTCGCCATGGAGGCCGCTGTCCCCTTCGTCGAGCAAGGCTTCATCGTTCGTGAAGACTACTGGAACGGCGAAATCAAGAGCGGCCAGCAGCTCATGATCAAACACCAACTCTTCAAAGGCAACGAATACGCCTTCTGGCTCGCCACTGCCAACGAAGGCGCCAAACTCGACCTCAAAGTCTTCGACGACAAAGGCAAAGCCATCGAGATCGACCAAAAGAAAGCCGAACTCTGGTCCACCGCCCGCGTCAACCCGCCCAAGACCGGCACCTACACCCTCGTCTTCTCCCTCACCTCCAAGACCGAAGTCGGCCTCTTCTGGGCACTCGCCTACGGCTACCGTTGACCGCACCGGCGGGCATCGCTTGCGTCCAGGCATTCTTTTGTCGCCCACTAAACGCCGCACGACCCTCTCATGCCGCCACCTGAACCCGCCGCCGCACCCTCCGTCATCGCCTGCCTCGGCCCGGTCGGCAGCTTCTCCCACCTCCTCACCGAAAAACGCTTCCCCGGCACCCCCATCGAACCCCTCGTCTCCGTTGGCGATGTCTTCGACTTCCTCGCCACCCACCCCCACGCCGAAGGCATCGTCCCCATCGAAAACTCCTCCGGCGGCTTCATCATCGACACCGTCGACCGCCTCGTCGACGACCGCTGCCCCCTCTGGATCCAGGAAGAACTCACCCTCGATGTCAAACTCGCCCTCCTAGGCCACTCCGGCACCCCCGTCGAAGTCATCTACTCCCACCCCATGCCCTTCTTCCACGCCGACGAATGGCTGAAGGCCCACTATCCCACCGCCCGCCGCGTCACCCGCCCCAGCACCGCCGCCTCCGCCGAACTCGCCGCCGCCGAACCCAACGCCGCCACCATCGGCCCCCGTCAAAACGCCCACCGCTACGGCCTCGACCTCCTTCACTTCCCCATCTCCGGCGACGTCCCCAACATCACCCAATTCTTCCGCCTCGGTCACCACCCACTCCCCTCTAGCAGCACCCACAACCGCTCCGCGCTCATCGTCGAACTCGCCGACAAACCCGGCAGCCTCTGCCTCTTCCTCACCCCTCTCAGCGACGCCGCCATCAACCTGAAACGCCTCGAGTCCCGCCCGCTCCGCGGTCAACCCAACAAATACCGCTTTTTCGTCGAAATCGAAGGCTCCCCAGCCGAACCCCACGTCGCCGCTGCTCTCGCCCGCGCCCAAACCGACGGCGCCACCATCCGCTCCGTCGGCTCCTATCCCAGCGGCACTCTCTTCGAATCCTAGCCCTCAATCCCACCCTCATGTCACGCCTCACCCCGCTCCTGCTCCTCTCCGTCCTCCTCCTCACCAGTTGCGCCACCACCAACCCCAGTGGCCCCCTCGTTGATGCCCGCAACGCCCAGATCGCCAACGAAGCCGCCGGCGACTACTACATCGGCCGCCGTTTCCACATCGAGCGCACCCACTTCTGGGGCTACCTCCGCCGCCCACGCCAACCTTGGCAGGAAGCCAAACTCGTCGTCCTCGGTGAGAACCTCAAACGCGCCCCCGATCGCCTCCCCGAAGTCCCCACAGGCACCTCCATGGCCCACGGCTTCGACCACAACATGGAATACCGCTTCTGGGGCCGCTACACCGGACGCAAAATCTACGACCCCAACAGCAATTTGATCCTCCCCGAATTCGAACTCCACCGCTTCGAAGTCCTCAACACCAGCCCCGGCTGGCTCTTCGATCCCCGCGAACGCTTCAACGGCTCCCAACTCCTCCGCAACGAGCCCGCCGCCATCCCCCAGTAAGCCCAGCCAAACCGGGCTCCCCAAACCCCTCCGCGCAACTCCGTCCCCCAACGCGAGTTCCTTCCCCTATCGCGCCCTCGTCCAATCCGCAATCCAAAATGCCCCCCGATCCTCCAGCCCTGATTCGCCAGTGGCTGGACCATCGTGACGAAGCCGCCGCCCGCACCCTCATCGACCACCTCTACCCTCTCGTCACCCGCATCGTCCGCCGCCATGTCACCGGCCGCGAAAGCCCTGAAGACCTCGCCCAGGAAACCTTCGCCCGCCTGTTCAATCAACTCGCCCGCTACGACCCCGCCCAGCCCCTAGAAAACTGGACCGCCCGCCTCACCCTCAACGTCTGCCGCAATCACTGGCGACACCAGTCCAGGCGACCCGAACTCCACTGGGAAGACCTCAACCCCGTCGAACAAAACCTCGCCGAACACGCCTGGAACGCCGACCAACCCCTCCCCTCCAGCACCAACGAAGACGCCCACGCCCTCCTATTGAAAGTCCTCCAAACCCTCCCCGCCGACGACCGCCTCGTCCTCACCCTCCTCCACCTCGACGAAAAAACCACCGACCAAATCGCCGCCCTCACCGGCTGGAGTCGCACCCTCGTCAAAGTCCGCGCCTACCGCGCCCGCCATAAACTCCGCCAAGCCATCGAACGCCTAAAACCCTAACCCGATTCGCAGCAAGTAAGGTGGGGCAAGCTTCCCAGCTTGCCCGTCCCCCGTGGTGCAAGCCGCTGGCTTGCCTCAAAAAAACTTCCCAATTCCTGTAACCACCCCCGCTCCCAGGTGTAACACCTTACATGAGCGACCCCGAATCGGCCCTCCATCACCTCACCCAAGCCGCCCGCCAGGCCCACCTACCCGGCGACCCCACCCCCTTCGGCTTCTCCACCCGCGTCCTCGCCCAAGTCGCCGCCGACACCGCCGCCCTCCTCTGGGAACGCCTCAGCCTCCGCTCCCTCGCCTGCGCCACCGTCATCGCCGCCGGCTGCCTCTGGTGGGACCTCACCTCCCAATCTCCAGCCGAAGAAGACCGCTTCATCTCCGAACTCTCCACCTCTCTCTTCCAGCCATGATCACCTCCCGCCCCCTCCGCATCGCCCTCTGTTTGACCCTCCTCTTCGTCGCAGGCGCCTACGCCGGCTCCACCTTCACCCGCGCCAAAGACCGCCGCCTCCTGCTCAACTCCCAGTCCGCCTTCGCCGCCGAAGACGCCTACCTCCAGCGCCTCCACGACCGCTACACCGCCGACCTCGAAATGACCCCCGAGCAAATCGCCAAAGTCCAGCCCGCCATGGAACACGCCCGCCAGCAGTTCCGCAGCATCCGCGAAGACGCCAGCAAACGCACCCGCAGCGTCATGACCGACCTCTACCACGCCGTCCAAACCCACCTCACCCCCGAGCAACAAACCCGCTTCGCCCACCTCGTCAAATCCCGCCAAAAACCCCTCCCCTAGTCTCCCAATCCACATTCCGCATTCCGCATTCCGCATTCCGCAATTCCATGAAACCCCTCCTCCTCCTAACCACCACGGCCGCGCTCGCCCTCACCGCCGCCCTCCTAGCCGCCCAACCCAGCCTCGAAAAATTCAACAAGTTCGACGCCAACCAAGACGGCACCCTCACCCGCGACGAAGTCCCCTTCCCCGCCATCTTCGACCGTCTCGACCTCAACACCGACGGCACCGTCACCCGCGCCGAAGCCCTCCAAGCCGCCGCTACCACCCTCCGCAAAAAAACCAACACCCCCCCCGAACCCGCCCCCGAAACCACCGACCTCCCCCTCGACAAAGTCTTCGCCTACCTCGACAAAAACAAAGACGACAAACTCGACGCCGACGAACTCCCCCAGCCCGACCAACTCAAAAAACTCGACACCAACCAGGACGGCACCGTCACCCTCGCCGAAGCCCGCAGCATCATCGGCGACACCGTCGCCCGCCGCCTCCTCGGCACCAGCTTCACCCTCCCCGAAGAAACCCCCGCCCCAGCCGAAGACCCCGGCACCCTCACCGAACAGCCTCAAATCCTCAAAGGCAGCGAGCACCTCATCGGCCGCCTCATCCCCAACCTCCCCCTCAAAGACCTCGCCGGCAAACCCATCACCCTCGGCGGCAAAACCACGGTCATCGCCCTCTTCAGCGCCACCTGCCCCATCAGCCGCAAACTCGGACCCGAACTCGCCCGACTCCAAAACGACTGCGCTGCCCAAAACATCACCTTCCTCCTCGCCAACGTCTTCCCCACCGAAGAAGCCACCGAAATCCCCACCTTCCTCACCACCCACCAGCTCACCGCCCCCGTCATCGCAGACCAAGACAAAACCCTCCAGAGCGCCCTCGCCGCCACCACCACAACCGAAGCCTTCATCCTCGACTCCACCCGCACCCTCCTCTACCGCGGCGCCATCAACGACCAATACGGCCTCGGCTACACCAAAGACAACCCCACCCGCACCTACCTCCGCGACGCCCTCACTGCCCTCGCCCTCAACCGCCCCATCAAATACACCGCCACCACCGCCCCCGGCTGCGCCCTCGACCTCCCCACCCCCACCAACGTCGCCACCACCCCCATCACCTACCACAACCAAGTCGCCCGCATCCTCCAGGCCAACTGCGTCGAATGCCATCGCCAAGACGGCCTGGGCCCCTTCTCCCTCGAAACCCTCGCCGACGCCATCGAGCACGCCCCCATGATCCGCAAGCAGATCGACCGCGGCGCCATGCCCCCCTGGTTCGCGGCCCCCACCCCCGCCGGACACACCTCCCCCTGGGCCAACGACCGCTCCCTCAGCCCCCAGGACAAAGCCGACCTCCTCGCCTGGATCGCCAGCGACCGCCCCGCCGGCAACCCCGCAGATGCCCCCCTCCCCCGCACGTTCGCCGACGAATGGACCCTAGGCCAGCCCGACCACATCGTACAACTCCCCGAACCCATCAAAATCAAAGCCGAAGGCACCATGCCCTACCAGTTCGTCGTCGCCGAAACCACCCTCACCG
>JAIYDW010000201.1 GCA_027487315.1 Verrucomicrobiaceae bacterium | reverse complement strand
GCCTCACCCTCGTCCCCTGGGACACCCAAACCGCCCTGCAAACCCTCAACCGCAGCGCCGACAAAACCGACGAAGACGACTTCCTCGCCGAACGCTGGTTCATCGAATCCGCCGAACCCCTCCCCTAACCTAATTAGCGTAGACCACGGTTCAGAACGACATATTGAATCAAACGAAAAACAATCTGTCGCCACTCATGGATTAACTCGAACTCAGCCGCTCCATGTATCCAGCCACGTTGTCCAAAATCTGCGCATGCGACAACTTGCACGGTTCACATTTGTCGGCCCACGGGCGTCCTGGATGAAGCTCATCCCAAACGGGTCTCTTGCCTTGATAACGCCCTGATCCAGGATCGTGATTCCCAAATCCTTCAACCACCACATTCCAAAGAGGCTGGTACTTCTCGATCAAAAGCGCTTCACCCAGCGCAATCCAAATATCGTCCACTACAAGGTATCGACATGTAAATTCATTCACGTTAAGAGAATCGGCCAGCGCAATGGTTGTCGCATGTTCAAACAGCCGCTTTGATAGTGCTGTGGACGACAAGGTCGTGTTAATGGATGAGCCTTTTCTAGCTCCACTGGGAATCGCTTTTCCCACATAGATCGGGTATGTCTCGCTTACTTGATTCAACGAAGACAGCTTCTCATACGGGGCGAAACCGCCCTTGTAGTAAATGGCATAGACCCCAGCTCCAGGGAACGGGCTGACGGCATTCAGCTCAACAACCGGTCGCTCGATCAAAGCATCGACGACACTTTTGCCAAGATTGCGTTTATCGAGCGGATTGAAGAGAATGTCGTCGGGCATAGGGTTCGAGGCTGCGTGCCACAGACTTCGCAACCATTCGGCCAAGTTCAACCGGAACTGCATTTCCCAACTGTCGAAGACTTTCAGTCCAGGAGCCTGGAAAAATGTACTCGTCTGGGAATGTCTGAATCCGGGCAGCCTCTCTTACCGTGTAGTACCGAACCTTGCCATTTACGTGTCTCATCATGTTCTCTCCACCCGGCACTCCGTGGTCACCCGCTTTTAACGCTTTTGACGGCTCATCCAATGGGCTTCCCGTGTGACCCGGATAGGACCGTGCGCCGGCCTGATAGCTGTGGTTGCTCACGCTGTGAGCTTCTTTCGGGTGTGGCAGCCCTTCTAGGGCATCACGAACCGTTCTCCAGCGCTGCGCACCCTGAAACAGAGGAGGCTGAATTGCATTGAGTACTTCGGGTATTCCCACAGCATCGAGTAGATTCGAACCAGCGAGCTTGTGCTCCCGCCAATATTCGCCCGTTACAAACTTGGCCTCGTGCAGTGCAAGTGAGCTGTGTGTTGGACTCGGAAAGCACCATTGCGCGTTGATGTCGGATCTGAATCCCACGAAGAACACACGATGTCTTCGTTGAGGCACACCATAGTCCGCCGCGTCTGCGAGATGAATTGCAACCTTGTACTGCAAACCACCCTTTTCATGCTTCGAATAATGGTGGCGTTGGAGCCGTTGGAGATTGGCTTCCCAGGAAACATTATGCGAAATGGGAAACTCAGGGTAGGTCAATTGAAGCCGGACAAACTCAACGTAATTCCGAAACATGGGACGAAGTAGTCCACGCACATTCTCAAAGATGAACGCCATAGGTTTCACTTCACGAACCGCCCGCACAGCTTGCGGGAACATGTCTCTTAGATCATTGAATCCTTGGGCTTTGCCTCCCATTGAAAATGGCTGACAGGGAGGCCCCCCTGCAACCAAATCCACATCGTGAAAATCAGAGAACGCAACCTCCCTGATGTCGTCTTCGACCACGTTCCAACCAGGTCGGTTCAGCCGAAGCGTGCGGCAGGCCTGCACGTTTCGCTCCACCAACAAAACAGGTTCGAACCCCGCCGATTCAAGCCCAAGCGCAAGACCGCCAGCTCCTGAGAATAGTTCAATTGAACGCATTGCGCGAAGGTGCGGAAAAAATCAGCGATTGTCCAACGCAAAATGCATCACGCCCGATTTTTTAGCGCATGAACCGAAAACAGATCCATGCAACGGCTTACATGGCATCTGCCGCATCATCAACGCCCCCTGCCCCTCACCTGCTCCAAACCGCCCCCAAGAAACGGAGTTCCTACCCCGTGTTGCTCCCCATAAACCGCCCCATCATGAACACCCTCTTGCGATTCGCCCTCTTCGCTAGCGCCTTCTCCCTCATCGCCATCGCCCCAGCCAGTCGAGCCACCGAGCCAAATTGGGTTCCCACAGCCTCATGGCCGAACAACCCTGAGGCCAACGAAAAGCAAGGCACCCGCGCCTTCACCATCTTGCGCGAGCACAACATCCAAGCCGTCGCCGTCGCTTCCGCAGGCGTCACCCTAAACGTGGGTGAGACCCAAGCCACAGAAGCACGCAAGCTCCTGGCCAAAGCCATCATCGCAGAGAACTTACGAATCGACTTACTCGATGACCAGGGCAAACTCATCGCCCCAGCAGAGATCCTCACACCCAGGACTCCCAAATGACCCCTCATCGACACAAAACAGATGCAGACAACGCCCCGCATGGCATCTGTAGTCTCATCAACGCCTCTCGCTAGCCATCGCCTGATCAGATGCGCTAGCCCACCTCACCCCTCAATTGGATGAAACACTACAACGCCCCTTGGAGTAGGACGCTTCTCCTGGTGACCGTGATCTTCACCACCCTATTGCTTGGCATCACGCTTTCAGAATGGCGGGGCATTGCCTCACTCCAGATTGGCACTCTCGAGTTTTGGCTCTCCATCCTGCCACTCTCAATCGTTGTCGCCGCCGCCTTGTTCATGGTCCGAGGTTACAGCATCACCAACGATGAAATACGCATTCACCGCCTGCTCTGGGATACCAAGCTCTCCCGCCAAGGATTGCAGTCTGCGGCCCTGGAACCCGATGCCTTCCGGGGAACACTGCGAACCTTCGGCAACGGTGGACTGTTCGGATTCACGGGTTGGTATGAGAGCTCACGCCTGGGAAGCTTCAGGGCTTTCGCAACGGATGGCACACGAACGATTGTCCTCAGGTATGCTGAGAAGGCCATTGTCATCACTCCTGATCAGCCAGACCAGTTCATTCGGGAGCTGTCCACAGACAAGAAAACAGGCGCATGAGCACCTTCCACCGACGACCAACGCAAAACGAAACGGATGCAGACAACGGCTCGCATGCCATTTGTCGTGTCATCAACGCCTTCCGTTCGCCGTCGCCTGATCTGAAGCGTTGCCCAACCAACTCCCCCACTAGGTATGCCTGACCTCAGCCAAATGCCCATGATACTTGCGGTGTGGTGCGTTGCCTACATGGCCCTTATCACGGTTCATGAGTGCGGCCACTACTGCGCGGGACTGGCGATTGGCGTTCCTCGTCGCAACATGCGAATTCGATTGCTCACTTTTCCTCAGCATGTCGCACTGAGAGATGGAAACGAGTGGATCAGCCCCGTCCAGACAGATCGTTACATCCAGCTCGCAGAGCCGCTCATGCCCACGACCGCAACCGCCCTGTTGTTTGTGGCGGGCGGCTTCATTTTCGAGACTGCCGCCTTGGTAGTGTTGGCTGCTTTCAAATGGCCCTTCTACCGGGAGACTTGCCTTCTGGCATTCTGGATGACGATGATTTACTTCGCTTTTGACGTGTTCGTTTACCTGAAGACTCGGAGGGCCGGCATGGACTTCTCAGCAATGCATTCCATTTCCCCTGTCTTTGGATCCCTCATCGTGGCGGCAGTCCTTGGCATACAGTTCTACATCGTCACGCGACTCTGACCTTACCCATGAACCCATACACACCCAGCACCCCCCTCCCTGGTGACACAGAGATCCTGCGTCAGCATAGTTTCACTGCCTGGCTTCCGCTTGGAATGGCATCTGTCCTGCCATCGACACTTTCCGCTCGCAGTCGCCTCATCCGATCCGTTAGTCCAACACAAAAGTGATGAACCCAATGCTGCCAGTCAGTGGATACGAAAAGACCGAGCGACTCGTCTACTTCGCTCGAATGTGCAGCAAGGCGCGGCTCATGCTTCAAGGCGTCTTGCCAGAGCCCTACCACGAATACATCGGCGTTGGCTTCGATGGCCGGTGTTGCCGCTTCCTGAAGGTTGAGTATGCAGACATCCAGAAAGGAATCGCCAGCGGAAAATCAGACATGGAGATGCTGGACTGGTGCTACGCAAACGGCAGACGCCCCAACGACGAAGAAGTGTTCATCTGGAATCTTTTCATGGAAAAGCGCGGCTGGCGTGATGATGACAGCCCGCTGGTCCAGCGTGAAAAGGAGAGCATCGGCCTGGGCCATCGCGACGAGATTCAAACCCTCTTCGATTTTTATGATTTCGACGAAGGCCGCAGATCCTAGAGCATTTTAAGAAAAGAGGTGGCCGTAGATTTGGGAGCGCCGGAGGTGGAG
>JAIYDW010000192.1 GCA_027487315.1 Verrucomicrobiaceae bacterium | reverse complement strand
GCATGGAATTCCGCTCTCTGAAGCCCGGGGTAAGCCTGGAAAAATACATCGCACGTGTCCTCGAAAGGTCTGGCCGATACTTAGTTCCCAATTGCGCAACAACCAAGGACGTCTTGGAGCACCATGGCATCTCATTCCCCTTGGGTGCATTTGCATGGTGGGATTGTCATATTAAAGCCCTTCATACAGTCAACACACCAGCCCAACTACGCGCTATCGAAGACCTTTGCTCGGCAAGATAGGTACGCCATCCACGGTTTCACTTAAATTGCAATCTGGTCGCTCAAATATGTCACCGCGTACGTTTATCCTTTGCTTGGGCGTAACGACGCTGACCCTGCCCACCCTCGCCGCCGACACCCGCCTCGTCCGCGAAACCAACGCCCTCTCCCCCGCCCAAGAGCAAACCCAACTCCACGTCCCCGCAGGCTTCGAAGTCCAGCTCTTCGCCAGCGAGCCCATGATCAACAAACCCATCAACATGGCCTTCGACACCCGCGGCCGTTTGTGGGTTTCCTCCACCGTCGAATACCCCTACGCCGCCGAAAAATCCCGTTGGTCCGATCCCCAAGGCACCCACGTTAAGGACAGCCGCGACGCCATCAAAATCCTCGAAGACACTGACGGCGACGGCCGCGCCGACCAGGTCACCGATTTCGCCACCGGCCTGAACATTCCCACCGGCGTCCTCCCCTGGCACAAACCCGAACACCACGCCGGCTGCATCGCCTGGAGCATCCCCAACATCTGGTACTTCGCCGACACCGACGGCGACGGCAAAGCCGACCTCCGCGAAATCCTCTTCGGCCCCCTCGGCTACGAAAAAGACACCCACGGCATGTGCAGCAGCTTCCGCCTTGGCCTCGACGGCTGGATCTACGCCACCCACGGCTTCAGCAACACCTCCACCTTTAATGCCAAAGACGGCAGCAGCCTCGAACTGCAAAGCGGCAACGTCTTCCGCTTCAGACCCGACGGCTCACGCGTGGAACCATGGACGCACGGCCAAGTCAACCCCTTCGGCCTCTGCTGGGACCGCTACAACAACCTCTACAGCGCCGACTGCCACAGCTCCCCCGTCTACCAACTCATCCGCGGGGCCCACTACCCCAGCTTCGGCAAACCCCACGACGGCCTCGGCTTCGCCCCCGTCATGTGCCAGCACACCCACGGCTCCACCGGCATCTGCGGCATCGTCTACATCGACGGCGGCATCTGGGGCCCCGAATGGGACGACCACCTCTTCCTCGGCAACGTTGTCACCTCCAAAATCAATCACGACCACGTCACCTTCACCGGCTCCACCCCCAAAGCCAAAGAGCAGCCCGACTTCCTCACCAGCGACGACCCCTGGTTCCGCCCCGTCGACCTCCAACTCGGCCCCGACCACGCCCTCTACATCGCCGACTTCTATAACAGAATCATCGGCCACTACGAAGTGCCGCTCGATCATCCAGGCCGGGACAAAGAGCGTGGAAGAATCTGGCGCGTGATGAAAAAGGACTCGAAGCCTTTGCCGAGTGACTTCACCCGCATGAAATCCCAGCAGATCGCGGGTGAACTCGGCAGTCCCAATCTTTTGCGTCGGCATTTGGCCCTTCGTGAAGTAAAGAGCCGTGGCACAAAGGCATGGCTGCCGGATCTGTTCACGATTTTTGACTGCCCAAAATCCGGAGCACCCATCGAGCCGGCTGGCGACAAGACGCCCACCAGCATGCAGTCATGGGATACCAGTCCGAGTGACTTCAACAACGATGGCTTTGGCTTCAATGAGGCGAATCTTCGCACGGCGTATTCGCTCTGGGCCCTGTCATATCTTGGCGAGCGTTTCGCAGTCTCCGCCGTGATGCGTGATCTGCACACGGGTGGGTGGTGGGTGGAGGATGCGCGCGATGAACGCGGTCACGTGGTGCCTGAGCATCAGATGGGGTTGGTGATGTCCCACGCCGCGCAGATTCTAGGTTCCTACGATCAACTGCATCCGTGGGAGAAGTGGAACCTCGGCATCGTGTTTGATTGTCGTGGCAGTGCCGCAGGAAGAGCTGTCTGCCAGACTCTGTTGAACCGGCCAGATTTCATCGATGAAGATCCGGCCTGGCAGGTATTCACGACGATCGATCTTATGGAAGTGCTGCGCAGGCTGCTGGATCCGAAGCCAGACGACGACGGACTGTCGCCGCGTCACAAGCCCGATCCGCAGTATGCACTCGCGATGAAGCTGTTGCTGCGGGACTGGTTCTCGCGTCCCAACGTCTTCACCAATGTGATGTCCAACGAACGCGTGATGCGTCTACAGAAGGACAGCATCAACGCCGAGTGGTTCAAGGAGGTGCTCTACGCGGTTCCTAGCGCGGATGTCTCCCGCTGGCTGTGCAGCAACCATGTTTATGACAAGCCAGAGGCACTCCGGCAGATCGCTACCCATGGCGACGCACAAACAGTGCGTGCAATCATTCCGCGTGCTTGGGGCGCGGCGAAGGTCAATGGACTGTCTGCCATGTACGAGGGTTTTCTGGCGCGCGGAGGTCCGCTTCCGCCCGAATTTCTCCAAACGTGTGTGGCAGCGGCGGAATCGTTGCTCAGAGAAAAAGCCGCCGCAACGGAAGCTCAATGGCGAGCAACAAGCTTGAGCAATCTTCCGTCCTCGGACAGCCCCTGGTGCCTCCAGGAGCGTGAGTGTGCCGACGGCCAGAAGACCCAAGTGATCAGCAGCCTGGATAAAGACAAAAAATCACCCGAGAAGCTCACCGGCATCCTGCACAGCAAAACATTCACTGCGCCGGCGAAGCTGTCGTTCTGGCTGTGTGGTCACCAAGGAATTCCGAAAGGAGAGGCCAATCACAAAAATCTCGTGCGCCTCATGCTGAATGACAAAGCCGTGCGCGAGGCCTTCCCGCCCCGCAACGATGTTTGCCAGCGCGTGGAATGGGATCTCGCCGACGTCAAAGGCCAGCAAGTCCACCTCGAAGTCGTCGACGGGGATGACGGCCCTTCTTATGCGTGGATCGGCATCGCACGCATGGTGCCCGAGATGGTACGGCTCGAAAGCTTCACCTCGGACAACGAGAAGCAGAAACAACTGCGCACGCTGGCGATGATCCTCAAAACGACAGCGACCGTCGGCTTGCGTGACAAGCTCGCGCCCTACCTGCCGAAGCCTGCGGCTCCACCCGCGCCGCCGAAGCCACGTCCCGAGCTCGATGCGCTCATCGCCGCACGCAGCGCGGCCTTTGCCAAGGCGAAGCCCAATCTCGAAATCGGCTCGAACGTCTTCAAAATGAACTGCGCCGCCTGCCATCAGATCAAAGGCGAAGGCGGCCTCATCGGCCCCCAACTCGACGGCATCGGCACCCGCGGCCACGCCCGCCTCATCGAAGACATCCTCGACCCCAACCGCAACGTCGACGCCCACTTCCACCTCCACCTCATCACCCGCAAAGACGGCACCACCCTCTCCGGCTTCCTCAAAGCCGAAGTTGGCCAAGTCCTCATCCTCGCCGACGCCGCCGGCACCGAAACCCGCATCCCCAAGTCCGATATCAAAGCCGACACCCTCCTCCCCCAGTCACTCATGCCCCCCACCTTCGGCCAAACCCTCCCCGAATCCGACTTCTCCCACCTCGTCGCCTGGCTCCTCTCCCAATAGCCATCACAAGACGAAATCCCCAAAAACACCTGTTCGTTTGCCTCCCCGCCCCCACAGGCGTATGCATTGCTCTCCCCATGCCCGCCGCCAAAAAATCCAAGCCCACTCCCGCCCCCGCCAAACTCGCGGACGTCATCCAAATCCGCGGCGCCCACCAAAACAACCTCCGCGGCTTCGACCTCGACCTCCCCCTCGGCCAGCTCTGCGTCGTCACCGGCCCCAGCGGCTCCGGCAAATCCTCCCTCGCCTTCGACACCATCTACGCCGAAGGCCAGCGCCGTTACGT
>JAIYDW010000005.1 GCA_027487315.1 Verrucomicrobiaceae bacterium | reverse complement strand
TTTTCGCCGCCTTGCCAGCCGCCGCCGTGGATGACGAAGGCGAGGGGGGTGGGGGTGGTGGAGTCAGCTTTCCAGAAGTCGAGGATGTGGCGTTCGTGCGTGCCGTAGCGGACTTCGGTGAGGGTGGGTTTGGGAACGGTGGGGGCGTAGGCGGGAGCGGGTTTGGCCTGGTCTTGGGCGGTGGTGGAAACCGCGGTGGCGAGGAAAGTGAGGAGGAGAAGGGATTTCATCATGCGATGCGTGATGAAACGTGGGCTGGGGCGGAATCGTTCGCGGGATTGGGCGAAAATGATTGTCGACGGGGCGAGCTATTTGAGGCCGGTGAGGACGGTTTGGAAGTCGGCCTGTTTGTTGGTGACGGGGACTGAGAGTTCGAGGGTGTGTTTGGGGTTGCGAGGGTCGATGATGGTGAGGGTGATGGAATCGGCTGGTTCGGAGGCGAGGGTTTTGAGGATGGATCGGGGAGTGCTTTTGGCCTTTTTGCTGACTTCGGCGACGCTGAAGACGAAGACATTGGCATCGGTGTAGAAGCCGCTGGCGGGGGTTTTGAAGGTGAGTGGGGGTTTGCCGGGGCGGGTGATGGTGAGGCGGACATCGGGGGCGGCGACGGCGTCCGGGCCTTCGAAGTCGTTGAAGGGGAAGGCCTTGAGTTTGGAGACGTTTTTGATGGAGAGATCGAAGCCGAGGGTGCCGGAGCTTTGTTTGTCTGAGGTGGGGTCACATCCGAACACGAGGTCGATGGGTGTGGATTGACCGAGGAGGGTGGCTTTGGTGGAGTAGGTGAGGGAGTGGCGGGTGTGTTTGGAGGCGCTTTCCCATTTTCCCGGGGTGTCCGCGAGGAGGGTGGTGGTGAGCAGGAGGGCAAGTGCGGCGAGAAAGAGGCGGGGTTTCATGCGGGTTTGAGATGATAGCTCAGAGAGGCCTTAAAGCACGTTGAATTCGAGATTGAGGGTAATCCTAAAAACGGAAATGGCTGAGGGCGAATCTGCCGCCGTCATTGACTCCACAAGGCTTCCCGCTTCTCGGGTGGCATCGCCTTATTGATGCAACCGCTGCGAACCGGGAAGCCTTGTGAAACCAAGCACGACACCATCTTCATCCCTTTCCATTTCTGTTTCTAGGGCAATGCTTTTCCCGACCTCAATGCAGGCTAGGATCGCTGGGGGAATCGGGAGGGTTTTTGGTGTGGACATGGATGATGTCGACAATAGGCTCGTGGTAGTGACATGAGCTGGGATGAAAGACGAATCGTGATAGGGAAGAGGTATACAGGTTTGGGTGACTGTATCACTTCTCTGTTGGGTGCTTGGCGCTTTGCGCGGCGAACCGGGCGGGCATTGGTGGCGGACTGGCGATTCTCGTGTTATTCGGAGGAGGAGCGGGTGAACGTTTTCGGGAAGCTATTTGCGACGCCGACCGAGTTGGCGGGGGTGCCTTTTTTGGGGGATGACCGAGTCAATGAATTGCGACCCATCGGGACGTTTCACAGCCCGGAAGTCTGGGATGGGACGCGTCTGCATGAGGCACCGTTTGAGGGAGAGAGGGGGGATCGGGAGTTTATCATGAGATTGCTACGTGGATCTGAGGATGCGTTAGAGGATGTGGTGGTGTTTGAACATTGCCTAGCAGGGGGCTTCGCTATTGAGGAGGAAGCACGCGCCTTCATGAGTGCATTGGAGCCGCTGCCGGTTTTTGCAGACGAGATCAACGGTTTTGCGGAACGGTATTTGGACGGGCGGTACGTGATTGGGGTTCATGTGCGTCATGGGAACGGAGGCAGTGTGATGGCACATGCAGCGGCGTGGCGGCGTCCGAGTGAAGTGTTGGACAAGTTGACGCGGTCTGTTGAGTCCTGTGTGCGGGCGCTCGAGGAACGGGGAGATCAACCGGTTGTGGTGTTTGTCTGCACGGATAGTGCTGTCATCGAAAAGTATGTACGCGAGCGATGGCCGAATGTGGTGTGTCGGCCTAAGCCGTTTCGACGGGTGGGCGAGGGTGAACTGCACTTTGGGCCCTCGGCTTGGCGGGGGCTTCAGGATGCGGTGGTGGAGATGTTTTTGTTGGCGAAGAGCGATGTGCTATTGCGCTACCCCAACAGTTCCTTTGCCGATCTGGCGAGGTGTTTGAAGAGGCCGGAGCCTGATGGGCTCCGGCTTTCTGGGGAATCGCTATTTGCCCACGACAGTGGCGAAGTAGGCGATGGCTTTGTCGAGGCCGTCTGAGAGGGGGATGGTGGGGTTCCAGCCGAGTTCTTTTTGGGCGAGGGAGATGTCGGGGCGGCGTTGTTTGGGGTCGTCGCCGGGGAGGGGGAGGAAGGTGATTTTGGAGGGGCCGCCGACTTTTTTGAGGACGAGGTCGGCGAGTTCGAGCATCGTGAATTCGCCGGGGTTGCCGATGTTGACGGGGCCGGTGCAGGTGGGGTGATTCATGAGGCGGACGAAGCCTTCGATGAGGTCGTCGACGTAGCAGAAGCTGCGGGTTTGGGTGCCGTCGCCGTAGATGGTGAGGTCCTGGCCTTTGAGGGCCTGGACGATGAAGTTGGAGACGACGCGGCCGTCGTCGGGGAGCATGCGGGGGCCGTAGGTGTTGAAGATGCGGACGACGCGGATTTCGACACCGTTTTCGCGGTGGTAGTCGAAGAAGAGGGTTTCGGCGACGCGTTTGCCTTCGTCATAGCAGGCGCGGATGCCGATGGTGCTGACGCTGCCTTTGTAGGATTCGGGTTGGGGATGGACTTCGGGGTCGCCGTAGACTTCGGAGGTAGAGGCCTGGAAGACTCGGGCGCCGGTGCGCTTGGCGAGGCCGAGGGCGTGCATGGCGCCGAGGAAGGAGGTCTTGGTGGTTTTGATGGGGTTGAACTGGTAGTGCGGCGGGGAGGCGGGGCAGGCGAGGTTGTAGATCTGGTCGACCTCGAATTTGAAGGGGTCGCAGACGTCGTGGCGGATGAGTTCGAAGCGTTTGTTGTCGAGGAGGTGCTCGATGTTGCGCTTTCTGCCAGTGAAGAAGTTGTCGAGGCAGATGACTTCGTGGCCTTCGTTGAGGAGGCGTTCGCTGAGGTGGGAGCCGAGGAAGCCGGCTCCGCCGGTGATGAGGATGCGCATGGGAGGTGGGATTGGGAGAGGGTGTTACTTGCCGATGGCGTAGACGTTGAAGCCGAGGGTGCGGAGGGATTCGTGGTCGAGAAGGTTGCGTCCGTCAAATAGGAAGGCGGGTTTGAACATGTGCTCGTGGATTTGTTTCCAGTCGAGGTGGCGGAATTCGTCCCACTCGGTGAGGATGGCGATGCCGTGGGCCTGGTGAGCGGCGGCGAGGGGGTCGGCGGAGGCGGTGAGCTGGCGGTCGAGAGTTTCGGTGGGGACACCGAGGTAGGTGAGTTCCTGGCGCATTTGGGCGAGGGGGACTTGGGGGTCGTGGACGACGACGTTGGCTTGTTCCATGAGGAGGTCGCGGACGACGTAGATGGCGGCGGACTCGCGGGTGTCGTTGGTGTCTTTTTTGAAGGCGAAGCCGAAGATGGCGACTTTTTTGCCGGAGACGGTGTTGAAGAGGGTTTGGACGATTTGGCGGGCGAAGCGGGTCTTCTGCCAGTCGTTCATTTGGATGACCTGGTCCCAGTAGGCGGCGACTTCGGGGAGGCCGAAGTGTTCGCAGAGGTAGGTGAGGTTGAGGACGTCTTTTTGGAAGCAGGAGCCGCCGAAGCCGACGGAGGCTTTGAGGAATTTGGGGCCGATGCGGGAGTCGGTGCCGATGGCGCGGGCGACCTCGTCGATGTCGGCGCCGGTGCGTTCGCAGAGGGCGGAGATGGCGTTGATGGAGGAGATGCGCTGGGCGAGGAAGGCGTTGGCGACGAGTTTGGAGAGTTCGGAGGACCAGAGGTTGGTGGTGAGGATGCGTTCGCGGGGAATCCAGCGGGCGTAGATGCTGACGAGGGTTTCGATGGCGGCCTGGCCTTCGGGGGTGGTTTCACCGCCGATGAGGATGCGATCGGGGTTTTCGAGGTCGGCGATGGCGGTGCCTTCGGCGAGGAACTCGGGGTTGGAGAGGATTTGGAATTTGCCGTTGGGGGAGTTGGCGCCGAGGACGGTTTTGAGGGCTTCGGCGGTTTTGACGGGGATGGTGGATTTTTCGACGACGATTTTGGGGCCGTCCGAGACTTCGGCGATGGTGCGGGCGGCGAGTTCGATGTAGCGGAGGTCGGCGGCGCGACCGGCACCAGCGCCGTAGGTTTTGGTGGGGGTGCCGACGGAGACGAAGATGATGTCGGCGTCTTTGATGGCCTGGACGACGTTGGTGCTGAAGAAGAGGTTCCGGCCGCGGGCGGGCTGGACGATTTCATCGAGTCCGGGTTCGTAGACGGGGAGGGAAGCGGAGTTCCAGGCGGCGATGCGGGCCTCGTTGAGGTCACAGACGGTGACTTGGATGTCGGGGCATTTGTGGGCGATCATCGCCATGGTGGGTCCGCCGACGTAGCCGGCTCCGAGACAACAGATTTTCATGAGTGAGGAAGAGGGGACGGTTAGGGAGTGGGAGGGTCGATTGCAAAGGCCTTGGTGTGGCGTTTTTGACAGGGAAAGAAGCGGGATTCAATCGGGTCATCCGGGCTTTGGGGCAAGCGCAAGTTCTTGGGGGGATTTGATCCGTTGAGGTAGGAAGATTGGGGGTAAAAAGTTTTTGTGACCGTCGATCTTTTGATCTGCCACGCTGGGGTGGAGTGGGTTGGCATCGGAAATGAGGGGGCAGCCAAGTCTTTTGAGCGCTTTGGATTTTGGAGCCAGGTATCATCGCGAGAGCTGAAGCGATTTGGGATGGGTGGATGCCAGGGGCTTGTGATATCAGCTCTTTTGGAGGCCTTTTTGGTCAATACCTCTTGATTATTGAAGCTCCGCCCTGAAACGGCCGCACGTCTTGACTTTACTAGGTTTGAGGCGCACCCTGACTACGATTACACGTGCGGAGATAACGCCTTTGGCGATATTGGATCGTGCTAGTTACACTTTTTTGCTCAAAAATGAACTTGGAGACCAAGCTTAATGATGAAGAGCACAAGCAAATGGTCAGGCTACTCTACCGTTTTGCTAATACTGAACTTGACCAATTTGAGAACGCGAAGTTTGACACTAAGTTTGGACCGGTCTTCTTCACGATTTCTAGATCATCGGGCGGGTGCGACGAAGCGTTCCACGACATCACCAATGTTATCATAGGCGAGTAGCATGAAATCAGATTCAAAGTTCAACTGCGAGCGAACGAAGAATCAGAGCCGTCGTGGGTAGCAACGGCGGATAAGCTCCCTCGTTCGCTTCGCTCTATGAATCTTGCGCCGCCGTGCCACCACATTTAAAGTTGCCCAGTTAACGATGCGCACTCTCGTCATTGCTTTGCTGGTAGCCGTCAGTTCGGGTGCCATGGGAGAGGAAGATCTTCGTTTGGGGACTCCCAAGGACTGCTATCTCTACTCGTGGGGTAAGGGACCGAATTGGACGACCCAGATTTCGACGGAGTTTCGGCTTGGGCTACTGAATCGGAAGATGCCGTTTGTTGATGATCAGTATTCGGAGCCGACCGAGAAGGCGCTCACTTGGATTGAGCGTCGGAAGGAGCCGACGATAACGACTTTAGCCACGGTCGAAGGCCGCGAGGTGATTCAGATTGTGTATCCGGAGGAGGGAAGTATTGGGAAGATGATTGGAACGATTCTTTTGGCTATTGAGACTGCGCGTGATTCGGAGTGGTTCGCCCCTTTCTTTGGTGCGCAGCCTGAGCTTTATCGGGGGCAGTTTGTGAGCGGCAGGGACGTGGTTTTCGGCTACGTGGCGACCTTGGAGTGGTCTGGCACGGGTGCTTTGCGGTCTCACTACCTTTTTGACCTGCGCAGGCCTCACCCGGTGATTGTCGGGACCGTTGATGCGGAGCGGGTGGAACGCCATGAGTTTGAGTCTGACGCGGCGTTTGAGGAAGGGAATAAGGTCTTTGATCGGGAAGCCGATTTGTTGTCGGGGATCATTCCGTTCGAGAAGTCGGAGTGATGCTGGGATGATTGGTGGTGTCGGAGGATGGCGCTTTGGGGGTGACCGCCTATAGGCGGAATTACAGAACGGGGACTGTCTGCAGGTGGGACTGTAAAACGCGGGGCGGGGGAGGTGACGAAATGTTTTGAATCCGAAATGGGATTATGGCGTATCAATGGGTGTGATCGTTATTCTCCGAATCTTTTTTATGGTCGTGCTGGTGTCGATGCTGGGGGTGACGTCGTGGGCGAGTTTGCAGGTTTCGATTTTGAAGATTCCGCCGGAGGTGATTGGGCATCCGTGGATGATTGCGACGTTGTTTGATGCGTATTGGGGCTTTTTGACGTTTTACTGCTGGATCGTTTACAAGGAGCGGGGTTGGGGGGCGCGGGTGGGGTGG
>JAIYDW010000003.1 GCA_027487315.1 Verrucomicrobiaceae bacterium | reverse complement strand
TGAGTTCCCTTTCGCACGGCTCTGAAAACCCTTTTCTGGGCCGCTGGGCATTGACCATCCCGGGAGGCGGTGCAGGCTGGCTTGGAGTTGAGGACTCCAATGGCACGCTTCGATCAAGCCTGCTATGGGGCGGAGGCAGCGTGGTTCCAACGGCAAGCACAAAATTGGATGGGGACACTTTGATTGTCACACGTGAATCAAAAAACAAAGAGGGTAAGGTTTCAACAGAGACGATCACCGCGAAAGTCGACGGTGACTCTCTTTCGCTGACCGTCCTCAAACGGAACTCAGCCGGCAAGGACATGGGGCAACCGGCTGCATTTGCCGGCAAACGCATTGCAGAACTCCCAGCGCGTCCTGACCTGACTCAAGTTAAGTTCGGAGAGCCTATTCAACTTCTCAATGGCAAGGACCTCGCTGGCTGGCGTCTACTCAAACATGCAGACAATGGCTGGAGCGTTGTCGATGGTGTGCTGCAAAACCGCGTCGTGAAGGCAAAAGACAAGCACTTCGGCAATCTGCGCACTGATGCAGAGTTCGAAGATTTTAACTTGAAGACCGAATTGCGCACGCAGGCGGGTAGCAATAGCGGTATCTACCTGCGCGGCATTTACGAAGTTCAGGTCATGGAAAGTTTCGGAAAAGAACTCGATTCCCATCACATGGGCGCGCTTTACAGTCGCATCACTCCCAGTGTTGCTGCTGAGAAGCCGATTGGTGAATGGCAGACGCTTGACATCACGTTGGTCGATCGCTATCTCACGGTCATCCTCAACGGCCAAACCATCATCGACAACCAGCCCGTCCTTGGTTGCACAGGTGGCGCACTGACCAGTGATGAGTTTAAGCCCGGTCCAATCTACCTCCAGGGAGATCACACCAATGTTGACTACCGGAACATGGTCCTTCGCCCCGTGCTGAAATAAGGCCTGTCGGCTGCTTTGCTTCTTTAGCTGCCACATCCATTCTCATTGCGCCTTGTTTTCAGCCTTCCAATCACCTGGACCTCAAGGCCGCTCCCGTCCCCGTGAATCAGCACGTTGAGGACTGCTGTTCGAAAAGGGTGGACTGAATAAGAAGCAATCCGCCTCAACATCCACTTGAACCCGCTCGTCTCAAACGCGAGCGGGTTTTTTGTCACTACTCCAAACCTCCATCGCATGTCACACTCTCAAAGTCTGCGTTCCAGCCTTAGTGCGTTTCCGCGCACATTCTGGGTGCTCGTTTGCGCGCAGTTCGTGACCAAATTCGGGGTGTTTGTCATTCCTTTTCTCACTCTGTTCGCAACACGAAAGGGCTTCAGTGAGGGTGACGCTGGATTAGCCGCAGGAGCCTATTCTGTTGGGAGCTTTGGCGCAGCCATTTTAGGTGGGTGGTTTGCAGACCGTATTGGACGAAATGTATCCATGGCTTTTGCGTCCCTGGCTGGCGCAGGCTGCATGTTGGCGTTTTCTCAGGCGGAAACGCTCGCTTGGATGATCTCACTCGCATTCCTCACTGGACTTGTTCAAGAATCCGGCAACCCCGCCACTTCCGCGTTGATTCAGGACCTGATTCCCCCTGAGCATCGCGTGAATGCCTATGCGGTGCTGCGCTTTGCGGTGAATCTTGGATGGTCCCTGGGGCCCGCTTGCGCAGGTTGGCTGGCGGAGCATTCGTTCACTTGGCTGTTCTTGGGGGACGCTGCCACAAGCGCTGTGTTTGGGATCATCGCTTTGCTTGCTCTGCCCAAAGGTAATCCTTCCCCGCCCGGGAAAGCCGGCTGGAGCCTTGCCCTCAAAGATATCGCAACGAATCGGGCTTTCTTGGGACTCGCCGCAGCACAGGTATTCTTTGCCTTCACCTTTCGCCAAATGAACACCTCCTTTCCGCTTCACTTTGATCGACAGGGACACCCTCTTCATGTCTATGGCTGGATCCAAGCCATGAACGGTGTGCTAATCTGCACGCTAGAACTGGTCCTTCTTTCTTTCACTCGGACAGGCTCAATGCGCGGATTCATGGGTCTTGGCTATGCTATTCTAGCGAGTAGCTACCTCCTCTTTTTTGCGGGAAGCACAGTGGCAATTTTCGCCCTCGTGATGATCGTATTCACTCTCGGAGAAATGTTCGCATTTTCCCGTCAGTCAGCCTACATGGCCCATCTTTCACGGGAAGATATGCGTGGGCGGTACTCTGGATTTCTCAGCTTGTCCTGGTGCATCGGAAGTAGCACCGGCGCAGTCCTTGGGCTCCAGCTCTATGGTGAGAGTCCGAACGTTCTATGGACGCTCTGCTCAGTGTTTGGGATCGCTGCCGCCGTGTGTGTCATTACAAGCGGTAGGGCTGCCACAAACTCTTAACAGAAAAGGTCCTCACAAGGTCAGCACAGTTGCCATTTTCGAAAACTTCGCTATGACTGGGATCTCATGACACTTCCTTCATCCGTTTCGATAGTCGAAGAGATTTCCGGCTACCCCATCGTAGTGGTGAATCATCCCATGGCCTCGGGTCGGATTGCCCTGAATGGAGCCCATGTCATGGAATGGACACCAAAAGGCTCCAAGCCTGTTCTCTACATGAGTCCTCTGGCCGTGCTTGAGCCATCCAAAGCGATTCGGGGAGGCATCCCAATCTGTTGGCCTTGGTTTGGCCCTCATCCGACAGACGCGAGCCAGCCAGCTCATGGCTTCGTTCGCAATCTCATGTGGACCGTTGGCAACGTCTCTGAAAATCTGACCGGCGTTACTCTCGAGTTTTTGCTTTCTGACGGTCCAGACTCAACGCCATATTGGCCGCATCCCTTCTCTCTCCGTCTTGAGATCAAAATGGGCGTGACGCTGAGCGTCGACTTGCACATCACCAACACTGGAGCATCTGAGTGGTCAATGACCGGTGCATTGCACACCTACCTTTGCGTCGACGACGTGCGTGATGCAGCAGTAATGGGCCTCGACGACAGCTATTACGTCGAGAATCGCCTGTCACCTGATCGGATCGAGCAAAGCGGCCCCGTTTACTTCGACCGGGAAGTGGACCGTCTCTATGATTCCCGAGACACGGTACGGTTGATGGATCGCAAAGGCAGGCGAACCGTTGTCGTCGACAAGGGAGGCAGCCGCGCTACCGTGGTCTGGAACCCCTGGATCGAAAAATCGCAACGCCTCAGCGATCTGCCAGATGATGCTTATCCCTTCTTTGTATGCATTGAAGCTGCGAATGCAGGACATCAAATCATCAACCTCGGCCCCGGCGAAGAGCACACCCTCTCCCAGCGTTTGAGGCTGCAATCCTTCTAGCAGAGAAGCGCCAGCACCACGAACGAATAATCTCAGAGGTGGCTGTCGATCACCTCCGCATTCCGTTTCCGGAGTCGCGACGCCAAATGCCGGGCGATATTCGTCAAGAGTTTTGCGTACACACTGGTTCCAGTTTGCGATAACTCCTCAAAGCGTTCTACGGAAAGTGCTAGCGCCACAATATCCGTATCCGCTCGCACCGTGGCAGACCGCGGTGATCGATCCAGTAGAGCCATTTCCCCAAAAGTCATCCCCGGTGTGCAGGTTGTCACCCGGTAGGATAAACCGCTTGGCAAATTCAGACAAATGCTCGCCTTTCCCTGAAGAATAATCAGCAACTCAGAAGCTGCCTCACCCGCCTCAAAGACCACGCAATCTTTGTCGAACTTTCGCGGGATCAATAAGGTCTCCAAATGGGCCAACTCCTCCGCGCTAAATCCCTCGACCAACTCGCACTTTTCCAACTTCACCGCATAGCTTGAAGACCGCCGCTCCCCCACCGATTCGATGAGCCGGTTCTCACAGAACTCCAGCGCCTTGTCCGAATCGTGTTCCCACCGTAAGTAAGGCATCAATTTGCTCCCGAAACGCTTCCGGGCAACTCGCGGTAACACAGGCAAGTGACGGCTATTAGTGATATGAATCCACACACCTTTTTGCGCGAGCTGCTCAAACGTCTCGAGTAACACTCGACTCGAAACATGATCCAGCTGCTGCACCCGGTTGAAATCCAAAATGAATGCAAAGGTCTCATCTGAGAGCGAATACAACTCCCGGATGACTCTTTCCGCAGGCCCAAAGGTGATGCTTCCCTGAACCTCGACTATCTGAATGCGATCACCATACTGGGACAACACTTTTGCCTCAGCCGAGGGGCGGGATCGGTTCGACGAAATCCTTCGGGCACAGGTCCGATGCCGGATCACAGACATCCCTGGATTCGAGGTGTTGAAAAGATGCAGATTGTAATTAGCCGAAAGCTCACGGCAAACGGCGATGCCTCGCGCACTATTGCCGCGGGCATCAAGCAGCGGAGAAAAAACCGCTACTGCAAGCTGGCCAGGCAAAACCGCAACAATTCCTCCTCCAACACCGCTCTTCGCCGGCATGCCCACATTATAGAGCCACTCACCCGCGGCGTCATACATCCCACACGAGGCCATGACGCTCAGAATGCTCTCCACGTAAACGCCGCCCACTGCGCGTTGCTTCGTCACAGGATGAACACCATCATTTGCCAGGGTCGCCCCCATGAAGGCCAAATCAAGGCAGTTGACCAAAATGGAGCACTGCTGAAAATACGCCTCCAAACTCGGCAACGGATCATCCGCAAAAATCTCGAAGTTACGCAGCATATAGGCAATGGCTCGGTTCCGGTGCCCTGTCTCACTTTCAGAAGCCGCTACCGAATGATCAATTAAGAGTGGCCGACCGGCATAGCGGGAAAAGGTATCTAAAATTCGCGCTACCTTCTGTTTGGTGGTCTTCCCTTCGACCAGTCCCGTCGTCGCAATAGCGCCTGCATTGATCATGGGATTCACGGGACGCCCCACAGGATCCAAACTGATCGAATTGAACGCGTCACCACTCGGCTCCATCCATATCTTGGATAGCACCGTTTCCTTGCCGCTATCTTGCAGCGCAATCCCATAGGTAAGTGGCTTTGAGATTGACTGAATCGTAAACTCCTGCCGGGTGTCGCCTACTTCATAGACCTGACCATCACAAGTCACCACGCAAATCCCAAACCAGTCAGGATTCGCTTTTCCAAGCTCGGGGATATAAGTCGCCACTTCACC
>JAIYDW010000009.1 GCA_027487315.1 Verrucomicrobiaceae bacterium | reverse complement strand
TGTTGTTTTTGTGGTTTGTGCGGGGTGGGGGCTGTTGGTTGGTGGGGGGGGGGGCGGGGGGGGGGGGGGGAGGGGGTGGGGCCGGGGCGGGTGACGAATCTGGTGAATCAGACTTCGCTAGGGGAGCTGATTTGGTGTTTGCGGGAGGCGCGGTGGGTGATCAGTGTGGACAGCGGGCCGATGCACATGGCGGCGGCGGTGAATGCGAACACGATTGGGTTACATACGTGGACGGATCCGAGGAAGGTGGGGCCGTATCCGCCGGAGGCGTGGGTTTGGAAGGCGGGAAGGATATGTCACCGAGGGGAGCTTTCGGTGGCGGAGTGTGAGGTGATTCGCGAGGTGGATGTGGGGGCGGCGGGTGAGGTGGGGCGGTGGGTGAGAGGGAGAAGTTAGGTCGTGGTTTGGAGGGGGTGGTGTTCGGGTAAGGGGAGGGCGTCGGAGGGAGGGGGGCCGGGGAAGTTGTCGTCGACGAAGCGGCGCCAGGTGTCGCGGGTGGGGACGGAGATGAGTTCCTGGACGGCGTCGCCACAATCGCCGCACATGAGGAGGCCGTGGTGGAGGGCGGTGCCTTCGCATAGGCCGGTAATGACGAAGTCGTCCATGCAGCCTTCAATGCGACCAACGCCGCAGACGGCACAATGGGTGAGGCCGTGGTCCATGTGGACGGCTTCATTTTGGAAGTGGGCGAGGCGTTGTTTGGATTCGTTGGAGAACTCCTGCATCATGGTCATGCGGCAGTGGTCGCAGAGGGCGTATTCGAGGACGCACTCGCCGTTTTTGTAGGCTTTGGAGATTTGGAAGCCGCCGGTGAAGTCGGCGAGGGTTTCGCCACAACGGGTGCAATGATGGAAGGGACGCTCTTCGTAGTCCGAGTGGAGTTCGGGCGGAATGGGCGGGGGTGAGGGAGGATCTGGACTGTCCATGGATACGCAATTGCAACAATGCAGGGATTGGCGGCGTTTCCCATCTGAAAATGATGATTCGATGTGTGTTTCTAGCTGCGGTTTTTGGGGTGTTTACTTTGAAGGGTGAGGAGAAGGTGAAGGGTGAGGTGGCGGTGGTGACTGAGGGGGGGGCGAATCCGGCGGAGTGGGTGCATTCGCGGGCGGATGCGGCAATGGTGGGGGTGACTGGGGTGAAGTTGGCGGTGCCGATGGCGTTGGGGTGGCAGGTGCCGTTGATGGAGAAGATCAAGCGGGGAGAGATGCTGGTGGCGTCGGCGGTGATTCGGGCGGGGAAGGTGTATGTGGGGTGCAAGGAGGGAACGTTTTATTGTGTGGAATTGGAGACTGGCAAGGTGGTGTGGAAGGCGACGACGTTGGGGGCGATTGATGGGGCGGCGGCGTTTGCGGGGGAGTTGGTGGTGGCGGGGTCACAGGATGGGATGGTGTATGCGTGGCATGCGGAGACGGGGAAAGAGGTTTGGAAGTTTGAGTCGGAGGCGGAGATTCATGCGGCTGCGAATGTGTGGGTGCCGCCGGGCCAGAGTGAGGCGCGGATTTACATCGGGAGTTACGATTACTCGGTGTACTGTCTGGAAGCGGCCACAGGGAAGAAACTGTGGGCGGCGGAGACGGGGTATTACATCAATGGGGGATCAGCGATTGGGGATGGGAAGGTGGTGTTTGGCGGTTGTGATTCGGTGCTGCATGTGCACGATGCGGTGACGGGGGCGGAGGTGCGGCAAATTGAGGTGGGGGCTTACATTGGGAACAATGTGGCGATTGCGGATGGGGTGATTTACGTGTCGCACTACGGCAACAAGGTGGAGGCGTATGCGATGAATGACGGGATGAAGGTGTGGGAGTATGGGGAGCGGGAGTTTGAGTATTATGCGGCGCCAGCGATCCAGGGGAACTGGGTGGTGGTGGGGGGGCGCGACAAGCGGATGCATGGGATTGATCGGGTCACGGGAAAGGGGAAGTGGGAGTTTCGGGCGAGGGATCGGATCGACAGTTCAGCGGTGATTTGTGGTGGGGAGAAGGTGGTATTTGGGAGTGACGATGGGTATGTTTATGTGCTGGGTTTGGAGGATGGGAAGGAGCTTTGGAATTACGAGATCGGGGCGCCGGTGAAGGCGTCGCCGGCGGTGACGGACAAGTGGGTGGTGGTGGGGGCGGACGATGGGGTGCTTTATGGGTTTCGGCATGGGGCGGTGGCGAAATGAGTGTCAGATTGGGGTGGTTGGGTGACGTTAAGGAAGGGTAGGTGGTTGGGATGCTGAGAATTGGGCGTGCTTGTTTGGGCGTCTTGACTGGCAATCTCAGCTCTTGCGTGTAGGATTCTGTTTCGATTTTTAAAACCTGTTTTAGCCTTTTCACATCATGTCGAACGTCATTGAAGCGCCGCCCGTTCCAGCCAAGGAGGAGAAGACCGAGGCGGGGAATTACTTTGTGTCGAACTACCCGCCGTTTTCCTTTTGGAAGCCGGATCAGGTGGGAGCGTTGGAGGCGGTGTTGGAGAAGCCTGCACCGGTGGGCGTGCCGCTGGGGGTGTATTTCCACATCCCGTTTTGCCGGAAGCGGTGCCATTTTTGTTACTTCAAGGTCTATACCGACAAGAATGCGCGGGAGATTCGGGCGTACATTGATGCGGGGATGAAGGAGATGGCGGCGCTGGCGGCGAGGCCGTATTTGAAGGGGCGGAAGGCGCAGTTTGTGTATTTTGGGGGCGGCACGCCTTCGTATTTGTCGGTGCCGCAGTTGAAGGAGTTGTCAGCGCGGATGAAGGATTTGATTCCGTGGGATGAAGCGGAGGAGGTGGCGTTTGAGGCGGAGCCAGGGACGCTGAGTGAGACCAAGTTGGAGGGGATTCGTGAGGTAGGGGTGACGCGGTTGAGTTTGGGGGTGGAGAATTTTGATGATCACATTTTGGAGTCGAACGGACGGGCGCATCGTTCCGGGGAGATCGAGAAGGCGTTTCGATTTGCGCGGACGCTGGGGTTTGAGCACATCAACATCGATTTGATTGCGGGGATGATGAATGAGACGGAGGCGAACTGGAAGGTGTGTGTGCAGAAGGCGATCGAGTTGGCCCCGGATGCGGTGACGATTTATCAGATGGAAGTGCCGTACAACACGACGATCTATCAGCGGATGAAGGAGGAGGGGAAGGTGACGGCACCGGTGGCGGACTGGCCGACGAAGCGGCGATGGGTGAGTGAGGCGTTTGACGCGTTTCAGGCGGCGGGCTACACGGTGACGAGTGCGACAACGGTGGTGAGGGATCCGAAGACGATCAAATTTGTGTATCGGGACAGTTTGTGGAGCGGGGCGGATTTGCTATCGAGCGGGGTGGCGTCGTTTGGGCACTTGGGAGGGGTGCACTATCAGAATCAGGCGGAGGTGGGGCCCTACATGGAAGCGTTGGATGCGGGGAAGATGCCGGTATTTCGGGCTTACCAGACGACGGCAGAGGAGTTGTTTATTCGGGAGTTTGTGTTGAAGCTGAAGTTGGGCGGGTTCGCGCCGTCTTATTACAAGGAGAAGTATGGAGAGGATGTCTTGACGCGATTTGCGCCGCAGTTGAAGAAATTGACCGCTGAAGGATTCATGGAGATCGCGGGGCCTGATTGGGTGAAATTGACCCGTGAAGGGTTGTTGCAGTCTGACCGGATTTGCTATGAGTTTTTCCTTCCCCAGCACACGCAGTATGCACGGTACACTTGAGTCTGATTCACCCGTTCAAGGAAGTGGTGGTGTGGAGCCGGATCCTGAGCAGGATTTGGCACCGTTGGTGTTTTTTTATGGGCTGGGGAGTGCTCGTCCGCGTGTGACTTTTATTCCGGCGGCGGAGTTGCCGGACGAGGAGAAGCACTTGTTGGCGCACGACACGGACATGACACCTCGTTTGAGGAACTATCATGGGTGTGAGATTGACCTGGATGTGCATGCGAAGGCGCGGGTGGGGAATTACCTGGTGCGGGCGTCGGTTTTGACGCGGAGGAAGGATGGCAAGCCGGTGGAGTTTGGGGCGATCGGGATTCACTTGGATCATCTCCCTGAGGTGGCGCGTGAGATGGTGGTCGCGGGCAGGGTGCCGTTTGGGGCGATTTTGGAGGGAGAGGGGGTGGTGCACACGAGTCATCCGAGGGGGTTTTTTCGGATCGCGGTGGATGTAAGGTTGGCGGAGTTGTTGGGAGCGACGTCGGGGCAGGTGTTATTTGGGCGTTGCAATGTGTTGTTAAGGCCGGATGGTCAGGCCTTGGCGGAGGTGGTGGAAGTGCTGCCGAGGGGTGGGTGAGTTTGGAGTGTGTGTAAATTGGTGGAGTTGGCGTGATAAATGCTCTAAAAGTATTTGTTCGGTTTTTAATTATTGACACTCAGGTTTTTTCTAAGAAATAGTATTGATGAGAATTAAACCGGAGGATCAGAGGCAACTGGCTGCCCGATGCATCATTAGCATTCGAAATGGGGAGGGGGAGTCGAGGCGGGAGCTGTCTGAGGCGATGGAGATGTCGCCTTCGACGGCGGGACTGTATGTGGACCAGTTGATAGCTGCAGGCTATGTGATCGAGACGGGATTGAAGCATGGGGTCATGGGGAGGCCAAAGCGGAGGCTGGAGGTGCGGCCAGAGGCGGGCTGGTATGTGGGGGTGGAGTGGAATGGCAATCAGGCGAACGCGGTGAGGCTGGATTTTGCCGGGGGACGATTGGATCACGAGAGCCGGAGTTTTAAAGAGGGGGTGAATGCGGGGGAGGTCATGGAGGTGATCGAAGAGATGATCGCCAGCTTGATCAAGGGAAAGTCGGGCCGATTTTTGGGCATTGGGTTGGGGGCGCCTGGGGTGGTGAATATTGAATCGGGGACGGTGGGGGATTTTTGTTTTATTGCTGATTGGAATGAGGTGCCGGTGAAGGCGCGGATGGAGGCTCGCTTTGGTGTGCCTGTGACGGTGGCGAACAACTTGCGGGTGATTGCCCTAGCGGAGCGCTGGTTTGGTGGTGCGAAGGGAATGGAAAATTTTATCATTTTGGGACCAAGGAGTGGTTTGGGGGTTGGGTTAGTGATTGGGGGGAAGCTTTTGGACGGGGTGTATCACGCTGCGGGTGAGTTGGGGAATTGGGGGTGGAACGGGCCGTTGGGAGGGAGTGAATTGCATCAGGCGTTATCGGCGCCTGCGGTGTGGAGGCGGTTGACCCATGCGGCGCCTGGGACGCCGTTGCCTGAAGATTTGCGGTGGGAGATGGCAAACATTGCGGCGAAGCTGGATGATTGCTGGAAGGAGGTGGCACAGGACTTCGGTCAAGTGGTTGGCTGCCTGCATTTGCTGCTCGATACCGAGGCCATTTTCGTGCATGGACCTTTGTGTGGATTGGGGAGAGGGTTTTGGGAGGCGGTGGTGGATCTTTCGATCGTTTTGATGCCGCGGTTGGCGGCGCGTCGTCCGCCATTGGTTTGCTCAACGCTGACGGATGAAGCGGGTGCCTTGGGCGCTGCGAGTCTTGCGATGGAGCATTGGGTTCCGATTTTGTAGGATTGGGAGGGAGTAAAAGGTGAGAGACTGGCGGGGGAAGTTCGTTAACTTGGAGCGTACTTTTCGCTATGAAATCTCGATCATCAACTGCCAAAGACCCCGGGCTGCATGCGGCCTATGCGAAAGATCCGATTGCTGCGGATGAGGCGATTTGGGGGAGAAAAAGTGATCCTGTGACGAGGCGGGGTTTTTTGGGGAAGAGCGGGTTGGCAGCGATGGCGGCGGCGTTAGGCGGGCCGATTGTGTTTTCAGAGAAGATGCCAGGAGGTTTGATTCCAGCGGCGTTAGCGCAGGCGCCGGGGCCGTTTTCGATCCCTGGGAAGGATGGGTTGGTGTATTTGAACGATCGGCCGGTGAATGCGGAGACGCCGGCGGCGCTACTGGATGACGAGGTGACGCCGGCGAAACATTTGTACATTCGCAACAATGGTCACCCGCCTGTTGAAGCCGATATTGATGTGGCCAAGTGGACGCTGCGGATTGAGGGCGAGGCGTGCAAGGAGGCGCGGACGTTCACGCTGAAAGAGTTGAAGGAATCGTTCACGCATCACACGTATCGATTGGTGATTGAGTGTGGGGGCAATGGGCGGAGTGAGTTTAACCCGCC
>JAIYDW010000135.1 GCA_027487315.1 Verrucomicrobiaceae bacterium | reverse complement strand
ATGTAAACTTTTGAGTAGCGAACACCGTTTGCTTGTGTCAACTCCCAAAGGGTTGGCGCCAGTCGGTGTTCGGCTTCTTGATTCTCCATGAAATCCACTGCACTCGGCATCGCATGCGTACTCCTTTTCGGCTTTCTCCAAGCCTCGATTCAAGGCCAGGAAATTGAACCCCGACGCTGGAGTCATTTGCCGATTGGGAGTCACTTTTTGGGCGGTGCTTACGCCTACACGACAGGAGAAATCTTTCTTGATCCTGTGCTCAGGATTGAGAATGCCGAGTTTGAGGTTCATTCCACAGCCCTCAAGTTCATTCAAAGTTTCGAAGTGTTTGGCAAGTCGGCGCGGATTGATGTTTGGCAGTCCTATCAAAGCGGGGAGTGGTCTGGATCGCTCAATGGAGTGCCCGCAGGAATTTCGCGTGACGGGTGGAATGACACGAATTTGCGCTTTGCGGTGAATCTTTTCGGAGCGCCTCCTCTGAGGGGCAAGGAGTTTCAGGAGTATCGCGCTAAAGCCAAAAATGAAACTGTCATTGGCGCGGGACTTGGAATTCAGTTGCCAACGGGCGAGTATTTTGAGGAAAAGTTGATCAATCTCGGCAACAATCGTTTCAATTTCCGTCCGCAAATTGGCATTGTCCATGGGCGCGGGAAGTGGTCAACGGAGCTGACCACAGCGGTGTATCTTTTCACTGACAACAACGAGTTCTTCAACGGCAATCATTTGGAGCAAGACCCGATTTATGCTGCCGATGCGAGCCTGATTTATACTTTTCGGCCCGGATTATGGATCAGCGCGAGCGCGGGATATGGTTACGGCGGAGAGACCGACATCAATGGAGTCCCAACTGACAACGTGACAAGCAATCTTGGCTATGGTCTTTCAGTCGGTGTTCCTCTCAGCAGAGCGCTGGGTCTTAAATTCAACTACATCGGCACTCACACCTACGCCAACAACGGCCTTAACTCCGACACCATCAGTGTGGGCTTGTCAGTCATGTGGTGATTTGACGATGGTAAAGCAATGCAGGGCCGAACGTCTCGATAGAACCAGCTGACCGGCTGACTGCGGCTTTGTCCGATAAATCACAAAAATTGACCGTGCAACTCGACGCGGGTGTTCTTAGCATGGACATCTCAGCCAAACGGCCTCAACAGTTCACCCCAATGTCAGTCCAACATCCCCGCGTCGCCATCATCGGTCTCGGCTTTGGTGCCGAGTTTATTCCTATCTATCAGCGTCACCCGAATGCGGACATTGTGGCGCTCTGTCAGCGCAATACGGATTCGCTGAATGAGATAGGGGACAAGTTTGGCATTGCCAAACGCTACACGGATTACGATGCGCTCTTGGCTGATCCGGAGATTGATGCGGTCCACATCAACACCCCGATTCCCAATCACGCTGAACACACCCTCAAGGCTCTCCGCGCTGGCAAGCATGTGGCTTGCACGGTTCCTATGGCCACCAGCGTCGAGGACTGCAAGGCCATTGTTGATACCTGTCGGGAAACCGGTCTCAAATACATGATGATGGAAACCGTGGTCTATGCTCGCGAGTTTCTGTTCATGAAGGAACTCTATGACAAAGGCGAGCTCGGCAAACTGCAGTTCCTCAAGGCCAGCCACCAGCAGGACATGGACGGTTGGCCAGGTTATTGGCCAGGCCTCCCACCCATGCACTACGCCACGCACTGCGTCGGCCCTGTGCTCGGTCTTGCCCGAAGCCAGGCCGAATATGTCAGTTGCTTTCCCTCCGGAACCATTCGGGAAGAAATGCATGGCTGCTATGGTTCGCCTTTCGCTGTCGAAACCACTCATATCCGGTTCAAGGACAGCGATCTCAGCGCTCAGGTCTATCGCTCGCTCTTCGATGTCGCCCGCCAGTATCGAGAAAGTATTGAGGTCTATGGATCAAAAAAATCAGTCGAATGGCCTCTCGTTGAACATCGACCTCTGGTGATCCACACCGCCAAAAAACCGGAGCCTGAGATCCCCGAAGAAGTGACCTGTCCTGACTTCGGTCACCTGTTGCCACCTGAAATCGCTCCGTTCACCCAGGGTGGCGTTTATGGCGGTGAAGGGGGCGAGGAGCATCTCAGTTTCACTCAAGGCGCCGGACATGGTGGCTCTCATCCCCATCTTGTGCATCAATTTGTGGAACTGCTGCGTGGCCATGGCGAAGGCTACCCAAATGAAGTACAGTCCGCCAACATCACCCTTTGCGGCATCCTTTCTCACGAGTCTGCCATGCGTGGTGGCGAATTGATTCGCCTGCCGGAGTGGTCCATTCAATAGCGCGCCCCGCAACTTTTCCACAGCATCCTTTGCAACCGCGGCGATTTCGCGCATCGTCCAGGACTCTCATGACGGACATCTCTGGCAAAACCATCGCGGTGCTCAAAGGCGGGCCCGGTTCTGAACGCGCAGTCTCCCTCAAAACGGCGGAAAGCGTCGTCGACGCTCTACGCTCGTTGAGTGCGAATGTCGTCGAAGTTGACGTCACGGGCCCTGAGTTTGTCGTCCCCGACGATACCCTCATCGCTTTCAACACCATCCACGGCACCTTTGGCGAGGACGGTCAATTGCAAGCCCTCTGTGAAGCGCGCGGTCTTCGCTATACCGGTGCCGGCGTCGAAACCTCACGCATCGCCTTTGACAAGGCGCTAACCAAAGAAAAATTCATCGCCGCGGGTGTGCCCACCCCACGCTCTCAAATCTTCCGGTTGGATGGTACTGACACCCTCGCCATCGACCTTCCCCTCGTCGTCAAACCCCCCCGCGAAGGCTCCAGCGTTGGCGTCCACATCGTGCGCACCGCTGAAGAACTCGAAACCGCCCTAGCCGACGCTCGCCGATTCGGTGATGACACGCTGGTGGAAGAATTCATTGAAGGCAAGGAACTCACTATCGGCATTCTCGGAGACCTGGTTCTGCCTGTCATTCACATCGAACCCGTTGAAGGCTTCTACGACATCAACAACAAGTACCCTTGGATGTCTGGAACAGGCAAAACGCTTTATCATTGCCCCGCCGAATTGGGCGAAGAGGTTACTGCAAAGGTCCAAGCCGCCTCTCTTGCCGCGTTCAAAGCTGCAGGCACCGAAGTTTACGGCCGCGTCGATTGCCTCCTCCGAGCTGACGGCAGCCCCTACATCCTTGAGATCAACACCATCCCCGGCATGACCTCCAGCAGCCTGCTGCCAAAAGCCGCCGCCGCTGTCGGCATCGACTTTCCTCAGCTTTGTCACCGGATCATCGAGCTCTCTCTCGCCGCCCGGCCTTAACCCAGCATCGCTGCCACAGTCTCCTTCAAGCCAGACGCCACGGTGTGCTCGGGTTTGAAGCCCAGCACTGCTTCCACCCGGGAGGTATCGGCGCAGGAATGCCGGATGTCTCCGGCCCGGAAATCCCGGTGAATCACCTCCGCCACGGGTCGTCCGGCCTGTTCCTGCACGAGAGCCTGCAGCGTCTCAAACAATACCTTCAGATCCGTCGCCCGACCCAACCCCACATTGAACGCCTTTCCATACGCCTCAGGGTTCTCTGTTCGAGACGCCAAAAGCAGCGCTTGCACGACATCCTTCACAAAGCAAAAATCGCGGGTGTTGCCGCCATCACCATTGATGTAAACCGACTCACCCTGCTTCATCGCCGCAATCCAACACGGAATCACCGCCGCATAGGCGCCCTTGGGATCTTGCCGCGGACCAAACACATTGAAGAAGCGCAGCCCCACCGGTTCAAACCCATAGGCCGCATGCAGGGTGGTCGCATAGACCTCGTTCACGTACTTGCTCGCAGCGTAAGGCGACAGCGTCCGCCCCAGCGAGTCCTCACGCTTGGTCGGCAGGGGATCATCGCCATAAACGGCACTGCTTGAGGCATACACAAACCGCTTCAAGCCCGCTGCCCGCGCCGCCAGCATCAGATTTAGCGTGCCCGTCGCATTGATGTCATGGCAAAGCATCGGCTCATCCAGCGAAAGCGGCACCGACCCCAGAGCCGCCAGATGAATGACTTGGTCGACGCCAGCCATGGCCGAGGCACAGGTTTCCGGCTGCCGAATATCCCCAATCACCACCTCAAGCCGCGCCGCGCTATCCGGCCCGACAAGTCCCATGACGGCCTCCAAATTCTGTGGCGTGCTGCTAAAATGACTGTCCAAAACCCGCACACGCTGACCCAGTGACAACAGCTTTTCCACCACGTGCGATCCGATGAATCCCGCTCCTCCGGTCACCAGCCACTGGCAGGGCTGAAGTTTCAAGCGATCCTGGAG
The DNA here is from genome assembly GCA_027487315.1 of Verrucomicrobiaceae bacterium. Lineage (GTDB taxonomy): Bacteria > Verrucomicrobiota > Verrucomicrobiia > Verrucomicrobiales > Verrucomicrobiaceae > JAGRPD01. The sequence goes on along the minus strand of JAIYDW010000135.1, from coordinate 6,181 downwards.
TTGTGAATACGGGCTTGTCATAAACGTGCCGATTCCCTACGATGACACCAGCCGCAGTGCAAGATTGGCTTTGCCGCAGTCGTAATCCCCACTCGAACCTCCACCCTCTTCATCCTTATGTTCCGCGTTCCTGGTGTTCCTGGCAAAGATTTGTGCGACAAGCATCTTGGTTTCTCACGGCGCGACATCCTGCGTGTCGGCGGCGCTTCCATGATGGGGTTGACCTTGAACAACATCCTTCGCGCCCAGTCTGCCAGCGCTGCCAGTGCCCAGGTCGGCCGCGCCGGTTGGGGCAAAGCCAAGCATGTTCTCATGATCTACCTTCAAGGAGGTCCGAGCCACATTGACCTCTGGGACCCCAAAGAAAACGTGCCCGACAAGGTCCGCTCCGACTTCAAGAGCATCCCCACGAAGATCCCTGGCACGCATTTCACCGAGATCCTGCCCAAGCTGGCCAAAGTGAACGACAAGTTCACCCTGATCAATTCCATGAGCTACACCCCGGCGGGTCTGTTCAATCACACCGCCGCCATCTACCAAATCATGACCGGCTATACCACGGACAAAGTCAGTCCGTCCGGCCAGCTCGAGCCGCCAAACGCGAAAGATTACCCGAACTTTGGCTCCAACATCATCCGCCTCAAGCCCTTGGATGAGCCGATGCTGCCCTTTGTCATGCTCCCGCGCCCCTTGCAGGAATCCAATGTGGTTGGAAAAGGCGGCACAGCAGGCTTCCTCGGCAAGTCATTCGATCCCTACACGCTCTATCCTGAGGGCGACGACCTCGACCTGACCAAGATGGATCGAATCAAAATCGATGACCTCCAGCTCCGGCCCGATCTCTTTTCCGTCCGCCTCCAACGCCGCGCCAAATTGCGCGACGCCATCAGCGCGCAAATGCCCACCATTGAGGCTGCCGTCAAAGATCTCAGTCTCGACAGCTACTACGATCAGGCTCTCAGCCTCATCGCCAGTGGCCGTGCCCGCGACGCCTTTGCCCTCGAACGTGAGCCCGACCAACTGCGCGACCGTTACGGCCGCAACACCTTCGGCCAGAGCTGCCTGCTGGCGCGCCGTCTGCTCGAAGCCGGCACGCGTGTCGTCGAAGTGATTTGGCCCAAGGTCGCCAACTCGGACAACCACTCCTGGGATCATCACGTTGGCCTCAGTAAACGCATGAAAGACCAGTCCGGTCCCATGCTGGATCAGGGTCTCTCCGCGTTGTTCGATGACCTCGACGCCAGTGGTCTGTTGGAGGAAACCCTCGTTGTCGCTCTTGGCGAGTTTGGACGCAGCCCTGAAAAAGGTGTCTCAACCTCCGGCAACAACAACAGCGCCGATGGCCGCGACCACTGGCCTTACTGCTACACTGCGGTCATTGGTGGTGCTGGCATCAAGCGCGGCTACGTTCATGGCAAATCCGACGCCACCGGCTCCGCTCCCGCTGAAAGTCCTGTCCACCCAACAGAACTCCTCGCTACGATCTACCACGCCGTCGGCATCGACCCCGAAACGATCGTTTACAACCACCTCAACCAACCGCGCGAGCTGGTCAAAGCGAAGCCTGTGACTGAGCTCTTTGCGTAATCGGCAACGAGCTAACCGTCGTTACTCCACAGCTGACTTTGCTTTGCCTTTGCCCTTCTGATTAGGGGCTTTGGCCTTGCCTTTGCCTTTTTCAGCCTTCAGGGACTTGCGTTGCTCCAGCGGCAACAGCGGACCTCCTCGTGCGTTCATTTCCTGATCGCACAGCTCCCGCATCTCCTTCAGTGTTGAGGCGTTCGCCGGGTCGAGTGCTAAGTTTTTGAGCTCGTCCGGATCCGAATCCAGATCATGCAAAAATTCGAAGGGTGGCTTCTGATCAAAGTAACGCGCATAGACATAGCGCTGCCCCCGAATCCCCTCCCAGGTGATCGAGGGTGCCAGGTCCACGTGCTCACAGAAAAAAGATTTCCGCCAGCTTGCGGGTGCCTCTCCACGGACCAGCGGAGCCAAGCTGCTTCCCTCGTAGGCCGCTGGTTTCGCCGCCTCCGCCCAGTCCACGAAGGTCGCCGGGAGATCCACATTCAACGCCATCTGCGGCACCACACGCCCGCGTTTGTCCTTCGGCAGTCGTGGGTCATAGACCACCAGAGGCACCCGCAGACTCTCTTCAAAATGCGACCACTTGCCCTGGAAGCCTCGATCTCCCAGGTAGTAGCCATTGTCCGCCGTATAAACAATGATCGTGTTTTCCGCCAGCCCGGCTTCCTCCAGCGCCTTCAATACCCGACCCACAGCATGGTCGATCCCGCTGATCATCCGGTAATAGGCCCGCGCATTGGTTGCGAACTTTTCAGGCGTGTCGTACCCCCAATACCAGCGCTCCCGGTTGATCGACTGCTTCAAAAACTCGGGCATCGCCTCAAAGATCGCAGGGTCCCCCAAGCGCGGCGGCGGAATGCTGCGGTCCTCATACATCCCATCGACTGAAGGAGGCCAGGGATAAAGCCCGATCCCCGGCCGATGATCATTGTCCTCGGCATGAGCTGCGTTGAACCAGAGATTCAGGCAAAACGGCTTGTCCTTTGGTTGCGACTTGATGAATTCAATGCCCCGGTCACAGACCAGATCCGTCTCGTGGCGTTTGCTGCCGTCCGGCAAGGTTTTGAAATAGGGGTTTCGACCGATGGCCTCAAACTCATCATACTGATCCTCCTTCACAAAGCCCTTCGGCTCCATCAAATGCCACTTGCCGAAATGCCCCGTTCTATAGCCCGCCTGCCTGAGAACGACAGGGAACATGGTCTTCAGCGATTCGGCTTTCACTGTGGGCATTGAATCCGGAGTTGCATGGGTTCGAGCCCATTGGCCTGTCAGATTGATGGCCCGGCTGACCCAGCAGATGGACGTCGTCACGAAGGCATTCTGAAACCGCACGCCATCCGCCGCCAATCGATCAATGTTCGGCGTCTGCACGATCTCATGACCATAACACCCGAGCGTGTCCTGCCTCTGGTCATCGGCCAAAAGAAACAGAATGTTTGGAGGCTGGGCGCCGGGCGCAGGCGGCATGGAAAGCAGCATCAGGCCGGTAAAAAGCAGGGGAGTCTTCATGAGGCGGAAGTGGGCCTTGGGAAACGTCGTCAAAGCGTGGTTGTAGCATCGGATTGCAGTAATCCGCTGGCATTTCGGCCGAACCTGACGCACAAGACCCCATGTCGAACGCATTCATTGACCTTGGAGTCCCGGCCGCGATGATTCCCGCCCTGGACGAACTGGGCATCGTCAAGCCCACACCCATCCAAAAACAGGTCATACCCTTTTTGATCCAGGATGGCGGCGACCTCGTCGCCCAGGCTCAAACCGGCACTGGCAAGACCGCCGCCTTTGGCCTGCCGTTGCTCACGAAAATCGACCCTCAGGCCAAGGTGATTCAGGGGCTCGTTATCGCCCCGACCCGCGAACTGGCGAAGCAAATTGGCAAACAGCTCTTCCGTTACACCAAATACACCGCGAAAATCTTCGTCGAAGTCGTCTGTGGGGGAGACAACATCGACCGCCAGGCGGAAGCGCTTCGGCGACCCACTCACATCGTTGTCGCCACTCCCGGGCGGCTCATCGACATGTTGAAACGCAGTGCGCTCAACCTCGACTCCATCCGTTACCTGGTTTTGGATGAAGCGGATGAAATGCTCAGCATGGGTTTCAAAAAGGAACTGCTGGAAATCCTCAACCTCACCACGCAACGCCAAGGAACCTGGCTTTTTTCCGCCACTTTCCCTCACGCCATCCAGCTCCTGATCAAAAACAGCATGTCTGCTAATGCCCATGCCGTTCAGATTGATCAAACCCATGTCGTGAATCGTGACATCGACCACCGCTACGCCTACTGCTCTCGCGAAGACAAAAGTCGATTCCTGATCGACTTCCTCAAGCGTCAAAAAGACGGCCGTGGCCTCATCTTCTGTCGCACCAAAGCTGGCACGAATGCTCTCTGCGCTGAGCTTGCTGACGCAGGGTTTCTGGTGGAGGCCATCCAGGGTGACCTCATGCAAAAAGAGCGCGACAAAATCATGCGCGCCTTCAAGAAACAACGGATTCAGTTCCTTGTGGCCACCGACGTCGCCGCGCGCGGAATTGACGTCGCGGACCTCAATTTTGTCATTCACCATCAACTTCCTGAGCAGATGGAATACTACACCCACCGCAGCGGCCGCACCGCCCGAGCCGGTAAAAAGGGCATGTCGCTGGCCCTCATCGACCCGCGAGAGAAAGCTCAAATCACTGAACTCGAAAACAAGCTGCGCGTTTCCTTCAGCGAGTATCGTCGATAACCTGCATCCACTTCATTGCAACACAGGCAAAGACCAAACGTTACATGCTCCTACCATGAATCGCAGCACCCTCCTTCGTCTTATTGTTCTTGTCGCCGTGTCGTCGTCGGCGGCCCTCCAAGCAGAGAAAAAAGACGTCTGGCCGAAACCGAAGCCCACGACGCACGACTACAAGAAATGGGAAAGCAACATCGCCGCCTTTGAGGCTGCCGATAAGAAGTCTCCTCCAGCAAAAGGAAGTCTGCTTTTTGTGGGTTCATCGACCATCGTTCGTTGGAAGACCCTTGCGGAGGATTTTGCCGGTGTGCCTGTGCTGAACCGGGGTTTCGGAGGCAATCAAATCAAAGACTCGACCTTCTACGCTGAGCGCATGATTTTCCCCTATGCACCGAAGGCCATTTTCTTGCGCGCCGGTGGCAATGACATCAACGCAGGCTGGCCTGCTGAAGACGTGTTCAACGATTTCAAGACCTTCGTCGCCAAAATGCGCGAGCGCCTTCCAAACGTCGCGATCTACTACATCGGGCTCAGTCCGACCGTTAAACGCCTCAAACAAGTCGATGAAGGCAACAAACTCAATGACCTGATCGCTGCCTGGGCCAAGGAACAGACTGGCATCACCTACATTGACACCCGCGCAATGACTCTCGATCCAGATGGCAAAGTTCGCCCTGATTTGTTTGTCGAGGACATGCTGCACTTCAATGAAGAAGGCTACAAACTCCTCGCCGCGGCATTGAAGCCCTTCGTTACTTCGGCGGCGAAGTAGCACACCCATTTACTCCAACTGCTTCGGTGAGGTCACCACCCGACGCGGCGTCATCTCATAAAGAAGTGTGTCTCAGTGCCATTTCTCGCCTCGATTTAACATGGCGACAAAATCAGCGATGCGTTTGGTCCGTGTTTCGGGTTTCTTGGCGGTGGTGATGCGGAAAAAGAAGCTGTAGCGCTGCGATTTATTGAGGGTCTCGAAGAAGGCCTTCGCTTGGGGTTCTTTGGACAAAGCGGCGAGGAAATCCTCGGGCATCTCGGCGTTGCTGGGGCTGTGATAGGCGGCTTCCCATCGTCCGTCTGCTTTGGCGGCGTTGACGGCGGCGAAACCGGAGGGCTTCATGCGGCCTTCCTTTTCGAGCCTTGCCACATGACCCACATTGATCTTGGACCACATGCTGCGTTTGCCACGCCGGGTGAATTTTTGGAGGTAATTGGTGGCGTCGATTGATTTGACCTGGCCGTCAATCCAACCCAAGCAGAGGGCCTCATCCAAAGCCTCTGCATAAGTCACTGTGGGAATGCCACTGGCTTTCTTGGCGAACTTCAGCCAAATGCCGGGATGATCGGCATGGTTTTGGGTGAGCCAAGAGCGAAACTCGGCAGCATTGGCAAAGGCAATGATGGGTTGCTCGACCATCTCAGTTCGGAGGTTGATCTGACCACACCGCGAACTCATTTCCTGAGGGCTCGATGAAGTGAAAGCGCCGACCTCCAGGGAAAGCAAAGGTCGGTGTGCTGATGGTGCCACCGGCTGCTTCGACTTTGGCTAGCGTTTCTTCGAGTCGTGCACTGTAGAAGATGACCAAAGCGGCGCCTGTTTCCGCAGTTGATGCTTTGTCAGAGAGGAAGAAGCCGCCATCAAGCCCTTCATTGCTGAAAGCTGTGTATTCGGGGCCGTAATCGGTGAAAGCCCATCCAAAGGCTTCAGTGAAGAAGGCTTTGGTCAGAGCGAGGTTCCGAGAATGGAGTTCTACGTAGTTGAGCTTTTCGTGCTGGTGCATGGGGATCAATGGTGGCCGGGTTTGCGTTTGTGAATGATGATGATGTTACCAGCGGGATCAAACACCATGGCCATGTGGCACACGGGTGTT
>JAIYDW010000256.1 GCA_027487315.1 Verrucomicrobiaceae bacterium | reverse complement strand
GGATGGAAGTGTTCTTCGAGGGAGCGTTTGGAGCGGCTGATGACGATGAGGATGTCCTCGATGCCTGATGCGACGGCTTCTTCGACGACATACTGGATGACGGGTCGGTCGACCAGGGGAAGCATCTCCTTGGGGACGGACTTGGCGATGGGGAGGAAGCGGGTGCCGTAGCCTGCGGCGGGGATGACGGCTTTGCGGACAACTGTTTTCATGAGTCAGGAAGCGCTGGCGAGGGGGAGAATCTGAGGTTTGAGGACGACCATTTCGAGGGGTTCCATGGTGGCTTTGAGTTGATTGAACATAGCGTCGTCGGTGTAGGTGCCGACGATGGCACCGCCGGAGCCGGTGAATTTGGCGCTGGCTCCGCAGGCGCGCGCGGCTTCGACCATTTCGATGTTGCCGGGGCTGATTTGATAGAGACGGCGGCGGAGATCGAAGTTTTCGTTGAGGAGGGGGCCGATTTGTTCGCCTTGTCCTGCGACGAGCATGTCGCGGACGCGTTGGGCGAGATTGGCCCATTGGTACATGGCGGAGACGACATCGCGCTCACCTCGTTTCCAGCGGCCGCGAATATCGTTGTGAAAGACCTCGGTGCCTTCGCTGAGGCGGGTGGTGTAGGCGACGTAGACGTTGGGAAGGGAAGCGGGATCGAGTTCCTCGTAGATGCCGTAGCCGCGTTTTTCGATGGAGGCGCGGTTGAAGTCCATGAAGACGACGCCTTCGAAGGACTGGATGACGCGGTCTTGGAGGCCAGCGGGGATGCCGAGTTCGTCGTTTTCGACGCTGAGGACAAGTGAGGGGAGGAGGTAGGGGGGGATTTCGACCTGATAAAACTGCATGAGGGCGCGCCAGCAAGCAGTGATGATGGCGCTGGAGCCGGCCATGCCGACTTGAGGCGGAACATTGCTGGCGTAGCGGAGAGTGAAATTGCGCCCATGGAGGGGGATTTTTTCGCGGATGCAGTAGTCGTGGAAGCGTTTGACGGAGGCTTTCAAAAGGCGGATGCCGCCGTAGTAGCCGAACTGGCGGACATCGCGGGCGAGGGCGTCGATGCCTGAGAAGACGGAGTGGTCCCGTTCGGTGGGTTGGATCGTGAGTTCGGGGCTTTCGAAAAGGGTGACTTCGGCCCAGTAATTGCGGATGATGAAGGAGATGGTTTTACCAAAGTAACCGTCAGAGGGATTGCCGACGAGGCCGGCGCGGGCGTAGGCTTTGGTGGTGATGAGCATTGGACGGGAGAAAAGGGCTGGGAGAATCCGATGGGGCGGAAACAAGCCTAAAAGATACTGGATGGAGGGAGGCTGACAACCTCAAAGGAGGAGAGAGAGGTTGGGGGTTTGCATGTGGGAGGAATCTGGGCATCATGGGCCGACGATGAGTGAGACGAACTTTGATTTGTGGCGCGGCCTGAATGCTTCGGCGAAGGCGGCATTGGCGACGCGTGATTACACGGCGGGGGATTTGGCGGCGAAGTTGAAAGATGGGCGTGCGGAAGCGAGGGAGGTGATCAGTGGGGTGATTCCTGCGGAGTTAGGGATTCCCGGGGTGGAGGTGTTTCATCGCCGGGTGTTTCAACAGCGGCATCGGGGCTATTTTGCGGAGTTTGCGAGGGAAGGGGAAGGCAAGGCTGGGGAGATTGGCATGTGGCCGAGGCAATGGGCGACGGCGCTGATGCAGGCGGGAACGAGCAAGGGGTTTCATATTCATCCGCCGGCGATTCCGGAGGGAGAGGAAGCGGAGGCATGGTTTCATCGATTGTTTGTGACTGAGGCGGGCAATTATTCCTTGAGGCCCTACGAGAAAGAGCAGTGGGACATGATGTTTTTCATCAGCGGGCAAGCGGAGATGTTTTTGGCGGATGAACGGGCGGGGATGCCGAGGCGGCGGATGCGGTTCATTATTGACGGGGATGACATGCCGGGGCCGAACAATGTAGGAGTGATCATTCCGGCGGGGGTGGCGCATGCGATTCGGAGTGTGGGGACAAAGGATTTGATCATGGTGTATGGGACAAGCACGACGTTTGTGCCGGAGAATGAGGGGAGGATTGCTCATGGCGTGGAGACGCCGCAGGCACCGGAGGAGTGGATGCGTTATTGGAATGAGGTTCGCTAACGAAGATGAGTGATTTGGCGAATCAGGATTTGGAAGCAGGCTACGACCGAGAGGTGGTGGAGCGGGTGTGGAGTTATGCGCAGGTGATTCCGGGGAATGACGCGGAGGTGTGGCGGAAGGATGAGTTTGGGGCGTGGATCCACCGGGCGGATCGGGGGAATCGGAATTCGGAGTTCGGATGGGAAATTGCGGAGTGCGGCTATCGGATGCGGGCCGCCGGGGTGGCGAGTTTGAGGCCGATGCAATGGCAGAATTACCTGGATTTCATGGTGGCGGACCGAATGCGGAGCAGTGTGACGGCGGATGGGTTGCGCAATGCGCGGCGGTTGGTTTAGAAGAGGTGGGCCGTGCCGGAGGTAGATGAAAGTGAGTGGGGGCGAAACAAAAAGGCCGGGATGCTTTCGCATCCCGGCCGAGATTGAATCGAATCAGCTAAGGAGCTGTGCGATTAGTGCATTTCGTAGCCGGACTCGCCGTGTTCAGGTTGGTCCAAGCCAGTCTGCTCGACTTCTTCGGACACCTTCAATCCGACCACCATCTTCACGATGAACGCGATGACCGCAGTGGCAACCACACTCCAGACGATCGTCAATGCGACGGCCTTGAGTTGGTTCATCAGAAGGCCTTCCTTGAGGCCTGCCACGATCGAGTTGGCTTTCTCGTCAGCAAACACACCCGTCAGGATGGCACCCAAAGTTCCGCCAACACCATGCACACCAAAGGTGTCTAGAGCGTCATCATAGCCGAGCATCTTCTTCAAGTAAGCCACAGCCAGGAAGGGGATGATACCAGCGAGAACACCGATGATGACAGCCGATGAAGCGGTCACGAAGCCAGCGCCGGGGGTGATCACCACCAGACCGGCCACGATGCCGGAGCAGAAACCCAACACCGATGGCGTGCCACGAAGCACCCACTCAAGCAGCGCCCAAACAAAACCAGCAGTGGCAGCAGCCAGCGTGGTGGTCATGAAGGCGTTGGCGGCGATGCCGTCAGCACCCAGAGCGGATCCTGCGTTGAAACCATACCAGCCGACCCAGAGCATCCCGGTGCCGATGGCGCAGAGCACCATGCTGTGAGGAGCCATTGGCTCTTTGCCGAAACCTTTGC
>JAIYDW010000080.1 GCA_027487315.1 Verrucomicrobiaceae bacterium | reverse complement strand
TGACCCCGCCTCAAGCTCCCTGGAATCGTGGCGACTGAAGCCAATCCGCGCCGCCGTATCCTTCAACCCCACCACCCCGCCTCAAGCTCCCTGGAATCGTGGCGACTGAAGCCGGAAAGGTGAAACTGTCCACCGACCACCTCGAGCCGCCTCAAGCTCCCTGGAATCGTGGCGACTGAAGCAATCGCAAATGGACCGTCAAAGCCCTCCATGCTCACCGCCTCAAGCTCCCTGGAATCGTGGCGACTGAAGCTCGTTGTTTATTGCGGATTTTTCGCGGTTTCTGTCCCGCCTCAAGCTCCCTGGAATCGTGGCGACTGAAGCAAATCGATTTTTTCTAACTCGCTTTGTTTTTGGCTCCGCCTCAAGCTCCCTGGAATCGTGGCGACTGAAGCGCAATCTGTCAAAAATGGATGCTTCCTATTTGCCTCCGCCTCAAGCTCCCTGGAATCGTGGCGACTGAAGCGTGAGCAACTTCACAACAGTGATGCCGGGGTGGTCACCGCCTCAAGCTCCCTGGAATCGTGGCGACTGAAGCCCGAAACACTGCGCGTATTCATCAGCGCATCATCCACCGCCTCAAGCTCCCTGGAATCGTGGCGACTGAAGCATTAGAGCGCCTGGATGCTGCGGTTCACACGCACTTCCGCCTCAAGCTCCCTGGAATCGTGGCGACTGAAGCTCCGAAGCTCTGCCCATTTGCGGGGTTGCCTTTCCACCGCCTCAAGCTCCCTGGAATCGTGGCGACTGAAGCGATTTTGGCGGTGATGAGGCGCTTGGCCTCTCGGGTCCGCCTCAAGCTCCCTGGAATCGTGGCGACTGAAGCAAATACCACACCAAAACAAAACCGTTTCAATCTGCTCCGCCTCAAGCTCCCTGGAATCGTGGCGACTGAAGCGGGAACCGGGTACACACACCCGCCCATCCTGGCGACCGCCTCAAGCTCCCTGGAATCGTGGCGACTGAAGCTGCACCACCCTGCACCCCCCACCAGCAAAACCTTCCAAGACCCTTCCGCGAGCGCCCCGCCGATTCGCTCACCCTTCCTCACTCTTTTCCTCTCCGACTTCCCTCTCTAAATACAGTGTGACAGTCCTCGCGAGCGCGGTCTAGGCTTTCTAACAGCACTTCCGCGCTCGCAAGGAGCGCCGCGCTTCAGTCGTCACGATTTCAAAGATCAGATTTCCACTCGGGATTTCCGTGAGCTTGCCCATTCCAATGGCGGAGGAAGGGTGATCGGTGGCACATGGCCACCCCCATTCTGCCCACCTCATCCCGCACCGCAAGCCCCAATTCACCCTCGCGAGCACAAATTCAACTCCTCCCCCTTCACACAATCACCACCCGACTCCGCACCAAATACGGCAGCCCCATCGCCTCGATCCTTAACCCATGACTGCTGTCCTCCGGCCCCAGGCTCACAAAAAGCACCTGATCCTCCTCATGGTGCAGCATCTCATGCAATTCCGCCTTCAGCCTCGCCACCCGTTTATCATCCAGAGCGCACTCAAACACACTGTATTGAATTCGCGTCCCATACCCCTCCATCGCCTTCGCCACCCGCCGCAACCGCTTCGGATGACAGATATCGTAGCTCACCAAGTATCGCGTCCTCATAAAAGTCACCTCTTACCTTGTCGTAAACGCATGATAACCCGCCGCCTCCCCACGTAGAAACCGCCAAAGCTGCCGCGCCTGCACCTCCAGCATCCGCCGATAGCTCATCTTGTAGCCAAACTCCGGGTGACTCACCTCCGTATCCATCCGCCGGAAATACCCCTCCCAAAACGCCCGCCGTCCCGCATCCTTCAAAAACGTCCCACTCGCCGCATTCACAAAATCATCCGGCCCCACCTCCCCCCGATTGATCAGACTGATCGCCACACTGTCCGCGATCAGCGGCCTAAACTCCTCCATCAAATCCAGCGCCAGCGCCGGCCTCCCATAGCGCGGCTGGTGAAGGAACCCCAGAAACGGGTCCAGCCCCACCGCATGGATCACTCCCGTCAGCTCCTTCGCCAGCATCGAGTAACCCAAACTTAACAGCGCATTTACCGGATCACGCGGCGGCCTCCGGTTCCTCCCCTCAAAGTCAAACCGCCACGCCCCCTTCCCCTTCAGCATCGACGCAAAATGCTCAAAGTAAACCTTCGCCGCCATCCCCTCCACCCCCAGCAGCACCGTCAGATCGTTCACCTCCGCCGTCATATCCCGCAGTTCCGCCAGCTTCTTGATCGCCCCCTCCGGCGCATCCCCATTCCGCATCATGAGCACCCGCTGATTGTGAATCTTCGCCCGGATGATCTCCCGCGCCAGCTTCAGCCGGATCGCCTCCTTCTGAAAAAACTCATACTGCCCCATCCTCGCATCCACCCCGCTCGTCGGCAGCCCCCGCAGCAGACCCAGAAACCGTCCCGCCGGAGAAAAATACGACACATCAATGTTCAACTCCAGCGCCGTCGCCACCGCCTGCGCCGTCAGTTGCGCCGCCCCATAAAGGTAGATCGCCCGCAGTTGATGCCCCGGCATCTTCTGCACCACCTCCCCCTTCACACTTACCGTAAACAGATCCCCCCGCTGCCCCACCTGCGCCCCCGCCGTCTGCACCACCAGAATCTCCCCCGCATCCCCATCCGGCCTCGGAGCCACCTTGATCTCCGGAGCACCCGTAACCGCCCCAGTAGCCGCGTTCGTCAGAACGTGGCCCCTTTCCGAAAACCCCTCAAACACAAACGCCATCTGCTCCTCCTCCACCTTCTCCTCATACCCAGCCGCCCACCAGCGACTCTCATTCGGCAGACAGATCGGATACGCACTGCAATACTGGCAACGCGGATCATTCACCAGCGGTGGCGGACAGTGCCGACTCTCCCCCAACGCCTTCGCCTCCAAAATCCCCCGCCGCGTCATATCGTACAGCTCCTCCGTCAACTCCACCCGCACCCGCCGCTTATCCTCCGCATAGTAAATCCACGCCCCACCCACCGGCATCCCCGCCTCAGCCAGCATCAGCGCATGCGCCGCCACCTGCACCGCATCCGCCTCCTTCGCCGTCCGCTCACCGTTCGCCCCCCGCCGCGCACTCCCCTTCTTATAGTCCACCACCTCCGCCCCCTCCGGCCCACCCTCCAGCAAATCCACCACCCCCACCAGCCCCAACTCCCGGCTCTCCAATTTCAAGCTCCGCAGCCGCGCCCCCTCCGGCAGCCCCTCCGCCAGCGCCGCCTTCTTCTCCTCATCGAACGACGACGCCTTGTCCACATTCCGGTGCGCCTGACTCCCGGCGATCGTATCCGCATTCTCCTCGAACAAATTCTCCACCCACTGGTAATACAGCAAGCGCGCGCAGTAGAAGTAATTGTGCAGCCGCCTCACCGGCAGCGGCGGCTGCGCCTCCATCAGCGCATCCAGAGTATTGATCGGGCCAGCAGCATTCATGACACGCAGGTACTATAACCCCACCTGTCAAATGCAGACGCGCATCCCTAGGTTCCGTAGGGCTTCTCGTCCTCTCGCAGCCTCCCCGCCGCCAGCTCACCAACGAACCCCGAACGCGCAAACCCATCCATCACCTGCGACGCCGCCAGCACCTCAAACCCCACCACCTCCCCCGCCTCATCAAAGTCCACAATCACACCAGGCCGCACCTCATCACTCTCCAAAATACGCCCCGCCCGCAACGTCACCGTCAGCGTGTCCGTCTCCTGATCGTAATCAACATTCATGGCAGTTCCTCCGGAAGATACTTCCACAGTTTCGAGGTTTTGTACACTGTGACAACCGCAATCTCACTCTCATTCTCCTCCACAAACACCCTCAACAACATCTTCTTGCCCCCCTTCCCGTCCTCCATCAAACGCGAAAGCACCTCCCTCGGAGCCCTACCCCACACTCGATGCCCCGGCTCTCGCACCGTCGCCTCCACCAACTCGCGCGAGATGTCCCGCGCAAGCATCTGCACCTCAGCATGAGCAGAAAAACGAATCGCTTTCATTCCGAACTCAAGGGAAGGGAATCTCGTCGTCTGGATCGGGCTTGTCAGCCTTCGCCTTCCATGCACCACATCGGGCGGCATTTACCACTCTAATTCGCTCAAAACAGACCTGCTTAACCCGCCGCCAAAAGACTTTGGTCACTGCGCCAGAAGTATCAGGACCTAGCGCGTAACGTTCCTCATCATGAATCGTGAATGCAGGGGCACCGTGAACCTTGGGACAAGCAAACATGTATTGAATCTTGCCTGACTCAGCATCTTCATCATCGCCTTCAATGTTTCCCGCCTGATCCGATACACTCGTCTTTCCTTCTGGCGCTTTCGCTGGCTCAATCTTCCGTGCCGTCGCCGCAAAAGAGCCGCGCTTGGCCTGAATTTCCATGACACCACCAGCCCTTGGAATGGCTTGCAGCATCGAGAACACATCAAGACGATCTGGATGCGCCACAGCGCGTAGCCCAATGTTCACCGCCGCATTGATGTCGGCGTTTGACTCCAGTCCCTCATGCCCCACACGATGAGGCACCACAGGGAAGAAAGCCGGCCCTCCATCCATCGGAAGAATTACGGATGCTTTGGCATCAGCGTCAGCAAGCAGAGCCGCTGCTGCATTGATCATCCCAGCACGCTCCGAAGGAACACGCTCGCCATTTTTGCCGCTAACACTGGCGACAGTCTCATCTTTCCAATGCTTCCAAGGATGTTCCAACTCAAAGCCCTTGGAAACCTCAATACAGCGAACCCCAGGAACACCCGTGCGGGAGTTAAATCTCGAAGAGAAGCGGGCATCAACAGTGAAGATCGGGATGCCAAACACCTTCGCCATGTCCTGAAGCTTCTCTAGCACCTTGCGGTGAGACCACTCCATAAGCTGCCGATTCTCAAACCGTGAGCGGTCTTGGCTGGTGCGGTAACGCGACAGGTCCTCCAGAACAATTGCCGCCACTCGCTGCTTCGCCGGATTCTTTTTGTATCGGCCATGAACATCCCGCTCACTCTTGAGGGCCGCCTTGTCCATGCCATCAATCAGCACCTCATCAGGATTCATCAGTTCCAACCCGAGCGCCTCGGCGAGAATCAAGTGCGCTGTTTGGTAAACACGCTGATCTCTCATCTCGTTGATCTTGTCGATCCAGGCTGGAGCAGGCTCATAAATGCGGTCACTCTCCCTCACCGGGGATGGCTCCAGACCTTTGTTCGGATCCCGATAGTAACGTCGCTCGATCTTGGCGAGACTCTGGCAGCAGCGGCGAAACTCCTGCAACAGCTCGATTCGCCTCATGTTTAGTCCACGCATCCCCGTGATATTCTGTTCTGGCGCTTGTTCATCAACCACACACTCAAGCAAGGATTGCTGACCATCCGTATCAGGCTGGCAGGCGCGCCACTGCCAACGCTTCTTGATCAGCGGCCAGACAAAATGAGCAGCCCGCGCCAGAAGGCTGTTTTCACCTTGGAAGGACTGCATCGCCTCATCAATCAACCGCGTCACCTCTTGCTCAAGAGCCGTCCAGTTCCAAGGCCCAGATGAATCCAACAAGGTCGCCTTGAGTCGGTCCTGCGCCTTCTTCTGAGCATCCTTACCCGCCTTAGTCCGCTGCTTCCCAAACAAACGCACGACTTCACCTTTCGGTGTGAAGGTCAGGCCATTCCAAGTTGTATCATCTGCTAAAGCAAGCCGGAGCTTCCGCATGTAGCCTTCTTCCCGATCTTCAAGAACATTGTCACGTGGCTTGAAATCAAGCATGTCGATAACCCGAAGCCTTTGTTCCCTCTGGAATTTAGCCAGATCATCACCCTCGTGTCTCTGGTAGATATGCCCCTTCTTTTCCTCTCGTCCAGCTACCCGCCAGCGCAGATTAAACAACATGCGCAACTGGCCGAGTCGGCGTGAAAGGCGGAACTGCAAATGTCCGGCCAGTTGGGGGAAATACTTCCTCTCCGCCAAATCAGGCAGCGGTGTCCTGACACTCTCTGGAAGGATTTCCTCCGCCAGTTTGGCGAACGTCTCCAGTTCTACCGCCGTAGCCAATCGTCCTTTGCTTCCGCAGGGCTCCTGCTCAAAAGAATGCCCAGGCTGGCCCTTACGCTTCCGCCAGAGCTTCACATCCTCACCCTGAAGGCGGAACGTGCTGGCATATTCAACACCAAACACAATCTTCCCAGTCTTCGCCTCATCCGTTGGCGACGAGATGACACGCTGCCCGTCTTGGGGATCTCCCTTGAATACTTTGGCCCGGCACCAAGCACCGGCAAAGCGAACGCCGAGATCAACGCTGAGAAGATGAAACGGCTCGAACTCCTTGGCGCACCAGAACTTGGCAGGCGACAGCTTTCCCTTCTTCGCAGTTTCGGTGATCTCAGCCGATTCATCAGTCTCGCCCCCCTTAGATTTCTTCTCCGTTTCCGCATCAATCGGCCAGCGGAAATAGAGCCGCGTGTATTCGCCATTCAAAGGCGGGCCATAACGCACCGAATCCTCGCTCCGCTTGGCCGGATCAGCATGTTTCTTGTTATCAATCTTGGGCGTTCCCGCCATCAAAGCGTCAATCTCCACTGGCATCGCCATGGTGAAATGAAATGCACCTCCTGGCTTAGATGGAGGCAGTAGAGATGAACTGACTACCATCGCCGTCATCGGAGCTGGTCTATTGGCTTTTGCCGCCTTTTCTTTATCCTCTCGGTGAAAATCAGGGGCATCTTCAACAACCAGCGGCGGCTGATAAAACGCATCTATAGACAGTCCCTTCCCGTCTGTAATCCTGTCCCGCTTCAGACGCCGATAACTCAGCGTTAGCGGATATTCCGCGCCTTCCGGCCCGCCATCCTTGAGCTTCTCTTTGATCAGTGCTGCATTCGTCCGAACGAGGCTGTATTTCCCCGGCTCCGCCTCATCAAAGAGTTCAAGGTGCGGATGCGGCTCAATCTTGCAGTCAAAGTCGAGCGGACGGAAACTTGTCTCTCCATGTCGATTGTCCGTTCCAGGAAGGGTGATGGAGATGGGCTTCAAGCGCAGCGATGCCTGGCTGCTTGGTTCAGCCGTCTCGCTGCCTTCCAAATGTTCCGGCTTCTCTGTGAGCAGCGTCAGTTCCTCCAGTGCCTCTGCATAGCGCACATACCACGACAAGAAATTCTTTGGGTGCCAGTCCTGCTTTCCATCCCAGCGTTCCTGCCAAAGAGGGAAGAAATCGGGTTCACACAGCTTTTTGAAAAGCGCGGCACTACCAAAGCCGCCGCCGCTATCAGCCTGCGCTTTGTTCACGAGTTGCTCCAGCTTTTCCCCATCAGGCTCGCCATCTTTTGATGCTTTGAGAAAGTCCTCCCGCAAATCCCCCCATCCGCCAATGGTTCCCCGGCGCAGTCCGTACCCAATGGTGCCACCCAATTCATCCAAGAAACGCTTCATCAATGGCGCACGGCTATCTCCAAGAATCCCAGCGAGTTTTTTGACGGCACCTCTTGCATCCTTCCACTCCCCCTTGGCCTCCATCGCTAGCACCTTCTGTGCTTTTTGGTCATACTCGGTCTGCCGCTTGTCCGAACGGATTCGGTATTTGAAGACTTCTTCTGCCGCTCGCTTGAAAGCAGACTTGTCGAAGTCCGCCCAAAGCGACCCGCTTGAACTCGGAACCGTCATTCCAATTAGATGCGTAAAGAATGGGAAAACTTTCCCATAGGCGTCTCGAACGTCTTTGACAGGATCTTCAGACGAACCCGCAACACGAGTTTTGAGATTGCCGAGCAAATGCTTTCTCGTCACCTCGCACGGCCAGAACTTGTAGCGCAACACATGCCAGTAGGTGCCGCTTGGCTTGGCTCCTGACTTGGCAGCAATTCCGTCAAACACATAATCCGGCGCACTGGATTTCCGCGCAGCTATATCAAGCTCTGAAATCGGAACGGCGAAATCAGTGGCTGGAAAAACCTCTTTGGATTTCTCGGTTCGATCAGTGTTCTGAATCGATTCAATGAAAGCACTGACTGTCTTTGGAACCTTCTGCCAAGGAACGCCATCTCCAGGAGCCATTGCAAATGCCCGCGCATAGTCGAGCAACGCATCCATGCCAGACAACTCGGAGGCAGGAGAATCAAAACATTTCGCCAATTCAATACTCGCTGACAGGGCGCGATCATCAAATCCGGCACCTACCTTTTGGAGTTGCTCGCGGATCGTCACCCAATACCCGTTGTTAGAAGCTTTTGCAGCACTCCCCGCCTGTTTGCTAGCCTCATTAGAAAGCCGCTGCATCCAGTCATTGGCGAAACGTGCCATATCCCCCAACTCGTTGCCCTCGCCAGTGTTGGTGCCACTCCCCTTCACAGGTTTAACTGCATTCGCTCTCAGTTGCAGATACACTTGGCTCAAAAGATCAATATCATCTGCTAGTGCTGCGCCATAAACGCCCTTGACGAAGTCACGCAGTCCCGCCTTATCACCCCACAGCGCCCCCGGATAGCTTGCCATAAATCGTCGCACGAGCTTATCCGTCTTCTTGCCCATCTCTCCCGTCGTCAGAGTCCGCCAGAGAGGGTTGATGTCTGAATTCGAGCCTTTCTGTCCAGCCTCCTTCGCGTCACGCACAAGCCCGATCAAACAGAGCATGTAGTAACACACCGCATCCTGGAAAAGCCGGTGCGTGGTTTCCAAAGCCCGCCGCGTCTTCACATTCTCCCGCGATGGCTTCGAGGTCTTCTGCCGCTTCGGATCAATGGACGACAGAGTCTCCTCAACCAGCACTTCATAAGTTCGATACACCGTGTTCATAAATTTCTTTGTCTTAGTCAGCCCATTACCTCATCCAATCAACACCACCGCATCCTGAAACAGCTCATGATGCCGCCAAAGCATCGCCTCCCCATCGTCCAAATCCTCCCACTCCACGTTTGCGCCCTTTCCTGCTTTCCGTGGGCCACTCCCCTCCGCAGCCTTCATTCGCTGCACCCGCGTCACACGTCCCTGGTAAATCCGGTTCATAAGCCCCCGACCATAGGGAGTCCCCTCAATCCCCGCAAGCAACTTCGACATAGCTTTTCCCTAATCGTCCCTTCCGCTTCCCCTGGGCCGAATCCCCCTCCCCGCCACAAAAAACACAAATCCTCAAACTTTTTCGCCAATTCCCTGTAACAAAATCCCAAAAAAATTGAATACACAGTAGGGGGCCGTGCTTTCCCCCGCTCATCCAACCCGGAGTCCGCCGTGAAACGCACACCGCAGCCAGTCCCCCCTGCGCCGCCCCAGCAGGACAAACACCCCTTTGTCCCTTACGACCCCGCCACCTACGCCAAAGACCTCGCCAAAGCCTTCCGCCACATCCGCACCCTCATTCTCCGCCTCTGCGTGCCCCACACTTCACCCTCTCGCGCTATTCCAGCGCCCGCTCCATCACCTTCGCTCAGGCGCACTCTCAATCTCAAAAAACTTCCCCGCCACCCCCCAAGCCACATCCTGCCTCGGCAAAATCCCATTGCCCCCAATGTAAAATCGACTCGCCACAAAGTAATTGTCCCGCTGAATCCCCCCACCCTTCCCCCCCGAAAGCAAATCCGCCGCCACCATCCCAATCGTCCCCGCCAGCCCTTCCTTCACCCGCACATGCTCCCGAAAATCCGCCTCATTCGGATTCGTCATCACCAACCCAGCGACCACCACCGCCAGAACCAAACTCAACATTCGAGAAGCCTTCATCACGCCCATCAGTTCAACGTCATCCTAACCTTTAGCAATCCCAAAAACAATCCCCCGCTCACCCCCTCTTCATCTCATTCGCCCCCAAGGAGTGACGGCTTCCAGCCGTCCCCCCTCAGCCCATTCGTGACCTTCGTGCCATTCGTGGTCTCCTTTTTTCTGCCAGTCTCAGTCTATCACCACTCACCCCTGAATACTGAATACTGAATACTGATTACTGATTACTGATTACTAATCCCTGATCACTCCCCCTTTCCCCCGCTAGAAATTCACACCCACCCCGTTTCCACCTCATGCTCCGCCCCCTCACCCATTCGCGACCGTTGTCCCATTAGTGCTCCCCAAGTCACACACTCTCCACTCTCCACTCTCCACTCTCCGCAATCCGCAATCCGCAATCCAAATGCTTCGCCAACTCATCGCCTCCCTCGTCCTCCTCGCCACCACCCTCAGCGCCGAGACCAAACCCAACCTCATCTTCATCCTCTGCGACGACCTCGCCCAGGGCGACCTCGGTTGCTACGGCCAGAAACTCATCCAAACCCCCCACCTCGACAGCATGGCCGCCGAGGGCACCCTCTTCCCCCAGCTCTACTCCGGCACCACCGTCTGCGCCCCCTCCCGCACCTCCCTCATGACCGGCCTCAACACCGGCCACAGCCCCATCCGCGCCAATCGCGAAATCAAACCCGAAGGCCAAAAACCCCTCCCCGAAGGCACCGTCACCGTCGCCCAAATCCTCAAATCCGCTGGCTACGCCACCGGCAAATGGGGCATGGGCATGTTCGACACCACCGGCAGCCCCCTCAAAAACGGCTTCGACCACTTCTACGGCTACAACTGCCAGCGCCACGCCCACAGCTACTTCCCCGACTACCTCTGGAACGACGAC
>JAIYDW010000172.1 GCA_027487315.1 Verrucomicrobiaceae bacterium | reverse complement strand
CCCTCACCGCCCTCCTCACCCACGAAACCTCCCGCGCCACAGTCGCCGAAAAACTCCTCACCCACCGCACCAAACTCGACCCCAAACAAATCGCCCCCCTCCTCACCACCACCGCCCGCGACATGCTCCACCGTGATGTGGACACTCCTGTCCGCACCCTCGCCCTCCAACTCATCAGCGGCTTCCAACTCACAACCCTCGAGCCCGACCTCGTCACCATGGCAAGGAGTGATGGCTTCCAGCCATCACAAAAACCCGCCCTCCTCACCACCCTGCGCGACCTCCGCAGCGCCGAGTTCCCCCTCTTCGCCACCCTCGCCGAGTCCGACCCCGATCCCCTCACCCGCGCCGCCGCCCTCGAAGCCCTCGCCGCATCCCGCGCCCCCGACGCCCCATCAAAGCTCCTCGCCCTCTTCCCCAAACTCACCCCCGCCCAACGCAAAAACGCGTTGAACACCCTCTCCACCACCAAATCCGGCGCCACCACCATCGTCGCCGCCCTCCTCGACAAATCCCTCCCCCAATCCGACCTCGACGCCCCCACCATCGAGCGCCTCGCCGCCGTCCTCAGCAACGACCCCGCCATCGAAAAACTCCAGCGGCAACTCGGCGGCCTCTTCCAAGAAGTCCTCCTCCTCGACGGCAGCGACGACGCCTGGATCGATTCCAACATCACCCTCGACGGCCCCTTCACCGTCGAAGCCTGGGTCCGCCTCGCCCCCGGCATCGGCAACGAAGACAGCCTCCTCGGCTCCCCGAAAGGTCTCCAACTCAACTTCTTCGGCTCCAAATTCCGCGCCTACGCCGGCCCAGAACTTCACGACGTCTGCGTCGCCACCAAGCCCATGACTCCCGACCTCTGGACCCACCTCGCCGTCACCCGCGACACCGCCGGCATCCTCCGCATCTACCAAAACGGCGAACTCGACGCCACCGCCACCACACCCTCACCCGCCAAATGGGAAAACTGCCAAATCGCCTGGTCCGGCCCCAAAAAAGGCACCGAAGGCGCCCTCACCGAATTCCGCATCTGGCCCACCACCCGCACCCCCGCCGAAATCCGCGCCACCTTCGACCGTTCAGTCGTTCCGGCTTCAGCCGGTAATTCAGACTCACCCCTACTCCCACTCGCCTCAGATCACCTCAAAACCAAACTCACCCTCAAACCCGGCGCCCGCCTCGCCAAAACCCTCGACACCCCGCCCCTCCTCAGCGCCGAACAAGCCCTCGCCCTCGATACCCAATTCACCAAACTCACCGCCCTCGCCGCCAAAGGCGACCCCACCGCCGGCAAACCCTACGCCGCCCTCTGCCTCGCCTGCCACCAAATCGGCAACGCCGGCGGACAAATCGGCCCCAACCTCTCCGGCGTCGGCTCCATGGGCCTCGAAGCCATCCTCCGCAACATCCTCACCCCCAACGCCGCCATGGAACCCGGCTACCGCATCTACCGCGTCGAACTCAAAAACGGCGACCTCATCGACGCCTTCTTCGTCTCCGAAGACAAAAACGCCATCGTCATCCGCCAGCCCGGCGCCCCCGACCGCCGCCTCCCCAAAGCCGAAGTCGCCCGCACCCAATTCATCCGCCGCTCCCTCATGCCCGAAGGCCTCCTCGACCCCCTCCCCGAAAAAACCGCCGCCGACCTCCTCGCCTACCTCCTCACCCTCAAAGGCTAGCTTAGCGCACGAACCTCACGAGGCCCGCCTTCAGCCCATCACTTTCCGGCAGCAAAAAGTGCCCAGCACCGATCACAGAATCACCACTCGCCATCGGCTGCCTCAACACCCCGCTGAACGGTACCACCCGCCGAACCCCAGCATCAAGCAGTTCGAACTGACCACTAAAAGTCCCATTGGCCACGCTGAACTTGGTCTGCCACTTGGTCGGATTGCTCCCCCACGGAACGCTCACCACATTACCCGCACTGAGCGTTAGCGCCGTGGGCAAATTCCCGTCGGCAGCACTGCCTGTCGCACTGTGTTGAACTGAAAAACCATTTCCCGGCAGGCCCAGCAGCATGGTCAGCGGCTTAGCCGTGCTCGGTTTGGTCCATAGATCGAGCTTCAGTCCCACGGACACTGGACCGAACCCAAGGGTGTAGCTCCGGTCCGCCCCGCGCTCCGCCTTCGCCCAGACGACCTCCGCACCATCCTCCACAAACCCCCTCTTCAATACCGGATCAACAGCCATCGCAAATCCACCACCCAGGAAACTCCCTACACGAGTCGGCTGATACGGCTGAACCCAAAGCCGATACCCCGTAGCCTCCTCCCCGTCTGGCAGCAGCTGGGTCGTGAAAGCCGTGCCATCACCCAGCCTGCCAACCAAAGCGATGGCCCCGCGCGTGTTGACAGTCGCTCGCGCCCAGCCCGCCCCTTCAGGCACTCCGGCTCCAGCCGCCTGCGCGGATTCCAAAATCAACGTATAAGCACCGTAATACGCCACCCTGCCACCGGTTGGCAGCATCAGCAGCCGACGCCCTTCGCTCAGCCTGGCCAGCGGGACCCCATCACGCATCACCGCACCAGTCAGCACAGCATTCATTCGCAAAGTAAAGTCCACAGCATACGCCACCCCATTTCTCAGCACCGTGGTCGTCCCCCTCGCTAACTCCCCACTCACATTCGTCAATAGTGACCCCGAGATGCGCAGTGGCGTCGTTTCCCCAGCCAAAGCCATGCTGCCCGAGAAACTTCTTCCCGATTTGGCCACCGTCACGCTCAGCTTCCCGGAAGGCACATCAAGTCCATCCTCCAGCAGCGCCTCATACCCCGCCGCAAAGCTCTCTACTACTAGCGTCCCCTGCCGATACACCATCGCATAGTTGGCCGCTGTGCCACCCTGTGCGGTGATCGGGTAGATCCCACCCGGACTGCTCACTGTCGCCGTCGTCCTCAGCACAGGCAGTCTTGTCAGCACCGCCGCCGTGTCCCCGCCCACAAAACCCTCATATCTCACCGTCAATCCAGGATTCACCTCTCCGGCAAATTTTCGATGATCTTCCGGTATCACGTATAGCGGAGCCTGAGTGATGGCTAACGTGCCCGTCCTTGTTGCCCCGTCCGCTACGGCCCTCACCAGATAGCGGCCCACCGCCGTCGGCGGGTTGGGACCCAAAACCCCGCCAACTTGATAACTCACCACCACCGTCCCCACCGCACCCACCGTCCCCACCCGCTTCGGCGAGCCATCGTAGCGCTGACTTAGTCCTGTCAGCGTCAGCATACGAGGGTCCGCCCTCACAGTGATCACTCTCGTCACCGCAAGCGCTGCTGCATAAACCCCGCCACCCGCCTGAGTCGCCCGCACGGTCACCTTACCGGCCCCAGTCGGAGTCAAGACGGCCCCCGCCAGCGAACCCGGTCCCGACACCACCTCCAGCGACACCGGCAGGCCAGAGTTGGCCTCAGCCCGCAACGCTATCGACCCCTCACCCAAATAGATCAAACTTGGCCCGCTCAACGTTACACGCTGCGTCAGTAATCGACTCGGCCTGCCCCATCCACTCACCGCAAAGGTATACCAAGGCCGCGCAGGATCATCACTTCGGATCCAGACTTCCGCTGTCCTCACCCCAGGAAATGAAGGATCAAAGGCTAAGGAAAACATCTCCATCCCTCCGGCATTGATCTGCGACGTGGGCATCGAATCCACCCGAAAATCACGTGCATGCGCCCCGCGCAATTCCACCCTCGGGTTCCCTGTCAACTGAAGCGCCGAGTCGCCAGTATTCCGGAGGACAAACGCAATCCGCTTCTCTTCATTCAACAGAGGAACCACCCCAAAATCAGTGCCATCATCCACGCTTGGCGTCCGATCCCCGTTGGGAATTCCCTTCCCCTGACCTTGGACCAGCAAACCTCTTGGCACCCCGGTAAGTCGGTAGACATAGATCGATCCATGATCGACTTGATCCGCATCAATACTCGGAAAAAAACTGTCGTCAGACGCTGCTCCCACAATCACCGTTCCGCGTGAAAGTGCCACCGTTCCGCCAAAGCGATCCCCGCTAGCGCCGTCCTCTGCTTCCAATCGGCCGATGCTGCTCCAACTGCCTTCACTCTCCAAAAACAGCTCCACCGAACCTGCCTCCACACTAGCTTGGGTATCCCCCCCTGCGGCACCCACCACCAGCAGATCGCCCTCTCTCGCCAAGCTTGCGCCAAACTCAGCGCCAGCAGCGGGACTCTGCGAAGCCAAGGTCCCGACCTGACTCCAATCATTGAGTGACCTCTCAAAGACATAAACGTTTCCTACCGACGCCCCGGCACTGGTCGCATGATAAGGCGCTCCCACCACGAGCTTATCACCTCGAAGCCATAGCGAACGCCCGAAGTTGGCTTTCGTAACCGCATCACCTGCCTCCAACCGCGCCTGAAGGTTCCATGTCACCCCATCTCGGACAAACACATGAACTGAACCCGCATTGCTCCCCGCCGCCGTATCATCCCACGCGCTTCCCACCACCGCAGTGTTACCTGCTAAGGCCACCACAAGACCAAAAACATCAAAGGCCGCGCCCAGCGCATCTTCTAGCTTAGCTTGTTGGGTCCACACTGCCCCCTGCCGCTCGAACACATAGGCGCCACCAGCATTGGTTCCCGCCGCGGTATCATCAGCCCAAGCCCCGACAAGCACCGTCCCTCCAGACAGCGCTACCGACACGCCAAAAAAATCATCCGCGGCAGCATCGTCTGCTTCCAGTTTTTCCTGCTCACTCCAAACCCCACCCACCCGAGTGAAGACGTAAGCGCTCCCAGCATTATTCCCTCCCACCGTGTCATCCGCATAGCTCCCAACCACCGCCGTATCTCCCTCCAGAGCCACCGAGTATCCAAACCCGTCAAAGCTCCTCGTGCCACTTCCCTTTAGGGTCGTGGTTAGCCGCCAATCCACCCCTTCCCTCTCGAATACAAACACGCTGCCCGCACCTGTCCCCGCCGCAGAGTTGGCAGAGGGTGCACCGATGAACGCCAAATCACCCTCCAAAGCGATAGCACTTCCAAATTTCTCCCCAGCAATCGCTCTCCCAGCAGTGAGCTTTTGGGCCTCATTCCATACCCCCCCACTCCGTTCAAAAACATACGCCGCACCTGCGCTGCCCTCGCCAAACCTGGCTCCGACCAACGCCGTATCGCCCTCCAAGGCCACCGCCGAACCAAAGAAATGCAACCCAACTCCATCAGTCACCGCCAGTTTGGTTTGCAAGCTCCAAACACTGCCAGAACGCACAAAAACATAGGCACTGCCCAAGTCAATCCCACTTGCCGAATCTCCCCTTAAAGCGCCCACCAAGAGAGTGTTCCCATCGATTGCTAGCGAGTAGCCAAATCGATCTTCAGCTTGCCTATCCCACGCCTCCAGTTTGACCAACTGCGCCCATGTGTCTCCCGATTTGCCAAACACGTAAACACTTCCCGCATTCGCGCCCACCGCCGTATCGTCCCATATCGCGCCGACCACAATGGATTCACCGTCGAAGGCCACACTATAGCCAAAATAGTCATCCGATGCCGCATCGTTGGCCTTGAGTTTGGTCGACTGCAACCAACTGCCAGCAGTGCGAACAAAAACGTAGACACTCCCTGAATCCAAACCTGGGACATTATCGCCAGGTGCCCCCACCACCACCGTCTCGCCACGCACTGCCACGGAAGCTCCAAACTCATCACCCGACCCAGGATCCTGCGGACTAAGTCTCGCCTCTTGCACCCACACCTCACCAGACCGCCGGCACACATAGGCACTGCCCGCATTACCCCCCACTGCCGTATCATCCCCACTGGCTCCAACCACAAGAGTGTCACCGTGCAAACTCAGCGCCTCCCCATAACCATCGCCCGCCGCAGCGTCTACCGCAACCAGCATTGCCTGCGCAGCCCATTGATTGCCCGACCTCACAAACACCACAACACTCCCCGCGTCGACTCCTGCGTCTGTGTCATCGCCCGGTGCGCCCACTGCGATCGTGCTGCCCTCCATTACCACGGCTGTTCCAAACCAATCGCCCGCCGCCCCCAAAGGCGCGGTCAACCTCGTCTCATACTCCCAACCGCCTGCACCCTTAACAAACACATACGCACTACCAGCAAAAGTTCCCGTCGGCAGGGTCTCGGTCCCAGCACCGATGACCAGTCTATTCCCCGAAATTGCCACCGCTTGTCCAAATCCAGCATCGCTCCGCCCTCTTCCCGGAACCCCTGACAAGCGTTTGGTCTCTAACGAAACAATCAACGGATCCACCGTCACCGGATACACTGCGCCAGCAGTCGCCACCCAAATCTCCACCCCATCATCCTGCGCCACCATCTTCGCAGGCAATGCCGTGCCTAGAGCATCCCAGACTTTCAGCCCCTCGTAACTCAACACCGGATTCTCCGTAACAGGATCTAAAAAGGTCACTTCGCCCCCTTCGCCTGTTGCTCTCAACCCGATCAGTTCCACACGCAGCCTCACCTCGTCTTCGCCCCCGCCTAGGGAAGGCTGCGCAAGAGTGAACCCATGCTCTAAGCCTTCTCTCCGATTCTGATACCACTCCGTTATCCCACCCTCATGATGAAACTCGACCAGCGACCCACTCACTACCGGTTCAGTTTTGCTCCGTGCCGCATCCCCATATCGCAGCGTACCCGCCCACGAACTACCCAACCCGGACTCGATCCGTACCTCCCCATCCAGGAAACGTGCCGTCACCCCCTGTTTAGGATTGCTGGCAAAATAACGCACCCCCTCATTTTGCGGGAGTGCTGCTTCAAAACCCGTTAGTCCCTGAACCTCATGCTGTGCCTTCTCGAACGCCGCCCAAAGTGAAGCCTGCTCGTTCTCCTCCGACTTCGTCACACTGGCAGTTTTCGAAACCGCCTCCTCAGGCAAACCCTCATGAGCCTTCCATCGGTTTCCACTTTTCTCAACCAATGCCCACGACCCATTCACCTCCGCCTTTGTCGCCACCCGTTGAGTACTGAATGCTACGCGCTGCCACCCTGCAGGCCCAGCTAGCCAAAAGGCCACGATCATGACGAGGCCGAGGCAGGCCAGAATCATTAGAGGCAACCTTGATTTTCTCATGACCAATGCTTTGAGATCCGCCAGCTTAAGCATCCCGCACTAGGAAGTCACTGATTATTGCTAATCCAACGAATAAACAGGCTCAAAAATCCCGACACAGATTTATTTCTTCGCTCTTGTTTTCGGGCACTTACCTTATGTCATCGGGTTTGACATCACTACTACGACGGGGCTACCCTTTTCCCCTTAATGCAACCCGCCGTTCCCGAGCCCACCCCCAAGCCAGCCGCCCCGGTCGACCTGGAAATCAAAGATGCCCAGCTCATCTTCAACCACGTCTGGAAAGAACTCGAAGCCGACTACGGTCGCGAAAACCTCCGCTTCCCCAAAGAACTCATCCTCCTCGGCGGTGCCCCCGGCGCAGGCAAAGGCACCAACACCGACTTCATCCGCGAACTCCGCGGCATCACCGCCGACCCCATCGTCGTCAGCGCCCTCCTCGACTCCCCCGAAGCCCAAAAACTCAAATCCCAGGGCGGCATGGTCGGCGACCGCGAAGTCGTCGGCATCCTCATCCGCAAACTCCTCGAACCCGAACAGCAAAACGGCGCAATCCTCGACGGCTTCCCCCGCACCAAAGTCCAGGTCGAGTGCCTCAAAATGCTCTTCGACGAAATGATGCGCCTCCGCCGCGATTTCGCCGACACCCCAGACGCCGCCCATTTCAAACAGCCCATCTTCCACATCATGGTGCTCTTCGTCGATGAAAGCGAAAGCGTCGCCCGCCAGCTCAAACGCGGCAAGGAAGTCCTCGAACACAACGAGGAAGTCCGCCGCTCCGGCCTTGGCGAACTCTGGGAAGAACGTGCCACCGACTTCGATGCCCGCCTCGCTCGCAATCGCTACAAAGTCTTCAAAGAGAAGACCTACGACGCCCTCGTCTCCCTCAAAGAAATCTTCCACTACCACTTCATCAACGCCCAGGCGTCCCTCGAACTGGTCCAGGAAAACATCGTTCGCGAACTCGAATACCAAAGCTCCCTCGAACTCGACCCCCGCACCTACGACCTCCTTCGCCGACTCCCTGTCGCCAGCGAAATCATCCGCTACGCCCGTCAGGATCTTGTCCGCCGCCTCGACTCCTACAAAGTCGAACAGCCCGACGTCATGCAGGCCGTCGTCGACTTCATCGAGAACAAAATGATGCCCATCATCGTCCGCCACGCCATCTCAGGTCGAGCCGACATCAACTCCGAAAACAAACTCTTCCACGACCCCAAAGCCCTCGCCATTCTCATCGACATCTTCTCCGAACGCGGCTTCCACGCCACCGTCGACCTCCACCACATCGAAATCCCCGACCGCTTCG
This sequence comes from Verrucomicrobiaceae bacterium, assembly GCA_027487315.1. Classification (GTDB taxonomy): domain Bacteria; phylum Verrucomicrobiota; class Verrucomicrobiia; order Verrucomicrobiales; family Verrucomicrobiaceae; genus JAGRPD01. Next base: position 11,368 of record JAIYDW010000172.1, on the reverse strand, counting down.
ACCTCCAAACCGGCGAAGTCCACTGCCGGGTCAAAAAAGTCTTCCGTTTCAACGTCCGCTTCAAAGGCTCTGAGATACGCCGGGGCTAAACAGCCACTTATTTCGTTCTGACCCAAAACGACAGCCGCTCGTTGATGAGTCTCATCCTAAGGTATTCTTAAGTTCCCACTTGCAAACCTGCGCGATGACATGATCTGCTAAGCCCGGCAGAATAAGTTCCACATCTCTCAATGGCAGATCGCTACAAGGTCTATGAACAACTCGGAGCCGGCGGCGTTGGCGCGGTCTTCCGTGCCTACGACAGCCAACTGAAAAGATGGGTCGCCATCAAGCGCCTCACCATCAGCCAGGAAGCCCGCGACTCCGGTTCCGATCTCCAGGAAGAACTCCGCCAGGAAGCCGATTCCCTCGCCAGCCTCCGCAATCCCAACATCGTCACCATCTTCGATGTCGCCAGCGACGAGGAGGGCCTCTTCATCGTCATGGAACTGCTCGAAGGTGAGGACCTCGCCGACGTCGTCGCACGCGGCCCCCTCCCTTACGACGACTTCAAGGAACTCGCCTATCAGACCTTGGAAGGCCTGCTGGCAGCTCACCAGCGCCACATTCTCCACCGCGACATCAAACCCGAAAACATCAAAGTCGAACGGCTCCCCGGCGGTCGCATGCAGGCCAAGATCATCGACTTCGGCCTCGCACGCATCGGACTCAAAGCCCGCAAACAAACCGAAGACATCAGCGGTACCGTCCTCGGCTCCATCCACTACATGGCACCCGAGCAACTCACTCGCGAGCCCGTCGATGAACGCACCGACCTCTACTCCCTCGGGTGCGTCTTTTACGAAGCCCTGTCCGGCAAAAAAGCCTTCGACGGCCCCACCATGGCCGAAGTCATCGACAAACACATCAACCACGAAGTCATCCCCCTTCACGAGATCGCCCCCCACGTTCCACCCTGGCTCGGCTCCTGGGTCGCACGTCTCATGGCCCCGCGTCCTGACGACCGCCCCGCCAACGCCCAACAGGCCATGGAAGAATTTCGCGCCTGGGAGCGCATGCCAACCATGGTCCCCTACATGCCCTGGATGGCCATGCCGGTGCAACCTGTCGAAGACGACGATGTGGCAGTCGCCGTCGCCGTTATCGACGACGAACCACCCTCCCCACCCTCCCGCCACTCAAGCGTCCCCATCCACCCGCGCCGCCCTGGGAATCCTCCTTCCAACATCAATCGCAGTCACGCCGTCGGCACCAGCTCAACCCGTCTCAATCAGCCGACCCCCACCCCAACCGGCAGCAAATCCAAATTGCCCTTGATCATCGGCGGCATCGCAATCATCGCCGCCATCGCCGGTTTCCTCGTCTTCAAAAAGGGCGGCTCCAGCAGCCCATCCCCCACGACTTCCACTACCCCGTCAACTTCCACCGCCAAAATCCAATTCGACCTCCCCGCAGATCGCCTCATGCCTCCGCTCGATGATGATCGCTGTCTGCACCTCATCGCAGACGTCGGCACCTTGCAGGCAGGCCAAAGTTCGGACGGCAAACCGTTTCCCGCCTACAACAACGACAGCGTGATCAACTGGATCAGCGTCGCACCCCGCGTGCCATCTCCCGCACTCCACCCTTGGCAGGAAAAAGCCTCCTTTGCCCCCAAACGCTCCGCCTGGCCAACAGCCCCCAACGGCCCCTCCGTCAAAGGCAGCCGCGCCGCCCTCCAATTCAAATCCGCACCCACCGCTCCACTTGCCCTTCAGGGCGACTTCAACGCCAAGGCCCAATCATTCCCCTTCGGCAGTGACCTCATCAAAGGTCCCCGTGGCGCCACCATCGCAATCGCCTTCCAAAATGCCCCAGACTCCAGCGCTGGCACCCTTCTCCAGCTCTCGGGCGAAGGCAAAGACGCCATCCGCTTCCAACTCACCGCCGACAAAAAACTCCAAGTGCAGGCCTCAAGTTCGGGCGGCCAAACCCAGGTCGAAAGCAACGGCATCGACGTCACCAAACCCACCATCGCTGTCGCCACCTGGGAAGCCTCCTCCGGCAAGCTCCTCCTCCTCGCCCTCAATCCCCCTGACGAAGTCAAAGGCAAAACCCCTCTCTTCCAAGGCACCTCGGCAACCACAGCACCCGCCCCTTCCCATCCCTTAACCAACCTTCAAATCGGCAGCGGCGAGCCCACCCAAGCACTTCAATTTCACGGTCTCTTCGGCGAACTCATCATCTACGCCTCCGCCCTCACCCAAGAGCAAATGCGCATGCTCGGCTCCACCCAGCTCAAGCAACACTACTTCAAGTATTAGTGCGCTTTAAACAGGGTCAACGCCGCTCGATCACATCCTTCGAATCGAACCTCACCTTCGGCAGCACCCCATAACGATCATCCTCAGATCGATACCCCGCAGGACACAACACCGAACTCGTGTAGTCAGTCCCGGTCAAACCCAGCACCTCATCAAACTTCGCCGGCACAAATCCCTCCATCGGGCACGTGTCAATCTTCAACAGGGCCGCCGCCAGCATGAACTGCCCCAGTGCAATGTACGCTTGCTGCTTCGCCCAATCCCCCAGCCAACCCTTCTCTTCACCCGACTGCCGAAATCCCGCCACCATCTGCCGAAAACCCATCAACCCCTCCGGCGTCCCCCCTCGCACTTCCATCATCCGCCGAATATTCGCATCAATATGCTCCTCCGGCATCACCCGATGCGTCGTCATCACCACCAAATGGGAGCAATCCGCCACCTGCCTTTGATTCCAAGCATGTGGCACCAGTTTCTCCTTCAACTCAGCATCTTGAATCACCAAAAACTTCCACGGCTGCATCCCAAAGGAGGATGGCGTCAGCACCAGGGACTCCTCAAGCGCTGCCCACGTCTCATCCGGTATCGCCCGCTCAGGATCAAACACCTTGCACGCATAACGCCAATTCAAAGCCGACAGAAGATCAGAAGAATTCATAAAAAGCCCAAGTTAAGACGCCTGCCCCAATTCCACGGACGCGTCAAAGTAATCATCATCCGCAATATCCGGAATCCCAACCACCAACACCCGCATGCGCCCCTTCGCCGCGTGCACCACTCCAGGTGGAATATGAACCATCGACCCAGCCTTCACTTCATGCTCCACCCCGTCTAGAATCACCAATCCCTCCCCTCCCAGCACATAATACAACTCAGTGGATCGCTTGTGAAAATGCGGCCTAGCCCCATCAATATCCACCGCATGCGCCCAGGCTGCCGGGTTGACCGCCTCATCCTCCACACTGATCAACCGATCCCGCCACCCACACGCACTTCGCTCCCTCGGCGTATTCCCCTCATGGCGCACCAAAATCGGTCCCGTTGGCGTCGTGTTCATTTGTCATGGTAGAACAAGATCTTCTCCAGTAAACTGCTCTCACAATTTTTCGCCCCCCGCTGCCATGAACCAGGCTCACCGCCTCTTCCTTCTCCTCCTCTCCGGCCTCTTGAGCAGTTGCTCCTTCGGCCCAACAACCTGGCACTATCAATACGAACGAGGCAAAACTGCCGTGCTTCATGGCCCTTACGCCGTCCCACCCGCCAACCTGCCTCCTCGAGTCCTCGCCGCCGTCCACGCTGGCAATCAAATCGCCGGCCGACCCTACAAATACGGCGGCGGCCATCGCAGTTTCGTGGACAACGGCTACGATTGCTCAGGCGCCGTGTCCTACGTTCTCAGAGGCGCTGGCCTCATCGCCCGACCCTCCACCTCAAACGCCTTCCGAAAATGGGGTTCATCCGGTGAAGGCAAACACATCACCGTCTACGCCCGCAAAGGCCACACCTTCATCGAAGTCGCCGGCCTCCGCTTTGACACAGGCTACAATGGCGACGGCACAGGCCCCCACTGGACCACCCGCTCCCGCCCCATCAAAGGCTTCCGGGCCAGAAACATTCCTGGCCTTTAAACCCAAAGCGGAATCAACGCTCGTCGATCGGCACCGTCACCTGCCCAAAGGGCTTGCCCACATAAGCACTCAATGGACGGAACAACCGGTTCTCGCTCCACTGCTCCAGCACATGCGCCGTCCAGCCGCTCATCCGTGAAATCGCAAAGATCGGTGTGAACAAATCCGTCGGAATCCCCAGGCTGTAATAAACCGTCGCACTGTAGAAATCCACGTTCGCGTTCAATCCCTTCCGCTCACGCATCATCGTGGCGATTTGCTCAGACATTTGAATCCACTTCGGCTCGCCCAGCTCATTGCTCAGCTTGACCGCCATCTCCTTCAGATGCGGCGCGCGCGGGTCAAGCACCTTGTAAACCCGATGCCCAATCCCCATGATCTTCTTCTTCTGGGCCAAAGCATCTTCCACCCAAGCCTCCACCTTGTCCACCTCACCAATCTCTTCCAACATGTGGATCACCCCCTCATTCGCACCTCCGTGAAGAGGCCCCTTCAATGCACCAATCGCCGCGCTGATCGCCGAATACATGTCACTCAAAGTCGAGGCCACCACCCGCGCCGTAAAAGTCGACGCATTGAACCCGTGCTCCGCATGCAGCACATACGCCACATCCAAAGTCTTCTCCGCCTCAGCACTGGGCACCTCACCCGACATCAAATACAAAAAGTGTGCCGCCTCACTCAAATCCTTCCGCACTGGCGGCAAATCCAAGCCCTGACGCGCCCGATGGAAATACGCCGCGATGATCCCAATCTGTGAGACCAGCTTAATCGCCGTCGCCCGCTGCTCATCCACATCCAGATCATGCCGACTCGTATCATAGCAACCCAGCATGCTCACCGCCGTCCGCATCACATCGATCGGCTTCGCCTTCTTCGGAGCCGCCTTCAAAAACTGAATCACTCCCTCCGGAAGCTCCCGCTCGGCCCTCAACGCCGTCGTCAACTTTTCCAACTCCGCCCGATTCGGCAACGACTGATGGAAAAGCAAATACACCACTTCCTCATAGCTAACTTTGCCAGCCAGCTCATTGATGTCATAGCCGCAGTAATACAGCAGCCCCTCCTGACCCTTGACCTCCCCTAAACGGGTTTCAGCGGCAATGATTCCTTCAAGACCTTTGGATACGACAGACATGATTGTTGGTGAGCTATGGGTTGGTAGTTGAGAGCAAACGCCTCATTTCTTGTAAACAGTGAGCAAGGCTTGGGCCATGTCTGCAGGACTGTCCGCCACAGCAATCCCACATTCCCGCAAAATACGCTTCTTCGCCTCCGCTGTATCCTCCGCCCCTCCAACAATCGCCCCCGCATGTCCCATCCGACGCCCCGGAGGTGCCGTAGCCCCCGCGATAAAGGCTGCAATCGGCTTCTTGCAATGCTCCGCCGCCCAGCGACCCGCCTCAACCTCTGCCGTCCCACCAATCTCGCCAATCATGATGATCGCCTCCGTCTCAGGATCCTCGTTGAACAGCTTCAAAACGTCCAAATGACTCGTTCCATTGACCGGATCCCCCCCAATCCCCACACACGTGCTCTGCCCATATCCACGGGTCGTCAATTGCCACACTGCCTCATAAGTCAACGTCCCTGAGCGCGAGACCACCCCCACATTCCCCCGCTTGTGAATGTACCCCGGCGCAATCCCGATCCGGCAGCCCCCGTGACTCTTGTCACCCCGTCCCGGTGTCACAACCCCTGGACAGTTCGGCCCAATCAAACGTGTCTTCTTGCGCGCCATCGCCGCCTTCACCCGAATCATGTCATTGACCGGAATCCCCTCCGTGATCGCAACCGCCAAGTCCAACCCCGCATCCACACACTCCAAAATCGCATCCGCAGCAAAGGGCGGCGGCACAAAGATCGCACTCACCGTCGCACCCGTCTCACGCGCCGCTTCCTCCACCGTGTCGAACACCGGCACCTTGTGGCCATTGTGCTCAAAAAACTGCCCGCCTTTGCCCGGCGTCACCCCCGCTACAAGCTGAGTGCCATAGTCGAGCGATGCCTTGGCGTGGCGGGAACCAAAATCTCCGGTGATGCCTTGCACCAGGATGCGTGTGTCTGTTTCAACGAGGATAGCCATGAGGATGTGGGGGTAGAGAAATTCAGTTTTTGGGGAGATCGTTAATGGAAAAGTCCGCCCGCGACCACCAGTGGTCGCCAGTCGGCATCATTTGTGCAGGATCAACGGCTTCGCAGATCACCGCATTGGTTGGCGTTTCCTGAATCGTCAGGCTCGAGCAACGCAGACCCGGATTGTCATGCTGCAAAAAGCAGCCCAACTTGCTCTTGAAACAGGCGGCACGAATCTCCGTCGTCGGATCACCCGGCGTCAAAAGCAACCTCGCCATCAAGTGCGGTTCATGTTCGCTGAAAAAGCCCACCAAAGGGTCTTCTTCGTTCAAATGAAAACTGTGGTCCACGGCGTCATCGATCCAGTCAAACCAGCGCCGCTTGGCCTGATCAAACTCCACCAGCATGTTAGTGCGTGGATCCAGCTTCGAATTCCCCTCACTCACCAACTCCACCGTCACCACCTCGTCATGCCCATGCGGCACGCGGCAGTCCGGAGCCGCGTCACTGATGAGGCGATGCCCCATGCTGTAGCGGCGGCTAAACCGCAGGGTGAAATCGTGAGTCGTGCCCATTACCAAATCAAATCAAGGCCTCACTCAAGCGGCAACCGCCTTCACAATCTTCGACGCCGCATCCGTCAACCCGTCTCCCGAAACCAGATTCAACCCACTCTCGGCCAGCGTCTTTTTCCCGGCATCCACATTGTTGCCTTCCAATCGAACGACCAGCGGCAGGCTAAGCCCCACCTCTTGCACCGCCGCCACAATCCCCTCGGCAATCACATTGCAATCCATGATGCCACCAAAAATATTCACCAGGATGCCCTTCACGTTCGGATCACCCAGAATAATCTTGAACGCATTGCTCACCTGCTCCTTGGATGCGCCACCGCCCACATCCAAAAAGTTCGCCGGTTCGCCACCATGCAGCTTGATGATGTCCATCGTCGCCATCGCCAGTCCCGCGCCATTCACCAGACACGCAATGCTGCCATCCAACCCAATGTAATTCAGACCGAACTCACTCGCAGCCACCTCACGCGGATCTTCCTCAGTCGTGTCCCGCATCGCCACCACATCCTTTTGCCGGTAGAGCGCGTTGTCATCAAAATTGAACTTCGCATCCAGCGCCATCACTTCGCCATCCTTCGTCACCGCCAGTGGATTCACTTCAATCTGGGAACAGTCACTCTTCGAATACAAATTCCACAGAGCCGAGAACAACTTCACCGCCTGATTCATCAACTTGCCCCGCAATCCGAGCGCCGCCGCAAGCTTCCGGCACTGATAAGGCTGCAATCCCAACGTCGGATCCAACGTCACTGTCGTGATCTTCTCTGGCGTCTTCTCAGCCACCTCTTCAATGTTCATCCCACCCTCAGTCGAGGCGATGATCGAATGCGTGCTATTCGCGCGATCAAACAAAATCGCGAAATACAATTCCTTGTCGATATCAACCGACTTCGCGATCAACACCTTGCTCACCAGCTTCCCTTCTGGCCCCGTCTGATGCGTCACCAAGGTCTGCCCCAGCATCTGCCCCGCAATCGTCTCCGCTTCCTCGGCCGTGTTGATGACATGCACCCCGCCTTTGAATCCATTCTTGAACGTTCCCTTCCCGCGTCCACCCGCATGAACCTGCGCTTTCACCACCAAGCCCGCGCCACCCAATTCCCGAGCTGCCGCACCCGCCGCCTCCGCCGTGTCAGCAACGATCCCTGCAGGGCTGGCAACCCCAAATTTTGAAAACAGTTCTTTGGCTTGATACTCGTGAATGTTCATGAAGAAAAAAGGGCGGTAAAAATAATCAGTCCAGGAAAAACGAACGCTCAGGCAGATCGGCCGCTTTTTTGACCCGGAATCCCGACCATAGAAGCGCCCACCGGACGGTCAAGCACCATTCCCGTCGAATACACATTCTGTCGGACGATTCGCCAGTCTCACCGCAGCAATGTCCAACTCAGACGATAAAACCGACTCGCCCCTGTCGCATTTTGATCTTCCCATGTGTGGCCGTAGGCCGCCGTCCCATCGCCAGTTCGGAAGGTCTGTCCAAGGGTCCATCCGCCCGTCGGCGAAGGCGAAGACTGAATCTGATAACTCGTCCACGGATCAACATCCGTCACATCGACAAACACCTGCCCAGCAGTCCCGATCCGCAACGCCAACTGCGGCCCCAACCCTTCCACCACCTGCCAAGCCAAGCCATAGTTCACCCCTGCCACATCCGCAGCCACCTCCAAGGCATACTGACCCGGCGGCAGATGCCTCAAAAAAACATGCTCCACATTGTCAACCCCACTCACCGATTCCGCCACCACCGCCCCAACCGCAAAACCCTCCGCCGCATACAACCTCAAATTCAAGTTCGCTAACGACGCCGTTCCCGCCCCCAAATCAATCCCCCGATGCCACGTCAGCGCTGCCGAAAACGTGTTCCCAAATCGACCCGGCTCAATCCTGAAAAAGTAACGCCGACTCTGCCCCGCTCCTGCCGTGCCTCCAAAATCCCATCCCCGCCCACCCACCTCACTCTGCTCCGACGCACTCCATTTCCCACCCGCCTGAATCATCCAAGCATTCCGAACATTCACCTCCCCCGCTCCAAAAACCTCATCGTAAGGCTTCGCCGAAGTCAGCCTTCGCCATTGCGGCAGCGCTTGCTTCGACGCCCCCGCTAACATCAAGGCCTTGATCACCTGCGGCCTATCCCCATCCCCCACCGCCGCCTGCATCGCTCCCTGCATCAGCAACGTCGCCACCCCCGATACCATCGGCGTCGAATAACTCGTATAGACCGCCTCCCCCACCAAATCCGGCTTCATCCGGCCACTGCCATCCACATTGCTGCCGCCCCGACTATGCCCCCCATTCCGCAGCCCCACCACCAGGCCATGATACGCATTCCCCATCATCGCCGGCAAGCCACCCGTCCCATTATTCAATCCCACCACCCCCACCCGCCCATCCCGATCCAGCATCAAATCATAGCGCCTGATCAAACTCAAATCCGTCGGCCCGCTCCCTGTCGTCCCCACCCAACTGTGATTCTGCACCCTACCAGGAAAAACCTCAGGCCCTCCCACTGCCAACAACCGGTTAAACAAATACGCCGCCGCCGAATACCCATGAATCATCGTCACGCCCGGCGCCACCCCACTCCCATGCGCATAGAAATAAGACGCCACCGCGCCCGCATGCCCCGAAGCCACACTTGCTCCATCCTGCGCCACAAACTGCTTCCCCGCATACACCCCCACACCCGCAAACGTTCCGCTCCCCGCTTGCGGCATGTAACTCAGCCCCGTCCCCCCGTTCGCCTCCGCTTGCACCACCGCCACCCCCGCCCCCGTCGGCATCGCCGCCCCCAACTCCGCCGCCAACTGCCTCCACCCAATGTCATCCTTCCAATCCGCCCTCACCCCGCCACTCATCCCCCAAGCGATCACAAAACCGCCCATCCAAAGAATTCGCTGCTTCAATTCTTTTCCCATGTCTGATCCATCGTATCACATTCCATTGAAGCCGCCAAGCCCCTGTCGTATAGCCTCCCCTTCTTCCCATGACCCCTTCCCCCAATCGCCTCCGCCTCGCCGCCGCCATCGGCTTCATCAGCATCGTCCTCGGCTCGCTCGGCGCCCACGGCCACGTCCACGACGTCATCTCCACCAATGGCTACCTCCCCCAGTGGCAAACCGCCGCCCATTACCATCAAATCCACGCCGTCGCTCTCCTCGTCCTCTCCCTCCTCGCCATCGACACCTCAGGCAAAACCCGCTTTCGCACCACCTTCTTCGCCTTCCTCATCGGCATCTTCCTTTTCAGCGGCTCCCTCTACCTCCTCTCTTACACCAGCACCAAATGGCTCGGTGCCGTCACCCCCTTCGGCGGTGTCGCCTTCATGGTCGGATGGGTCTCCCTCGCCTTCTCCCTTCCCAAGCCCCAGTCAAAAGCCGCGTAGCCTCCTCCCCTCCCCATGCCCGAACTCCCCGAGGTCGAAACCACCCTTCGCGGCGTCAGCCCCCACCTCGTCGGCCACACCATCCGCGAACTCATCGTCCAGGAACGCCGCCTCCGCTGGCCCGTGCCCGATGACCTCATCGAAATCGAAGGCTCCCCCATCCTGTCCGGCTCTCGCCGTGGCAAATACCTCCTCTTCACCACCGCCCGCGGCATCCTCCTCATCCACCTTGGCATGTCCGGCAGCCTCCGCGTCCTCGCCCCCTCCATCCCCTGGCGCAAACACGACCACGTCGCCTTCCGACTCGACTCCGGCATGGAACTCCGCTTCCACGACCCCCGCCGCTTCGGCACCATCCAGTGGATCAAAGGCAGCCCCAGCGATCACCCCCTCCTCAAAGACCTTGGCCCCGAACCCCTCAGCCCCGACTTCTCCGCCCGCCACCTCTACGACCTCTCCCGCCATCGCAAATCTTCCATCAAAGCCCTCATCATGGACAGCCACAGCGTCGTCGGCGTCGGCAACATCTACGCCTGCGAAGCCCTCTTCATGGCCGGCATCCGCCCCACCCTCGCCGCCGGCAAAGTCAGCCTCCCACGCTTCGAACGCCTCACCTCCGCCATCCGCGAAGTCCTCGCCGCCTCCATCGAAATGGGCGGCACTACTCTGCGCGATTTCCTCAACGAAAGTGGCGAACCCGGCTACTTCAAACAAACCCTCCGCGTCTACGACCGCGAAACCCAGCCCTGCCACACCTGCGGCACGCCGATCAAACGCATCGTTCAAACCAACCGCTCCACCTTCTACTGCCCCAAGTGCCAGCGCTGACGCTCACCATCACTCCAGCGTCTTGATATACAAAATCAAAGACTCCACCTGCACCGCATTCAAAATGCCCTCATAAATCGGCATCCCCGCATCAAACTTCTCAAACCCCCGCACCACTTTCGCCCCCGGATTCAGGATCGACTCCTTCAAATAATCCACATCCGCCTTCACCTTCTTTCCCTTGGTGTTCGCAATCTCCCGCTCACTGCCAAAAAGCCCCTTCCAACTCGGCCCCACCTTCCCCTGCAAATTCCCGTCCGTGCTGTGACAAGCCATGCAGCCAAACATCTGATACAGCTTCTCCCCTTCCTCCGCACTCGCCTTCTCCATCGCCACCGCCACCGCAGCCCGAGGCGTCAAATTCACTTCCACCCCGCCAAATCCCATCGCCCTGGCATCAAACGCCTCCAACTCCGATGGCGTAAAATAAGCCGTGTTCTGCGCAGGCAAGCCATCCGCTCCCTTGATCCCCCACCCAATCCGCATCTGATGCACCCCCGCCTTCATCTCCGGAAAACCCACCATCACACTCATCCCGTCCTCACTCAAATACGCGCTGCTCGCCGTCAT
>JAIYDW010000053.1 GCA_027487315.1 Verrucomicrobiaceae bacterium | reverse complement strand
TCCGTCCCCCGATCTCCAAACCCGCCCGGAATCAAAATCCCCTGCAAGCCCATCAAATACAATTCCGGCCCCGCCTTCTCAATCGCCTCCGCATCCACCCGCACAATGTCCACCTTGCAATCCGTCGCCGCCCCCGCATGCGTCAGCGCTTCATAAATGCTCTTGTACGCATCCTGCAACTCAATGTATTTCCCCACCACCCCGATCCGCACATGATGCGTCGGATGAATCACCCGGTTCACAAAACTCCGCCACGTCGTCAAATCCGGATCCCTCCGCTCCAACCCCAGCAGCTTGCACACCCGGTCATCCAACCGCTCCTCATGCAGCTTCAACGGCACCTCATAGATCGTGTTCTTCACATCCCGCGCCTCGATCACATTCTCAATCGGCACGTTGCAAAACAACGAAATCTTGTGCCTCACGTCCTGATCCAATGCCATCTCCGTCCGCGCCAGAATGATGTGCGGCCCGATCCCGATCTCCCGCAGCTTCGCAATGCTCTGCTGCGTCGGCTTCGTCTTCAACTCACCCGCCGCGCGCAAATACGGCACCAAAGTCGTGTGAATGTAAAGAACATCCCCCGGCGGCTTGTCGTGCCCAAATTGCCGGATCGCCTCCAAAAAGGGCAGCCCCTCAATGTCCCCCACCGTCCCCCCAATCTCCGTAATGATGATGTCACCTCCCATCTTCAACGCCACCTCGTCAATGCGCGCCTTGATCTCGTTGGTCACATGCGGAATCACCTGCACCGTGCTCCCCTGATACTTCCCCGCACGCTCCTTCTCAATCACCGTCGAATACACCTGCCCACTCGTCAGATTGTTCAGTCTCGACAAATTGGTGTGCGTGAACCGCTCATAATGCCCCAAATCCAAATCCGTCTCCGCCCCGTCATCCAGCACATAAACCTCCCCGTGCTCATAAGGATTCATCGTGCCTGGATCGATGTTCAAATAGGGATCAAACTTCTGCATGATCACCTTGAAGCCGCGATACTCCAACAGCGTGCCAAGTGATGCCGCTGCAAGACCTTTGCCAAGTGAACTGACCACGCCTCCGGTGACAAAAATATACTTCATGGGTGGGAAATCGGTATTGATAATTCCCTCTCCTTACCCAGGAATCCTCCCCGCGCAACGCCCCTTCATGCCCGCAATCGCTCTTCGATCGCCATCGCCTGTTCCAGCGTGTCCACCCCGGGCGACAAATCATCCGTCAACACCACCCGAATCCGCGCCCCATGCGCCAAGGCCCGCAATTGCTCCAGCGACTCCGCACGCTCCAGCGCCGCCGGCGGCCACGACACGAACTCCAGTAAAAAATCCCGCTGAAACCCATAAATCCCCAAATGCCTCAGCGGCACCAGTTCCGGCACCTCATTCCGGAAAAACGGCAGCGGCGACCTCGAAAAATACAACGCATCCCCTTTCTCATCCAAAACCACTTTCACCACATTCGCATCCCCCACCAACCCCGCCTCCCGAATCGGCGCCGCCGCCGTAATCATCGGAATCCCCCGGTCCCCTCGCATCGTTACCGCCAACTCATCAATCAACCGCGGCGATATCAACGGCTCATCCCCCTGCACATTGATCAAAACCCCATGCTCAGGAAACAACCCCGCCGCCTCCGCAATGCGATCCGTCCCGCTTGGATGCTCCGGCGATGTCATCACCACCCGCGCCCCAAACGCCTCCCCGGCTTCCACGATCCGCTCATCATCCGTCGCGATGATAATGTCATCCACATCCCGGCAGTCCTGACACCGCTCCCACACATGCTGCACCAGCGGTTTGCCCGCGATCAAATGCAACGGCTTCCCGGGAAACCGGGTCGATCCCCAACGGGCCGGTATGGCCACAAGTGTGCGTGTAGATACAGTCAAAACAATCTCCAGTCCCCCGACTTCACCAAGATTCCCCCCCCACGCAACCAGATTCACTCCATTCACCTCCTCATTGACAATCCGCACGTTTTCCCGCACGCTTCTACATGACCTCCTTGCCAGTCACTCAGGCGCGCTCGAAACTGTATCAACTCCTCGACGAAGCCGCCGCCTCCCACGAACCCATCCAAATCACGGGCAAGCGCTCCAACGCCGTGCTCATCTGCGAGGAAGACTGGCGCAGCATTCAGGAATCCCTTTTCCTCACCTCCATTCCCGGCATGCGCGAGTCCATCCGCAAAGGCATGGCCGAACCTCTCTCAAAAGCCTCAACCAAGCCCGGCTGGTGAACTGGACCGTTGTCTTCACCAGGCAAGCCCAGAAGGACGCTCGCAAAATCGCTAGCGCCAACCTACGCCCCCAGGCCGAACGCCTCCTCGCCGTTCTATCCGACAATCCCTTCCAAAATCCGCCTCCGTTCGAAAAACTCGTCGGAGATCTCGCCGGAGCCTATTCTCGACGCATCAACATCCAGCACCGACTCGTTTACCAAGTGTATCTTGATGAACACACGGTCAAAGTGCTCAGAATGTGGACCCACTACGAGTAAGCACCTCATGCCCCCACTCCCCTCCGCCCTCCAGGAAGCCGCCACCCGCCATCTCCCCGCCGCCCTCGCCTGGTTGCGCCGCATGGTCGACTGCAACAGCTTCACCTCCAACGCCCCCGGCATCGACGCCGTCGGCCGCCTCACCGCCGACTGCTTCGCCGAACTCGGCTTCGAACCCGAATTCGTCCCCTCCCAACACCCAGACCACGGCCACCACCTCTTCCTCAGTCGCCCCGGCTCCTCCAAACCCATCCTCTTCGTCACCCATCTCGACACCGTCTTCCCCCCCGAAGAAGAAGCCCGCAACCACTTCTACTGGTGCGAATCCCCCGACGATGCCTGCATCTACGGCCCCGGTGTCGTCGACAACAAAGGCGGCACCATGATGATTTGGCTCACGCTCCAAATCCTCCGCGACCTCGCCCCGGACTTCCTCGCTCAAAACCACCTCATCATCGCCGCCAACGCCGCCGAAGAAGTCATCGGTTCCGACTTCGCCGAACGCACCGCCGAACGCTGCCCCTCGGGCGCCCAGGCCGTCCTCGTCTTCGAAGGCGGACCCGTCGAAGCCTCCATCCGCCATCACCTCGTCATCGCCCGCAAAGGCCGCCTCGAAATGCGCATCGACTGCTTCGGCAAAGGCGCCCACGCCGGCAGCAACCTCCACCTCGGCATCAACGCCATCACCGAACTCGCCCATCTCCTCCCTCAAGTCGCCGCCCTCACCAACCCCGATCAAAACCTCACCGTCAACATCGCCAACATCCACGGCGGCACCGTCCTCAACCGCGTCCCCCACCACGCCTCCGTCGAACTCGAAGTTCGCGCCTACGACCCTGCCATCCTCGCCCAAGCCGAAGCCCACCTCCACGCTCTTTCCGGCCTGACCCCGGGCGGCGCCCAAATCGAAGTCACCACCTTCGGTCGCACCCGCGCCTGGCCCGGTGGCCCTGAAACCAGCGCCCTCGCTGCCACCTGGGCCAAAGCCGCCTCCGAGTGCGGCCTCGAAACCCTCCCCACCACCCGCGGCGGCCTCAGCGACGCCAACTACCTCTGCGCCCTCGGCCCCACCCTCGACGGCCTCGGCCCGTTCGGCGACCACGCCCACTGCTCCGAAACCGACCCCGCCTCCGGCAAACGCCCCGAGTTTGTCTACCCCGCCTCCTTCATCCCCAAAGCCACCCTCAACGCCCTCGCCCTCCTGAACCTCGCCAAGTAGCCGCCACCTCCCGCTGCCAACTTGCACCCTCCCCACCTCTGCGCCTTACTATCCCCTCACCCGCCCTTCATGTCCAACTCCCCCCTCATCATCGCCGGCCGCTCCTTCCAGTCCCGACTCATGCTCGGCACCGGAAAATTCGCCTCCGGTGAACTCATGCGCGACGCCATCATCGCCTCCGGCACCGAAATCGTCACCGTCGCCCTCCGTCGCACCGATCTCTCCGGCCAGGGCGACCCCTTCGCCAACATCCTCGACTTCATCCCCCCAAACGTCCTCCTCCTCCCCAACACCAGCGGCGCCATGAACGCCGAGGAAGCCGTCCGCCTCGCCCGACTCGCCGTCGCCGCCGGCATGCCCAACTGGGTCAAACTCGAAATCCATCCCGACCCCCGCTACCTCCTGCCAGATCCCATCGAAACCCTCAAAGCCGCCGAAATCCTCGTCAAAGAAGGTTTCATCGTCCTCCCCTACATCAACGCCGACCCCGTCCTCGCCCGCCGCCTCCAGGATGTCGGCACCGCCACCGTCATGCCCCTCGGCTCCCCCATCGGCTCCCATCAAGGCATCACCACCCGCCGCCAAATCGAAATCATCCTCACCCAGGCCACCGTCCCCGTTGTCGTCGACGCCGGCATCGGTGCCCCCAGCCATGCCGCCGAAGCCTTCGAAATCGGCGCCGACGCCGTCCTCGTCAACACCGCCATCGCCATCGCCAGCGACCCCGCCCGTATGGCCATCGCCTTCAATGCCGCCTGCGAAGCCGGCCGCGCCGCCTACGAAATCGGCCTTACCGAAGCCACCTCAGAAGCCGCCGCCACCAGCCCGCTGACCACCTTCCTTTACCAGTAGGCCACCTCAGCCTACTTGCCCTTCTTCTTCGCTCCCTTGCCTCCTCCAATCGGCCAGGGCATCACCCCCACCCGCTTGGCCCACGCGTCCCACTGCCCCGCCATCGCCTTCACCCGATCCGGCTGCTGACTCGCCAAATCATGCATCTCGGTGCGATCGGCCGCCATATCGTAGAGCTCCCACTCTCCCGCGTGCTTCGCCACCAGTTTCCAGTCCCCGTCCCGCACCGCCCGATTCCCCTCATGCTCCCAAAAAAGCGGCCGCCCCCGCTCAATCGCTTCCCCCTTCAACAACGGCGCCAAACTCACTCCCTCCATCGCCTGAATCCGTTCTCCATGCAGTTCCTTCGGATAACTTCCCCCGCCTAAATCCACACACGTCGCCATGATGTCGATCAAATGCGCCGGTGTCGAAACCAATCGACCCTTCTCTCCCTTCATCCCCGCCGGCCAATGCGCAATCAACGGCGTGCTGATCCCGCCCTCATGCTGCCAGTGCTTGTATTCACGGAACGGCGTGTTGCTCACATTCGCCCACCCCTCGCCATACCCAATGTAAGTGTCCGCCCCACCCGGCATCACCCCCTCACCCTGCCGCACCGGATACCCATCCCGCGTCTGTTTCGGAATCATGTCCGGCTGCAAAAAACCCTTCCCGAGAGGCTTCAAACTCGGAGCCTCCGCACGCTCCACCATCGGCCCCTTCCGCCCGATCATCTCCGCACACCCCCCGTTGTCCTGAAGATAAAGAATCAGCGTGTTCTCATACTGCCCGTTCTGCTTCAGCGCCTCCACCAACCGTCCAATCCCCTGATCCATGCAATCCAGCATCGCCGCAAACACCTCCATGCACCTCGCCTCCCACGCCTTGTTCTTCACCTGGCTCCACTCCCCCGCTTGCGGTGTCACCTGCCACTTCGGATCCAGCAACCCCAGCCGCTTCATCTTCTCCAACCGTTCGCTGCGAATCCCCTCATAGCCCCCATCATACTTCCCCTGGTACTTCGCGATGTCCGCCTCCTTTGCATGCATCGGCCAATGCGCCGCCGTATGCGCCACATACAGAAAAAACGGCTGATCCGCCTTGTTCTTCGCATGCTCCGTCACAAACCGCGCCGCATGATCATTGATCGCATCCGTGTAATAATACTCCGCCGGTTGATACGCTTCATCGGCATAGGGCGAGACAAAAGCATTGTCCCTCACCAGCGTGTTCGGATCATAAAAACTCCCCGCCCCATGAATCGTCCCATAGAAGCGATCAAACCCACGCTGCAACGGCCAATTGTACTTGCCCGCCTCGTCCTTCGCCATCGCCATCTTCGTCACATGCCACTTGCCCACCATGTAGTTGGCATATCCCGCCGCCTTCAACGCCTCCGCAATCGTCACCGCCCGCTTGCTCAAATCCCCCGCATAAGCCTCCCCCACCTTCGCACTCCAATCATCCACCATGTGCCCAATCCCCGCCTGATGCGCATACAACCCCGTTA
>JAIYDW010000184.1 GCA_027487315.1 Verrucomicrobiaceae bacterium | reverse complement strand
CGCAGCCTCGGCATGAGCCTCATCCTCATCACCCACAACCTCGGCATCATCCAAAATGTCGCCGATCGCGTCCTCGTCATGTTCCGTGGTGAAATCGTCGAGCAAGGCCCCGTCCAGGAAATCCTCACCTCCCCGAAACACCCCTACACCCAGGCCCTCCTCGCCTGCGTCCCCCGCATGGGCACCAAACAACACCGCCTCCGCACCATCGACTACACCCAACTCAACACCGCCCCCATCCTCCCGTAACCACGCCTCTCAAGAGCCCCCGTAGCCGCGCTTGTCAAAGCGTGGCATCAGCAGATCTCTCAAAGCCGGGCAACCTCAAACCAACCTCACTTCACCAATTCACAAGTCACTGCCCCACTCTGATCCATCTCCCCAAGCACCACCGCTCCCGTCCCCACCTTCAGCACCTTCTTCACCACCGCATTATTCGTCAACTTGATGTTCTCCTCCTCAATCACCCGGCGAACCAAATGAAAACCGTTCGCATGACGCCCCGCGGTGGGAGACGTTACGAACCAAGACTTACTCTCTGAGAACCTCAAAGACATGTGTCCAAATGAGCAACCAGCAGTCTTTCACGTATCATGGATTCCCTCACGGCTGGAAAGTTATCTTCGTTCACCGTCCACAAGTACAATTCATTCTCAATGATTGTGTTCAATTCTCCCCAATGACTGCTTTCAAGGATCCAATCTCTTAAACACTTGCCACCAATCCTTTGCTTCAAATGTTCTGGCGAAAGAATGTTGTACGGGTAAACATCCCGAAACACTCCCCGAAGGTCAAACGCCCGCTCGTCAACGAGACTCGCTTCCGTCGGGGGTTGACCAATCCTTGGTGCTGCAAATCTGAGGTACCATTGCCATCTTAGCACGGGACTTTTTGGGAACTCACTTTCGGCAACATCTTTGCTGGTTGAACAATCGGTTAGCCAGTTATACGAAAACTCTCCCCCATTGATGTACCCAGTCCTCGCTTTTGGGTAGTAATAACCGTATGAGATATTGTAGTATTCGGAGATTAACTTCATACACGAACTGATTCGACAATTCATGAATGGTCTTTTTATCGAACGACGAATCTCCACACTTACGTTCCCAAAACAGATACTGCCAGTTTCTCGTTCCGCACCAAACCAGGTATTTTCTTCAGCAGACGCAAGGTATAGCCAAACTTCGATATCTGGTGGATGAGGCGAAGAACCAGAGTTCGAATGAACTTTGTACCCTTTCTCGATTAGCCTTTTCGACTCCCCTTCAAACCCTACAACATAGAGATGATTGACATCAATGCACATCTCATCTTTAAGCCGCCTCACAAGTTCCCAACACTCTGATGATCGAAGCATGCCTTTTTGTGCCGCATGAACCGCTAAACCCTGGAATTTTTGGTTTACACTCATTCGCTAAGATGCCCACATCTGCAGTCTCTACTTGAAGTTTTTCATCGTATTTTTAGCCAAGCCCTCCCCCACTAAATCGGGAAATCACAAAACGCAAAAAACGGAACGGCGCAACGGTCGCAATCAAAAGTCGCTCATCCTTGATTGGGTGCATTTCTAACGCGGCCACCGATGGTCGAAAGACACTCCGATGCGAGAATAGATGCCCATTTTCACTTCACCAACTCACAAGTCACCGCCCCACTCTGATCCATCTCACCCAGCACCACCGCTCCGGTCCCCACCTTCAGCACCTTCTTCACCAACTTCGCATCCACGATCGCCACCCAGCCGATCCCCATATTGAAAGTCTTCCAGGCATCCGCCTCGTCCACATGCTTCAGCACCTTCTGAACCACCGCATTCTTCCACACCGGCACCTTCAAGTGACAGCCTAATCCCCGCTTCACAAAAATCCGCCCCAGGTTCTCCCACAGTCCACCACCCGTGATGTGCGCCATCGCAGCAGGCTTCACCTTCGCCTTCTTCAATCCCCACGTCACATCATGATAAAGCAGCGTCGGAGCCAGCAACTGCGCCGCCTCCTTCTTCGTCAGCTTGATGTTCTCCTTCTCAATCACCCGACGCACCAAACTGAAGCCGTTCGCGTGAAACCCCGCGCTCGGCCATCCCACCAACACGTCACCCGCCTTGATCTCACCAGGGTTCAACACATCCCGCTTCTCCGCCGCCCCAATCGCAAACCCGGACAACTCCACCATCCCGTCCAACACCGCCCCCGGCATCTCCGCCGTCTCACCCCCAGCCAGGATGCAGTTGCACGACTCCAGATACTCACACATCCCCGCAATGATCCGCGCCAACTGCCGCTTATTGATCTTGTTCACCCCCACGTAATCCAAAAACAGAATCGGATCCGCACCCGTGGTCAGCACATCATTCACATTCATCGCCACCAAGTCCTTACCCGCATTCTCCAGCAGGTCGTACTTCAGCAGCAACTCCAGCTTCGTCCCCACCCCATCACAACCTGTGAAGATCATCGGCTCCTTGAACTTGCTGAGGTCATACCCCGCAGCAAACAAACCGAAAGCATTGGCCAACTTCCGCTTCTTCTGCGTCCGCTTCACCATCGCCCCAATGTCATCAACAAAGGCCGCCGCCTCGTGAATATCCACGCCTGATTGCTTATAAGTGTGCTTCGCCATGAAATTAAAAAATTTTGAATTAAGCCGTCATCGCCTCAAACGCGCCCTTGAAAAAGTAATACCCCCACCCCTGCTCCGCTCCGCTCCAGTCAGGATCATAATGATCCGCCTTGAACAAAAAGCGCTCCGGATGCGGCATCAGCCCAAACACCCGACCCGTCTCATCTTGCAACCCCGCAATCCCCTCCGTCGAACCATTCACATCAGCCCCATACAACAGCGGAGCCAAACCACTCTTCACATAGCCCGCCGCATCCCCCGCCATCGTCACAACACGTCCTTCAGCATGAGCCACCGGCAACTCAAACTGCTCCGGCAACGCACTCAAAAACGGACTCACCTTGCTCCCATTCTTCTTCAACGGCACCCACCGGCACATGAAGCGCCCGCTCGCATTGTGAATCAAACTCGCCTTCGGCAGCAAATCCATCTGCGCCAGAATCTGAAACCCATTGCAGATCCCCAAAGCATAACCACCGTCATCCACAAACTTCCTCAGGCGATCCCCCAACTTGTTCTTCGTGATCAACTGCGCAATCCGCCCGGACATCACGTAGTCGCCATAACTGAAGCCACCGGAGAACACCACCAACTGCGTCCGGTCCAGCGCCGATTCATCCAACAAAGCCACCGGCAACACCTCGGCGGTAAAACCGGCAGCCTCCAGTGCGCGAGCCGTCTCGGCATCGCAATTGGTCCCGGGAAATTTAATGAGCAGTGCGTGAGGCATGTGAAAAAAAACAATTCTGTTGGTTCAATAATAAGGCGTCAGACCCGACTTCCATATAGCCTTCAACTCGGCCACCGAAGCGTCAATCAGCGTGTTCCCTGCATAGGTCAAATGCAGCCATTTCTCGCGCGTGCTCTCTCCAATCACCACCAGCCCAGCCTGCCTCGCCGCCTCCATGTGCTCAGACGCCACCTCGATCACCAACCGCGCCGGTGTCTCACCAAAAAGAACCTCCGCTGCTGTGCAACCCGCCTCCGCTGGCACCCGATCCAAGTCCGCCCGAATCCCCGCCTTGCCCGAAAACGCCATCTCCGCCAGCGCCACCCCCAAACCGCCCTCACTCACATCATGCGTGCTCAAAATCGCCCCCTGCTTCACCAACCCATGATACTTCCGATACCGCTCCAGCGCCTCCGCTTCATCAAACTCCGGCGGCGCTTCCAATCCGCACCCACTCACATACTTGCCCAACACACTCCCGCGCAAACCTCGCTTCGTCGGACCAAACACACAGATCTTACTGCCCACATGCCGCAGTGACGCCCCCACCACATGCGCCGCATCCTCCACAATGCCGATGCCACTCACCAACAGCGTCACCGGAATCGATACCGGCCCCTCATCCGTCACAAAGTAGTTGTAAAACGAATCCTTCCCTGACACGAACGGCGCCCCATAAGCCAACGCACTGATCGCCATCCCCTTTGTGCACTCCACCAGCGCCCCCAACTCCTGCTCATTGTCCGGATTGCCCACACAGAAGTTATCCAAAATCGCCAACCGATCCGGATCAGCCCCCACCGCCACCAATTGCCGCACACACTCATCCACCACCGCCCGACCCATCGCATGCGGATCCGTCTTGCCCAGTTCAGGCAGCAGCGCGCAACCCATCGCCATCAAATGCGGACTCCCAGCAACCCGAATCACCGCCCCATCCTGTGGTGCATCACCCGACGCACCAGCCAGTGGCTTCAAAACCGTATTGCCCTGCACCTCATGGTCATACTCCCGAATGATCGGCTCGCGTGACACAATCGCGAAATCTCCCAAAATCGTCTTCAACGTCTCCGTCCATGACGACGGCTTCAGCGCCACCTTCGGCTCCTTCACCGCCGGACTTCGCCACCGCGCCAGCATCTCTCGCCGAGGCGCCTCATGCAACTTCTCCACATGCAAATCACACACCAAACTACCGTAGTGCCACACCTTCAGCCGCTTGCTGCCATCCGCCCTCGCCAACCGGCAAAGCTCCGTCTCAAACATCGCCGCCAACCGCTCCAACTCCGGAATCGCCTCCTCCTCCACCGCCATCACCATCCGCTCCTGCGACTCCGAAATAAACACCTGCCAGCTCTCCAGCCCCGGTTCCTTCAACGGCGCATTCTCCAGCCAAACCTCACCACCCACCTCACTCAACATCTCACCCGCCGCACTGCTAAAGCCACCCGCACCGCAATCCGTCACAAACTGAATCAACCCCTTGTCGCGTGCTGCCAGAATAAAATCCGCCACCTTCTTCTCTTCAATCGGATTCCCAATCTGCACCGCCGTCTGATCCTCCTCATGACTGTCCGTCGTCAATGAAGCCGAAGAAAACGTCGCCCCCTTCAATCCATCCCGCCCCGTCCGACCACCCGCCGCAATCAACCAATGCCCCGGCTTCACCTCCTTCGCGATGTCCGAGATCGGAATCACCCCCGCCGTCCCGCAAAACACCAGCGGATTGTAAATGTAGGTGTCATCAAATTGAATCGCCCCGTTCACCGTCGGAATGCCCATCCGATTCCCATAATCCCGCACCCCTCGCACCACTCCGCGCATGATCCCCAGCGGATGAATCACATCCTTCGCCTTCAAATCGCTCTCCTTCACATCCGGCGGCCCAAAACAAAACACATCCAGCGATCCAATCGGCTTCGCCCCCTTGCCCGCTCCCAGAATATCCCGAATCACCCCGCCCAAGCCCGTGTTCGCCCCCGCATAAGGCTCGATCGCACTCGGATGATTGTGCGTCTCCACCTTCAAACACACCGCCCGCGTCTCATCCAACCTCACAAACCCCGCGTTGTCGACAAACGCCCCCAAAATGAAATCCGGCTTGTCCTTCCAAATCTTCTCCGTCACCGCCTTCACGTACGTCTTGAAAAGACTGTCCACCACCTCTTCCTCACCGTTCAGCGTGTGCTTGATCTTCGCATTGAAAATCCGGTGTTTGCAGTGCTCGCTCCAAGTCTGCGCGATCACCTCCAACTCCACATCCGTCGGCTCCCGGTTCTCCTCCTGATACATCGCCTGCACCGCCAGCATGTCCACTTTCGATAGCGATAGCTTCATCTGCTGACTCAGGGCCAAAAGTTGATCTGCACTCAGATCGCGAATGGGAATGTGGCGAAAAACGGCTTGGGAAGTGTCTGACATGGTCTGAAAATTTTCGGTGCCCTGAAACGGACGTCTTAATTCAATTGAGTTTCGGTGTCACGTGTCACGATCACGCCGCCGCCTGCTGTTTCACCTCCCACGTGTGAATGGCCGGATTGCAAACATCCTTCACAAAGGGCGCCGAATCCGCACCCTCTCCAAACACATACACCCGTCGCCGCAAAACCAGCTTCTGAATGTTAAACCCAGGCTCCGGCAATGCCCGATAGTAATTCAAAATCGTCTCCTTCTCCAAATCCAGCGCCCCGCCCTTCATCCCATACTCCAACACAAACGCCGCAGCCGGAAACGCGCTCCCACTGCCGTCCTGCATCGCCTGAGAAATCGGATCCACCAAGACCCGCCCCACAAACGCCTCCAAGGCTCCCGCCTCTCCTTCAAAGGTCACATTGTAAACCACCGTCTCCCGATAAGTCCACGGATGGCTCACCGGCGCATACAGCAGCTTGTGGCAGTCACTTTCCTTGTCAAAAAGGCCGGTGATTTCGAAAGAACGGGTGGTTGGCATCATGAATCAGGTCGGGACCACCTTCCCTACCCAGAATGCCCCCCGACGCAAGAGGGGCTTCAATCTGAACCGCAAATCCTCCCCCCTCCCTCACCTCACCCCATTTCAATAAGTCGCCCGCCCCCCAGACAAGTCAAACACCGCCCCAGTCGTAAACGAGCAATCCTCCGAACACAACCAAGCCACCAGCGCCGCTGCTTCCGTTGTCTTCCCAAACCGCCCCATCGGAATCTTCGAAAGCATGTACTCAACGTGATAAGCCTCCAACTGCTTCAGAATATCCGTCTCGATCACCGCCGGCGTCACACAATTCACGATCACCCCCTTCTGCGCCAGTTCCTTCCCCAGCGACTTTGTCAAGGCCACCACTCCCGCCTTCGACGCACTGTAATGCGCCGCATTCGGATTCCCCTCCTTGCCCGCAATCGACGCGATGTTCACAATCCGCCCATACCCATACCGCAACATCTCCGGCACCACCTCGTGACAGCAGTGAAACGGCCCGTTCAAATTGATGTCCACCACCCGCTTCCACTCCGCCGGATCCGTCTGCCACACCGTCGCATTCGCCCCTGCGATCCCCGCATTATTCACCAGGATATCAATCTTCCCCATCTCAGCCACCGTCGCCTCCACAGCCCGACTCACCGACCCCAACTCAGTCACATCCACCTCCACCGCCATCACCCGACCCATCCCCGCCAATTCCACCCGCGCCTGTTCCGCTACCACCATGTCCAAATCCCAAATCACCACGCTCGCCCCCGACTCAAGCAATCGCTCCACGATCGCTCGTCCAATACCCCTCGCCCCACCAGTCACCACCGCCGTTCTATTTTGCAGGTTGATTTGATTCATCGTCCTCCCATGCTGCAGCAAATGCGGTCCCCCACGCAAGCATCCAACACTCTCGCTCGCGATTTTTTCCAAACAATCGCCGCCGGCCTCCTCATCCTCCTCTCCATCCCCTTCCCCTCCCTCGCCCACCCTCTCAAAGCCGCTCCTCTCGACCACCCTCACGTTTTCACCTTCGACCAGTTCTACCTCCCCGAAGACGACGACGCCTTCCTCACCCAGGGCGGCCTCATCCTCCTCGCCGAACTCAACTGCTCCTCCTGCCACGCCCCTCCCACCGCCTGGTCTCCCCTCATCGGCCCCAAAGCCGGCCCCAACCTCTCCGGCGTCGGTTCCCGACTCGATATCGACGCTCTCTGGCGCCTCATCCGCAGCCCCCAACATCGCAAACCCGGCACCCAAATGCCCGGCCTCTTCGCCGGCAATCAAGAATCCGATCCCGACACCATCGAAGCCCTCGCCACCTACCTCGCCTCACTCACTTCCCCCCTCCCCACCACCTCCCCAGGCGACCCCGCCCAGGGCAAAATCCTCTACCACACCCTCGGCTGCGTCGCCTGCCACGAACCCGCCACCGACTACCGCCCCCCCAGCCTCCCCCCCGAAGCCGACCTCGAATCCCCCTCCCTCGCCTCCTCCCCCATTGCCCTCGCCGACGACTACTCCCACCCCGCCCTCACCGCCTTCCTCCTCGACCCCCTCGCCACCCATTCCTCCAGCCGCATGCCCGCCCAGCACCTCAGCCCCGCTGAAGCCGCCGACATCGCCGCCTACCTCCACACCGGCCGCATCCCCGCTGCCTTCCAAGAACGCAAAATCCTCAATCTTCCTCCTCAACCCATCGCCCTCGGCCAAACCCTCTTCGCCCAAAACCGCTGCCAATCCTGTCACGACACCGGCGACCAACATCCCCCACCTCCTCCGCTCCCAGCCCTCATCAAACTCTCCCCCTCCTCCCCCACTGGCTGCCTCTCCACCCAAACCCGCTCCGGCATCCCCGACTACGACCTCAGCCCCCTCCAAACCCGCGCCCTCCGCCTCGCCCTCACCGCCGTCCAATCCCAACCCAAACCCACCCTCACCCCACCCGAGCAACTCACCCACCAACTCTCCAAGCTGAACTGCTTCGCTTGCCACGACCACGACGGCCGCGGCGGCCCCGAAATCGCCCGCGCTCCCTACTTCACCTCCACCCTCCGCCTCCTCCCCAACGACGACCTCCAAAATCTCCCCCCGTCCCTCAGCGCACTCCCCTCCACCCACACTCCCACCTCCCTCCTCCAACGCCTCACCGCCCCAAACTCGAAGCCCACCCCCGGCACCCGCATGCCCCGCTTCGCCCCCAGCGCCATCCAGCCCCTCCCCACCCTCCTCCTCCCCCCCTAAACCCGTCCTCCTCCTCCTCCTCCTCCTCCTCGTCCTCGTCCCCGCCCACATCCCCGTCCTCGTACCCATCTCCCCTTTTTTCTGCCCCCCTTCTTTCTGCCAGAACTCATCCCCCCATGCGCCGCCTCCTCCTCCTTTGTCTCCTCCTCACCGCCTGCGGAGACCCACCCACACCCACCGTCCCTAAAGCCCTCATCGTCAAACTCGAACGCCTCGCCACCTCCCCTCCCCCCTCCCTCGCCCAAGTCCAACCCTACACCGAAGGCCTCGTCTTCCACGCCTACACCGTCAAAGAAGTCCTCCACGGCGAACTCACCGCCCAAAAAATCCAGCTCGCCCACTGGGCCGTCGTCGACTCCAAAGAACAATCCATTCCCTCCGAACTCGGCCAAATCATCCAAGCCGAAATCCTCCCCTTCGAAAAAGTCCGCGGCGCCGACGACCTCTTCCAGTCCAACGAACTCAACGACTACGACTCCCCCCTCTACATCGAAGTCCCCCCCGCCACCCAACCCGTCGCCAACGGCTTCCGCTATCAATACGGCACCGCCATCTCCAAACAAATGCGCCTCTACTGGGAACTCCGCCCCCAACTCAATATTGTCGCCCTCGGCAACTCCCGCACCGGCGTCGGCGTCCTCACCAGCCAGTTCGACTCCGATCCCCAACTCCCCAGCGCCCTCAACCTCTCCCCTCCCGGCAGCAACATGGAACTCCAATCCATCCTCGCCAAAGACTACCTCCTCCCCCTCCCCAATCTCAAATGGATCGTCTGGGGCATCTGCCCCCGCTACTTCAACACCCAACGCCGCGACTCCGACCGTCTCGACCTCTTCACCGAAAGCCACGGCCGCCGCTACGACCTCCAAAACCAAGCCAAACTCTGGCCCATCCTCGACGCCACCCCACCCGTCTCCCTCGCTCAACTCACTAAAATCTGTCCCGCCGGCACCCAACCCGACGGCTCCACCCCACGACCCGACGGCCACTCCCCCGACGTCTCCACCCCCGCCGCCCAGGCCAAATTCCTCCACGACTTCTACGACATCGTCCGCTTCACCTGGGACCAACCCCAGTGGGACCTCTTCGTCTCCACCGTTACCGCCCTCGATCAAAAAGGCATCCAGGTCCTCCTCTTCACCCCACCCAACCATCCCCTCGGCCGCGACGGCAAAGCCTGTGACCCCGACGGCCTCTCCGCCGAGCACGACGCCCTCGTCGTCGGCAAACTCCGCGCCCTCGCCGACCAACTCCCCAACGTCCACTTCGAAGACATCCACCGGGCCGGCCACCACAACTTCCCCCCCGAAGACTTCAGCGACCCCGGCCACCTCGACCAAAGCGGCGCCACCCGCCTCACCACCCTCCTCCGCAACCTCATCAAACAACAATCACCCGCTTCCCAATAGCCGGCACGTCACCCTCCCGAACCTTTCCACCTTTTTGCGTCAACGACCTGCAAGCGCACTCCCATTCGAACTCTCAGTGACCCGCATCGCCTCTGGACCATATTGCAAAAAGCGATATGCCACACTAAAGGCAAGAGTGACCACAGGGATGGCAACGAGCAATCCAAAAAAAAGTGCGACCATACCTGCGATGATAATCACCATCGAAAGGATGAACAGACCAAAAAGAGACAGCGCATTATTGGTGGTGATCCGATAGCAGTACTTGAGGGCTTCAATCGGTCCCAAATCGCGGTCCACGATCGCGGAAACAAAAAAACCAAAACGCAATGCCACATAAACTCCGGGCACGATGAATAGAAGAAAACCGAAACCCAACATGATGTAAAACAAGAGGGTCGCGAGGGAGAGGGTGACCACTTTCCCGATTTGACTAAACAGGTCTCCTACAGTTGCCTTACTCCCCGAAACGATATTCAAAGACGCGCGCGTCAGTCCGGCCGCAAGCACGACTGAGACGAGAGACGATGCCAATTTGATCGGAATCATCAAAGGATGAAAAACGACACCCGACTCACCCGTGTTTTGCGGAACCAACAGATTTGAGATCAGCCCTTCCACAGCCCCGATTAGAATAGAAACCACGAAGTAAACAAATCCAATGAGCATCAGCGTGCCAAAGTGCCGCTTGGTCAATTCAAAGCCTTTGCGCAGGCAGCCCATCACTTCCAAATCCACCGATCCCGGCTCAATTTCAATCATCGTCCCACCCGTCAGCGGGGCGAGCAGATTCTCTGGAGACGTCACGGGCGCTGCGTACGGGTTGAACCCGCCCTGTGAGGTCGAAGCAACCGTTGGAGAGTTACTTGAAAAGAGTTCCGGAATTTTCTCCGGCGGTTTCCAATCCGTCATTCCTTCCGTCCAAGCCAAATCCGAATCAGGTTTCAACTCACCACTACCGACCAACCTACGCAACTCATCCAACGACACAGGACCTCGCTGTTCACGGTCTTTCGAGTAATACCA
This sequence comes from Verrucomicrobiaceae bacterium, assembly GCA_027487315.1. Lineage (GTDB taxonomy): Bacteria > Verrucomicrobiota > Verrucomicrobiia > Verrucomicrobiales > Verrucomicrobiaceae > JAGRPD01. Next base: position 12,440 of record JAIYDW010000184.1, on the reverse strand, counting down.
GGATTGCATGGCACCCATCTTGACCTTCCAGAATAAAAAGACAAGGCGATCGTTTGCGCAAAACACGCCCGGAACGTGAGAGAACCTTCTAGTTTGACATCTTGTTTGGGTTTTGGGATAACTCGGCAATGAACAAGATCGTGCTTTTTTGTCTGATGGGGATTGGGATCCAAGTAGCCTAGGGGGCAGCACTGGAAGTGGCAGAGCTAAGTTTTGACGCGCGTTGGGGGACTCAAAAGTTGCCAGATGGGGTGTCACTACCGGCTTGGGTGACTGGAATTCGGCAGGAGGGTGGACTTTCTTCCGATCAACCGCGCAGCTGGCAGGTGGCCGCAGGAACCCCGCAGGGCACCGGAAAACTGGAAATCTCAATAGCACGATCCCGCATCAACAGTCGCAATCTGGTGGCAACGCTGTTCTTTGATGCCGAGGAGAATACGGACTTCTCCGTGCAGCTGTTTGTCCCCAGGGTAATGTGGTGGTAGTCGACCTCTTCGGCAATCTCGTGGACATCGGCAAGCAACCGCGGACACCTTTGTGATCCCGCTGAGGAAGTACCCCTCGGCAGAAAAGATCGTGATCCGGCACCTCCAAGGCAGTCTCAGCCTTCACGGCTTGGTTGCTCTGCTGACAAAATCCGACAACCTGTTCTATATCAACCTTTTACCGCCAACCTCAAATGCACCCGCTTGACGCCAAAACGCCTACCATACGACGGCGCGTTCACCCTCCCATAACCTGATTCCACCCCACCCCTCACCGCCCCACCTGCGCCGCCGCCGCATCCAAAAGCGCCCGCGGATCCTGCATCTTCCCCAGCACCTTCTTCTCCCGCCCGCGCCTCAACAACCGCTCCACCGGCCGCACATAAGGCGCCGCCGTGAACGCATGCTTCAGCGCCGTATGCCCCCGAACCAGCGCCCCCACCTCCGCCGCGTGCCCCGGAATCGCACCTGCCCCCACCGCCACCTCCACTTCCGGCCGCCGATACACACACATCACATTCCCCGCATCCTCCGACGTAAAAGTCCGCACCACTTCGAGCCCCGCCATCCGTCCCGCCATCGGCAGCGTCTTTGGACTGAAGTTAAACAAATGCGCAAAGTGAAACCGGCTCCCCGGCCACTGACATGTCGAAGCCACATTCGGCACCTCCACCAAAAGTTGCCCCCCCGGCCTCAACCACCCCTTCATCACCCGCATCGCCTCCACCGGATGCTCCAAATGCTCCACCACGTGAAACGCCGTCACCACATCCATGCTCCCCGGCTCCACCTTCGCCTCCTGATACCCACCCAATTGCACCGACAAACCCAACACCGTCCTCGCAAACTCACCATACCCCTCGTTTGGCTCAATGCCCGACGCCTCATACCCCTGCGACCGCAGCAAATACAACAACTCCCCACCCCCTGCCCCCAAGTCCAAAACCCTGCACCCCGGACTCAGCAGCGGCTTCAAATAACCAATCCGCTCCACCGCCACCTGCCCCGCCCGATACACATGCCTTGGACTCGGCTGCAACGACGCCTTATACTCCACCCGATACGCATCCTTGTAGTAAGCCTTCACCGCCTCCGGCGTCGGCCTCGGATTTGTAAAAACCAACCCGCACCCCTCGCACAAAACCGTCCCCAGCGCCTTCCCCTCCCTGTCTGTCGTCGCTAACGTGGTAAATTGCGTCCCCTGACACACCTCACAATGAGTGATGACGTGAACGGCGGGGTCAGAAGCGGAAGTCAAAGCAGCAGACATGAACCATCACCCATTGCCACCAGCCGCCCCCTGCGCAACGACTTTGTCGACCCTTCGCCCCCATCGTATCAGCCCGTATCTCGGACTGAAAACATACGCCAGCACAAAAAACGCACCCAGCACCAGAATAATCGTCGCACTCACCGACCACCCCAGCGGATACGACAAAAAGAACGCCGTCACCGACCCGATCGCCCCGATCAACCCGCCCCCCCAGAACAGCGTCCGCGCATTGTCCGTCAGCAAATACACCGTCGCCGCTGGCGCCACCATCAGCCCCACACTCAAAATGCACCCCACCGCCTGCAACGAAGAAACCAGCACCAAAATCACCACCGCAAACGTCGCATAGTTCAACAACCGCACTGGCACGCCCAAACTCGCCGCAATGTTCGGCTCAAACAAATAAATCAACAACGGCCTCTGCAACGCCGTCAGCGTCAGCACCGCCACCACACTGATCCCGAACGCAATCCACAAATCACTGTCCGCCATTCCCACGATGCTCCCAAACAACCACTCATCCAGCTTCTGCCGCACACTCAACCGCTGCAAAATGATGTACCCCCCCGCAAACGCCGTCGTGTACAAAATCCCCATCGCCGTATCCTGATCCAACCTCGATGTTCGCGACAAAAACACCGACCCCAACCCCACGATCAACGCCGCAAACACCGCCCCACCCAAAAGACTCCATTGCGTCAAGCCCGCCATCAAAACCGCCAGCGCAATCCCCGGCAGCAACGCATGACTCAGCGTCCCCACCTTCAACGCCGACTTCCTCAACACCACAAACGCACTCACAAACCCATTCGAAAACCCAATCATCACACACGCCAAAAGCGCGCGCTTCGCGATCGGTTCCGCCAAAAAATCAGCAAGCGTTGGAAGACTGTGTGTCGCGGCATCCATAGTCAGTTCCTCAGCTCTCGTAAGCCTCCGCAATCGCCTCCGGCGTGAAAACCTCCGCCACCGCCCCAAACGCCACCACCCGCCTTTTGATCAGCAGCACCTCATCAAAAATCGTCGGCACCGTTGCCAAATCATGATGGCTCGAAATAAGAAGCCTCCCCTCCCGCGTCAATTCGCGAAACAACGCCGCCAAATTGTCCTGCGCCGGCTTGTCCAACCCGGTAAAAGGCTCATCCAAAAGCAACACATGCGCCTCCTGCGCTAGCGCCCGAGCCACAAACGCCCGCTGTTGCTGCCCGCCCGATAACGCACTGATCTGCCGATCCTGAACATCCTCCAACTGCATCGCCGCCAATGCCCGCGCCACGATCTCCTCATCATGCTTCGAATACGGCTTCCACCATCCCAAATTCGGATACCGCCCCATCTCCACCAACCCCCGCACCGTAATCGGAAACTCCCAATCCACCTCCCCGCGCTGCGGCAAATAAGCAATCTCAAAACTCGACTGCGTCAGCTTCTTGCCCCTCCATTGGATGTCCCCCTCATCAGGCACCAACAAGCCCGCCAGAGTCTTCAAAAGTGTGCTCTTGCCCGCCCCATTCGGCCCCACCAGCGCAATGCTCCGCCCGCACTCCGTCTGAAACCCCACCGACTCCAACGCCCGCACCTCACGATAACTCACGGACAACCCCGTCACCTTCAACACATGATGATGCGCCTCCCCAGGCTTGCCACCCCAGCACACATGATCCGGATGCCCATGCGGATGAGCCTGCTCTTCTGAAGCCAAACGCGCCCCGCTCATCACCACACAAACGTCAGCACATCGCTGATCGCCCCCCCCTCAGACCATCGCGTCTCGGACCGCATGTCCAATCCCTCCGGTTCCAACTCCACCGTCACCGCCGTCGCCCCCACGCCCTCCGGCCACTTCACCTCCAACACAAACTCATTGCCCTCATGCCCAATCTCCATCTCCGCGTCACACTCCACCGGTGACGTCCCCAAACTCGCTCCCTTCAACAAATCCCGCTCCCCCACCTCCAATCGCATCATCTCAGGCGCATGCGCATACCGCACCCGAATCCGAACCGGCACCCGATGCACATGCTCCCCCTCCGGATGCTCCTCCATCCCCTCCACCACCCCTGAAGCACCCGCCACCGCCTGCCCCGACTCGCTCTTTACTGCACCCGTCAAATGCCGCAGCGGCACCGACAACAGCACAAAAGCCGTTATCAGCAACAGAAGGTGAAGCATCGGTGAACCACGCATGAAGGAATGCAACAAGGTGGCAATAACACCGCCCAGGTCAATCCCCTTTCAGCGCCGCCACGATCACCCCCACATTGTGCCTCAGCATCGCCTCAAACGTGTGCGCCGATGGCGACGTCCCATCCGCTACCAACGCCCCGCCCACCTTCGCCCCTGTACTCCGCGTCATCTCCGCCAACACCTTCGGATTCGCCTGATCCTCAGGAAACACCGCCCGGATCTTGTTCGACCGGATCATCTCGATCGACTCAGCCAAATACTGCGGCGTCGCATCATCTGACCGACCCAACCCCAGCACAGGAATCGACTTGAACCCATACTCCTTGCAAAAATACCCAAACGCCGCATGCGCCGTCACCAACTTCCGGTCCGATCTCGGAATCACCGTCAGCTCCTTCTTCGCCCACGACTTCAAGTCCGAAAACTTCGCCACTGCCGCCTTGGCCCCCGCCTCATACCCCGCCTTATTCGCCGGATCCACCTCCCCAAGCTTGTCCCCCACCACCCGCGCCGCCCTCCCCATCGCATCCGCACTATGCCACCAGTGCGGATCAATGCTCGACTTCGCATGCGCCGGACAACAAACAAACACCTCCCCCGCCTCCATCAGCACCGACGGCACCAACTTCCCCACCTCCACCACTTCCACACCCGCCCCGACACTGTCCCGCAGCTTTTCCAAGTAACTCTCCAAATTTTTCCCCGAGGCCATGATCAACTTCGCCCCGCGCATCGCCGCGATATCCTTCGCCATCGGCTCGAAATGGTGAACGTCTCCCCCCGGCTTCAAGATCTCCACCACCTCCACATTCGCCCCTCCCACCTGCCTCACCAAGTCGCCAATCAAAGGATGTAACGTTGCCACCTTCACCCCCGCATGGCTGGTCAACACACTCCAACCCAACAGGACTGCCACATATAAAATCGGTTTCATATTCAAGTCAGATAAAAAGCTTCACCGCACTTCCGGACCACCCCAGTTAAAGCTCACTTGTCCCCAAACACTGTGATCAGTGCCGAACTCATTGGAATGGTCATAGTTATATTGCACACGGAACCTCAATGTCCGCGCATCATTAATGTAATACGTCAGCCCCGGACTCAATCTAAAACGATCATCCAACCCGGCTACCGCATCACCCGCAGCATACTCGGCCCGAAGTCCCGCCTCAAAGCGACTGTTGAACCCGTAAAGCAAACTCGTGTAAAACCCAAAATCACTGAAGTTCGCGCGCTCAACTGCCTCGTTCTCGTGGTCATCATGATCCTCTTCATGTTCCCCATGATGTTCCTCCTCATGCTCATCATGATGCGCATACTCTCCTTCGTGATCCTCCTCCCCATGATGATCTTCCTCATGTTCATCGTGATGCCCATGCTCCTCCTCGTGCCCATGATCATGTCCCGCTAGCACCCCGCTCATCGCTCCCCACTGCCGCCACATCACTTCCGTCCGCCACCGGAAATACCGCCCCCCAGGCTCAAAACCTTTCTCCCGCCACTGATATTCGAAGTGCCCCCCATAAATCTCCGTACCCCGGCCATACTGATTCTCCCCCCACGCTCCCGAAACACCCGCCCGGAACTGGTGAAAGTCATTGTAGTTGTAAATATTTGTCCAGTTCGCCACTGTCATCACATCATCAAAACCCGCGCCCTCCGCCTCAAATCGCGCACCCGGCACCTCCCGAGCTCCATGCTCATGCTCCCCATGCCCCTCCGGCGCCACACCGACCGCCACATCCAACTGCGATGTCCAGGAAACCGGCAGCTTCCAGGTCACATCCGCCCCCAAAATCGTCAACGAATCCTCCCCTAACACCCGCCCATTCACCAGATACTGGTCCGCCCAATCAAACCCATGCGGGTGATACGTGTTTTGAATCCCAAAACGGTTGTAGATCCGCCCCCCGCGCACCTCAAACTCTCCTAGCGCACCCGCATCCAAGTTCTGTAATTTGCCAAACCACTCCTCATAAATCCCCGACCACTTGCCATCCGCACTGACATTCGCCGCATACGTCCCAAACGCCTCAAAGTACTCGTTGAATCGACCCGACAACCCAAACTCAATGTTCTGCCAGGTGAAACCATTGCTGCTCGGATCATGATGCCCCACCTGCAAGTTCCCCTGATCCGTCGTCGAGGTCCCAATCGCCGTATCCACATGCAAATGCGGAAACAACACCCCCCCAAGACTCACATCCAAACCGGTGTACCAATCTGCCGCATCCAACTTGCCATCCATCGGCAAAACCACCGGTGACCCCATCGCCGTAAATGGCGTGTAGCTGTACCTCCCCTTCTTCTGCGCTTCAAACTGATCCCGGTTGGATCCCTGTCCCCAAACAGACGTCGATCCCAATACCGCAAAGGCTCCAAGCAAGACGGAAAAATGCAAAGCTCTCATCATAGAGCAATCAGTTTGCAACAACTCATTCGCCTGTCAAACGCAATATTATTGCGTTTACTAAGGTCTCTCCGCCAAACCCAACACCAACTTCCTCACCCCTCCATACCCACCCTCACTCTCATCCACCACTCTCGGCCAAACCTCCCGTCGGCTGACTGCCCCAATCGCCGCCATCTCCAGCGCCGAGATCGTCAATTCATTCAACCCACTCTCCACCGCCGACATATCGACCACCTGCAACACCCGCTCATTCCTCCTTCGCATCTCCTCACCAAACCTCACCATCACCTCCCGCTTCGCTGATTCATCCATCCCGCTCAACGGCAACGCCGCAAATCGCAGCGTCCTCACCACCGGCTCCCCAGTCAGCCAATTCGCCAACGTCAAAAACGACGCCAACGCCTCATTCTCTTTCGCCACCTGCTGAGCATCCCCATACGACATCAACACCAGTACAATTTCACGCGGCCGCTGCTTACCCGTCAACTCCACCACCACCCCGCCCACCGGCTGCCCGGCATCCAACCCCACCACAAATCGCTCCGGACTATACCCCATCCCCTCTCCTCCCAAACTCGATTCCAAATAACTCGCTGTCGAAGCCAGCCGGTCCGCCTCACTCCCCGCCGAGATCGCTGTCAAGACCTCCATCCGCTTACCCCAAGCCTCCGCGCTCGGCCCCAGCCTCAACGCACTCGCATACCGCAAGTTGCGATCCTCCACCCGATCCTTGTTCCACATCCAAATACCAAACGAAGCAAACCCCAACAATATCGTCCCCAGCGGGAACATCACCAAAGCCATCCTGATGTAGCGCCCCGACTTGGACACCGCAGCAGTTGGCAACACATCGGAAGAAGTCATTCGCCCTCATAGCACCAACACAATCCATATTCAAACACCACTCGCTCCCCGCAAAGCCCCCCTCTTCTCCAAGTTCCACCTTCCCATCACCCTATCTTTCCGAATACACTCCCATCATGCGCCCCCTCCTTCCTTCCCTCCTCGCGCTCCTTCTCTCCCACACACTCGCCGCAGCCCCCTTCGGCATCCACATCGTCGACGCCGCCACCGGCCGCGGCATCCCCATGGTCACCCTAAACACCGTCAACGACATTTCCCTCGTCACCGATAGCGCCGGCTGGGCCGCCTTCGACGAACCCGGCCTCATGGCCCAGCCAATCTACTTCCATATCTCCAGCCCAGGCTACGAGAAGCCCAAAGACGGCTTCGGTTACACAGGCCAAACCCTCACCACCCACCCAGGCCAAACCGCCCGCATCGCCCTCCAGCGCCTCCTCCCCGCCGAACGCCTCTGCCGTCTCAGCGGCCAAGGTATCTACCGCGACTCCCACCTCCTCGGTCGCGCCACCCCCCACCCCCGCCCACTTCTCGACAGCAAAGTCTTCGGCCTCGACTCCGTCCAAGTCACCCCCTTCCAAAACAGCTTCCTCTGGATCTGGGGCGACACCAACCTCCCCGCCTACCCCCTCGGCAACTTCCACGCCACCGGTGCCCTCTCCCACCTTCCCGTCCACGGCGGACTCCACCCCGCGCACGGCATCGCCTTCGACTACTTCACCTCCAAAAACCAACAGGCCAAACCCATGGCCCCTCTCCCCGATCCCGGTCCCGTCTGGCTCTTCGGCCTCCTCACCGTCACCGACACCCATGGAGAAGAACTCGTCATCACCCACTTTACCCGACAAAAATCCCTCACCGAAGTCCTCGAACACGGCCTCATGAAGTTCGACCCCACTTCAAAAACCTTCCTCAAAATCCTCGATCTCCCCCTCACCAACACCTGGCAGTACCCTCGAGCCCACGCCCTCCGAGTCACCGAGGCAAACAGCGACCACTTCTACTTTTGCGACCCCTTCCCCACCACCCGCGTCCCCGCCAACCTCGACGCCATTCTCGACCCCTCCTCCTACGAAGCCCTCACCCTCGACCCCAAAACCAACTCCTACATTTGGCAGAAATCCCAACCTCCCATCACTCAAAAAGCCGAAACCGATCTCATCAAATCCGGCAAACTCCCCTCCCAGTCCGCCCGCCTCCAACTCCGCGACCCCGACGGCAACCCCGTCATCGCCCATGGTGGCACCCTCCAATGGAACCCTCATCGCCAGCGCTGGATCACCCTCTTCGTCCAGCACGGCGGCAAAAATTCCTTCCTGGGCGAAGTCTGGTACGCCGAAAGCCGCCACCTCACCGGCCCCTGGGGCACCGCTGTCCAAATCGCCACCCATCCCAACTACAGTTTCTATAACCCCGCCCACCACCCCTTCCTCGACCAACAAAATGGCCGCCTCATCCACTTCGAAGGCACCCTCACCCGCACCTTCTCCGGCAACCCCTCCCCCATCCCCCGCTACGACTACAACCAGCTCCTCTACCGCCTCGATCTCGACGACCCCCGCCTAAAGCCTGCGCATTTGCCTTAGCACCACAGCGGCGGCTGATCGGGAGGCGATGACAAATCTTCTCAAACCACCCTGGGTCAGACTCACCGCCCCTCACACCCTCCCGCCTCGAATCCGTCTTCAGGGATCATCGCCTGTCAAAAGGCCCACAATCCCCTAACTAAAGTCTCAATACTTCGCTTTAGCCTCATTATAAGGCAAAAAAAGCAAAATCTATGTTTGCCAAAACTTCCAGTGTCTTTATAAGCTATCCCATATAATTAAGATTATGGAACTATTCGTTGAATTTGGATAATTCGCACTGCACTCACTCCCACACTCCTCCCGGAAATGACAGCTCTTCGCCACTCGCTCGACTTTCCCCCACTTTTCAAGTGGCTCTCTAATTTCCGCCTCAGTCAACCACGCCCCTTCTTCCCCCGCTTCGCCCAAACCGGCGGCTGGCCCTGGTTCGGACCCGCAGCCATCGACGAAAACCTCATGCCCTGGGGCCGCAGCGGCCTCAGTCACCGCCCTGGGAAAGGATCCCCCCTCATGCCCACTCCCGATCGCCCCACTGGACCTGCGTTCCATCATGTCCCGGTCCTTCTGGATGAGGTCATCGCCTCGCTCGAACCCAGCCCCGGCAAACTCTTCCTCGACGGCACCCTCGGCGGCGGCGGCCACTCCGAAGCCCTCCTCAAACTCGGCGCTCGCGTCATCGGTATGGACCAGGACCACACCGCCCTGCAGGCCGCCTCTCAACGCCTCGCTCCCTTCGGCGACCAATTCTGCGCCCTCCACGGCAACTTCCGCCACTTCCCCGACATCCTCGCCGAAATCGGCATCAGTGGCCTCGACGGCATCCTCGTCGACCTCGGCGTCTCCAGCCATCAGCTCGACGAACCCGAACGCGGCTTCTCCTTCCAAAAAGACGGCCCCCTCGATCTCCGCATGGACCCCTCTAATGGTCGTCCTGCCTCCGACATCATCAACTCCGCCAGCGTCGAAGAACTCACCCGCATCTTCCGTGATTTCGGCGAAGAAAACCGCGCCTGGCAGCTCGCCAACATCATCGCCAAAGCCCGCGTCTCCCGCCCCATCACCCGCACCCTGGAGCTCTCTGACCTCATCGCCCGCCATTCCCCGCCACGCGGCAAACGCAATCCCGCCACCCTCATCTTCCAGGCCCTCCGCATCGCCGTAAACGACGAACTCAGCGCCCTCCAGGACCTCCTCCAAAGCGCCCCCCGCTGGCTCAAACCCGGTGGCCGCCTCGCCATCATCACCTTCCACTCCCTCGAAGACCGCATCGCCAAACACACCCTCCACTTCCTCGCCACCCCCGAACTCGATCGCCCCGAGTGGCCCGCTCCCCGCCCCAATCCCGAACACTGCCTCCGCCTCCTCTCCCGGAAACCCATTGACCCCACACCCGAAGAAATCGCTCGCAATCCCCGCTCCCGCAGCGCCCGCCTCCGCGCCGCCGAACGCCTCTAGTTGCAACCCCGACCGCTCCCTTCTCCCGATGTCAAACAACACCCGCCGCCCAGCCTACCGCAATCGCCTCAGCGTCGCCAGCCTCACCGTTGCCACGCTGCTTTGCATCACGCTCGCCAGCGCCTTCATCGCCTTCGTCGTCTCCCGCAATCGCCTCGCCGCCCTCGCCGACGAACAACGCCGCATCGAACATCAAATCGCCCTCTTCCATCAAGAAATTCACGCCCTCGAAAAGCGCATCGATACCAGCCTCAATCGCGACAAAGTCCACGAACGACTCACCGCTGGCGGCACCTTTCTCAAACCCATCGAACCCGCCTCCATTATCTCCCTTTCCAGGATCGACACCTCCGAAGCCGTCGCCACCACCCCTTCCCTCAACCCAACCGTCGCCCAAACCCTCGTGAACGACAAAACCACCCGCTGATGCAACCCCTCCCCAACCAGACTCAACTCCGCCGAGACCGCTCCATCTGCACCCGCATCATGGTCGTGACCAGCGTGTTGCTCGTCGGGTTCTCCGTCATCACCTATCAGCTTTTTCAGTTCCAGGTCCGTCAACACGATCACCTCTCCAACCTCGCCGCCGAACGCTTCCAAGACGTCCGCCTCCTCCCCGCCCAACGCGGCTCCATCCGCGATCGCTCCGGCGAATACCTCGTTTTCGACGAGAAATCTTGGGAACTCCACACCGACCACGACCACCTCGTCCAGCCTACCCTCGTCCGCACCCATCTCGCCAAAATCCTGGACGTGAAGCCTGAGGAACTCGCCTCTCGCATGAGTACCGAGGAACTCCTCGCCACCTACCAGCAACACATCGCCACCTCCCTCGCTCAACCCCTCGAGATGGAGGCCAGCCAAATCCTCACCGCCCTCCAGGATCCCCGTCCCGTCACCGTCGTCAAAACAGACATCCCGGCCAAAGCCGCCGAAGACCTCGAATCCTATCTCAAAAGCCGCCACATCATCGGCGTCTACATCCGCCCCGGCACCGAACGCCGCCGCGCCTCCCAGGACCGCCTCACCCTCACTCTCGGGGCCACCAAAAAAGACTCCGGCGGCATCTGGGGCGTCGAACAACTCTGCGAAAACATCCTCCGTGGCACCCCAGGCAAACGCTTCATCGAAAAAGATCGCCGCGGTGTCGAACTCCCCCTCTTCCGCGGCGAAACCATCCCCGCCAAAAACGGCTCCGATGTCTTCCTCACCATCGACATGAACCTCCAGGACAGCGTCGAAGCCATCGTTGATCAAGCCTACACTCTCCACGGCCCCAAAAGCGTCGTCGCCATCCTCACCGACCCCACCACCGGCTCCATCCTCGCCATGGCCTGCCGCCCCCACCTCAACATCGAGGAAAACTCCGGCAACTGGCGCAACATCCCCGTCTCCGACGCCTACGAACCCGGCTCCGTCATGAAAATCGTCGCCATGGCAGGCGCCCTCGATGCCGGCAAAATCACCCCCCACACGCCCATCGATTGCGAGACTGGCTCCTACTCCTCCTCCGAACTCGGCACCGCTGACATCCACGATGACGAGTGGAACCTCGGCACCCAGCCCGCCTGGGGCGTCCTCGCCCACTCTAGCAACATCGGCACCTATAAGATCGCCCGCTCCCTCGGCTGGGACGCCTATGAGAAAACCCTCCGCAATTTCGGCTTCGGCACCCCCACCGGCCTCGGCATCTGCAAAGAACCCGGCGGCCGCTGGCAGCCCTTCGAAAAATGGACCGCCGTCGACTTCTCGCGCATGAGCTACGGCTACGGCATGACCGCCACCGCCCTCCAGCAGGTCATGGCCTACGGCGCCATCGCCAACGGCGGCGTCCTCATGAAACCCCGCCTCGTCGACCGCATCCTCCACGATGACGGCACCCGCCTCGAAATTTGCCGCCCCGTCCCCATCCGCCAGGCCTGCACCGCCCGCACCGCCGACCAAGTCCGCTTCATGCTCGAGAAAGGCGTCACCGATGGCACCGGCAGCCGCGCTAAAATCGAAGGCCTCCGCGTCGCTGGCAAAACCGGCACCCGCCGTGTCTACGATCCCAAGACCAAAGCCTACCGTGACGACCAATACCTCGTCTCCTTCGCTGGTTTCGCCCCCGCTGACAAGCCCCGCGTCGCCTGTGTCGTCGCCGTCGACAACCCCAAAGCCGCCACCGCCAAAGCCGT
>JAIYDW010000075.1 GCA_027487315.1 Verrucomicrobiaceae bacterium | reverse complement strand
TTGTTGCGCTTCCACTGATACGTCAAAACCCCCGGCCCCGCCGCCGTCGCCGTCAGCGTCAGCGGATTCCCTTGCACCACCGTCACACTCTGATTTTCCTCACGCACCACCGACACCGGAACCGTCGAACTCGCCGCCTCACCCACCGATGTCATCGCCGCCACCGAGTAGCTCCCCGCCTGACTCACCAAAATCCCCGGCACCGTAAACGCCCCCGTCAACGTCCCACCCACCGCTGTCCCCTCGCGCCTCCACTCATACGCCAAACCGCTCCCCGTCGCTGTCGCCGTAAAACTCGCATCATCACCCTCCGTCAACATCTGCGCCGCCCCAAAACTCGTCAAATCCGGCACCGTCTCTGCCGTCCCATAAATCCGCACCGTCGCCGTTCTCCACGTTCCCGAGTCCTGCGTCGCCTTGTCCTTTACCACTACCTTCCACGTCCCCGCCGACCCCTCCCCCCAGTGCCGCACACTCGAAAACGTCCACGGCTCAAACCCCAGCCCCACCGTTTCCGTATCAGGGTCATACCCATCATCAAATCCCGAAGCCGACACCAACCGACTCCGCACCCCTTTCGGCGAGACCAATTCAATCTCCAAATCCCCACGGAAGGCGTGCTCAATGTTCACCGTCACCTCCACCGTCTCCACCCGCAGCCTCGGACTGCTCCCAAACACAAAATCCCTCGACACCTCTCCCGTTCCATCCGGCACTGTTGTATTGACAGTGCTCGACACCGACTGCACCGCCGCCAGCGCCGGCAAACTCGTCCACCCCTCCGCCATCGCCACCGCCGCTTCCGCATCCACTCGTCCTCCACCAAACCCGTGATGATGCTCAATCGGCGCCAAATCCGGCCGCCCGCCCGTCTGCCGAATCCAATCCGTCGATGTCGGCGCTTCCTTAGCCGACGTCCGCAACAAAATCTCCTTCACATCCCGATAACTCAAAGCCGGATTCGCCTCCAGCATCAACGCCACCACTCCCGATACCAAAGGCGTCGCCGATGACGTCCCACCAAACGTGTTGGTGTAATTGTTGTCCTTCGGCTCCCCCGACCTCGCCCCATTGTTGTAACCCCGGGTTCCACTGACATCCGTGGTCACAATCCCCCGCGTCCCCCCGCTCGACGGCGCCGCCACCACCACATTCGCCCCGCTCTCACTGTAGCTCGACTGCAATCCGGTGTTCGTCATCGCCGCCACCGCCAGCACATGCCGATTATTCGCATACGCATCCTTGTTCGACTGATCTTGATCCTCCCGCCCATTCCCAGCCGCCCACGTCAAAATCACCCCCTTGCCCTCGCGCCCCGTCGTCGCCGCCGTCCCCAACGAGGCTTGCATCAACGTCCCAATCGTCCCCAAAGTCGTCGGATCATCCGATGGCCCCCAACTGTTGTTCTTGATCGCAATGTCCGCATTCAACCTCCCCATCGCCTCCGCCTCTTCCACATCCGTCGACGGCTCGGAAATCAATCGAAACCCCACCAAAGTCGCCACAGGCGCCACTCCAGATACCCCAATCCCATTGTCCCCTCGCGCCGCCGCTACTCCAGCCACCGCCGTCCCATGAAAATCCTCCAAGCCTGCCGCAGTCCCCGGTGACGGCTCATTCGGATCACCATCATTCCAATTGTAATGCCCCGTCGCCGCACGGTTCGGCAAAAGATCAGGATGCGCAAAATCCACCCCGTCATCCACCACCGCGATCTGAATCCCAGACCCCTTCCTAGTATCCCACACATCCACCACATTCGCATCCACCCCCACCCGGCCAGACCCCTGCCCCGTGTTTCTCAAATGCCACTGCGTCGTGAACAGCGTGTCATTCGGCACCGCCTTCTTCTGCTGCTGCCGCGCCAACTGCGGCTCAAACTTCCGCAACCCCGGCGCACCCTCCAAAGCCTCCATCGCCCTCAAAGCCGCCGCCGGATCCCCCTCCACCCGCGCCACCCACAACTCCGGCGCATACTCCGGCTGCTTCAAATCCCGCACCCCCGCCGCCTCCAGCTTCCGCCGCGTCTCCGCCCGCCCATCCCACTCCACCAAAAACGACTCCGTCAGCAATCGCCGATTCACCTCCGTCCGCACCACCGTCCCCCTCGGATACAACACCAACTGCGCCCTCCCACTCAGACTCGCAGCCAACGCCTCCGCCTCCGCCAGCAGCAATTCCAAATCCGGTTGCGCCGGGATCGACCGCAGCCCGCTCCCCTCCTTCCCTCCCGATAGCCAAATCTCATCCATCGCCACCTCCATCACCACCGTCTTCCCACCCACACTCATCCGCCATTGCCGCCCCGGAATCAAAGGCGCATCCAACGCCACTCCGGCACCCACCCGCTTCGCCTTCGTCGCCGCCTTGTCCGCCGCCAATCGCGTCAGCAAAGACTCCGATGCCCCAACCCCCTTCTCCTCAGCCACCTCACTCGCCTCAACAGCATCCACATCCTTCTCGATCAGCCCCGCACCCTTCGAACTCGAATCACTTCCCAGACCCACTCGAACCTCCCCATCCTGCATCCCCAAAAACAACCACCCACCGACAACAGCTGCCAGCACACAGATTCCCAAAACAACGCATTGTCTCATAGGGGAACGATCTTAAGCCTCAATTCCCGATTCACAAACGGATTCCCGTCATTTTGCCTCCATCCCGCAGTTGTGACCCCACTCGCCCATGTTACCCTCCCGCTCCCTTCCAAATCTTATGCGCGTCCTCTTCATCGGCACCGGCGACATCGGCCTCCCCTCCCTCCGCTGGCTCATCAACACTCCCAAACACCAAGTCGTCGCCGTCGTCACCCAACCCGACAAACCCGTCGGCCGCAAACTCATCCTCACCCCGCCCGCCACCAAAACCCTCGCCCTCGAACACAGCATCCCCGTCCTCCAACCCCTCAAAATCCGCAACGCCCTTGACGAACTCCGCCCCCTCCAGGCCGACATCGCCATCGTCGTCGCCTACGGCCAAATCCTCTCCCGCGCTGTTCTCGACATCCTCCGCCTCGGCTGCCTCAATATCCACGCCTCCATTCTCCCCCGCCATCGCGGCGCCGCCCCCATCCAGGCCGCCATCCGCGAGGGCGATCCCGAATCCGGCGTCACCATCATGTACATGGATGAAGGCCTCGACACCGGCGACATCCTCCACATCACTCGCACCCCCCTCACCGAATCCGACACCGGCGCATCCCTCCACGACCGCCTCGCCGACCTCGCCCCCGCCGCGCTCGAACACGCCCTCGACCTCCTCGCCGCCGGCACCGCCCCCCGCACCCCGCAGGACAACACCCACGCCACTCACATCGGCAAACTCACCCGCACCCACGGCCGCATCGACTGGACCCAACCCGCCACCCACATCTCCCGCACCATCCGAGCCTACAACCCCTGGCCCGGCACCCACACCCACCTCGCCGGCACTCAACTCAAAATCTTCAGCGCCATCCCCCATCCCGAAATCACCAGCTGCCCCCTCCCCGGCACCGTCCTCGACAGCCACGAAAAACTCCTCATCGCCTGTGGCATCGGCGCCCTCGAACTCACCGAAGTTCAACTCGAAGGCAGCAAACGCCTCCCCACCCCCACCTTCCTCCACGGCCACCCCCTCCCCCCCGGCACCCTCCTCACCTAGCCCGTGGAGCAAGCCGCTGGCTTGCCTCCCCCAAAGTACCACGCCTGTCCCAGGCGTGTGAATCTCCCGCTCATAAACCCAAAACCCCCATCCACCCACCCCTAATTCTTCGCTCCCACCTCACCATCACCACAGGCAAAAACAAACCAAACACCCGGGACCGAAAACGCATCAAAATAATAGCCTCCTTGGCATACCTTCGGCTTCGCAAACTCCAGACCAAAACCTCCTCTCCCCAACCCAATCCCATCCCCCCAACTCAACCCCCGCGATACCCATGACACACCTGCTTCGAAGTTCTGCATGGACCCTCCTCATCACCCTCGCCCCCCTCACCTCTCAAGCACTCACCAAGGCCAAATTCCCTGACAACTACCAAAGCCCCACCCCCTCAAAAACCTACGAATTCGAAGAATTCCGCTTCTACAAACAAGGCGAACACCTCCTCTCAAAAGACAAATCAACCCTCCCCAATCACGAACCCTTTCTAACCTTCACCCGTTTCCACAAGACCCTGCACACCTCAACAGACATTAGCACGATCAAACCCTTGTTCGACGTGTGGAATAGCAACACCGAAAGAGGCGTCAACGCCTTCCGCAAAGTGCCTGAAATGCACCTCGTCGCCTATTGGAAAACCCCCAAAGCCTGGGCAATTCTTTTCTCCTTCAGTGATCAGCGAGATCAATCCCTCATCCCAATGTTCATCTCCCTCTCAGACCCACCCGTATTCATCACAGACGCCACTGACTTAGGCGACTTCGTCGGAGCAGTCGGCCAGTTTCTGAAACAAAATCCCAATGGATTCATTGAATCAAAAACCGACTAACATCAACCACTCCCACCTCACCTAGCCCCCCAAGCAGACTCTAGCATACCCATCTTGACGTCCTGCCAACCAACCTGCTTCAGCACATCCTCATCAAATGAGTCTTGATCTTGGCATCGTGTTTTCTGCCCTCGGTTTCTTGGGCACAGTCGTAGGGGCCAAAGCAACCCTCGAATGGAGAGGCAGCCGGAACTGGATAGAAACCACCGGGCATCTTGTTTCCGTGAAAGAGCGGGTCGAAATCCAATCCGACAAACGTCGAGTCGAAACACAAGACCTCGTTTACGAATACATCGTCAATGGTGTCACCTACCACTCCTCTCGTGTCGCATTCGGTCCGCGCATTGTTCAGGGATTCTATACAGGCGAAAAAGTCACCTTGCACTTCAACCCGAAAAACCCTGCCCGCTCCGTCTTGGACAAGAACCTCGGCTTTTGGCCGGTAGCGTTCATCTGCATCGGAGTGCCCTTTTTTATCCTGGGTTCAATCTTCATTGCCAAGCACTTCATCAATTAGCCTGACATCATTCTGTCCACCAAAGAACGTCTCTCACGGCATCCAGATTAACCATCAAAAACACACTTGTCGCCCCACAATCCAACTCCAATTCCCGTAGCCGCCGATGTCAATCGGTGGCCCCTGCACCCCCAAAGTACCACGCCTGTCCCAGGCGTGTGAATTCCCCACCCCACAGTTTACGAGCCCCCATCCCCGGTTAATCTCCAGCGTGCCCCGCCTCGCCGTCCTCACCCTCCTCTGCCTCGCCCTCGCCGCCTGCGGCCGCGTCCGCGACCGTGCCGACCTCGTCTTCATCAACGGCGCCGAACCCGAATCCTTCGACCCCGCCGTCGTCACCGACCAAGTCGGCATGCGCATCTCCACCGCCCTCTTCGAAGGCCTCTGCCGCATCGACGAATCCGGCACCCCCGGCCCCGGCATCGCCGAAAAATGGGAAGTCTCGCCCGACAAAAAACACTACATCTTCCACCTCCGCCCCAACGCCCTCTGGAGCAATGGCGACCCCGTCACCGCCCACGACTTCGTCCGCTCCTGGCAGCGCGTCCTCGACCCCTCCTTCGGCGCCGACTACGCCTCTCAACTCTACGTCATCACCAACGCCGCCGCCTATCACACCGGCCAACTCACCGACTTCACCCAGGTCGGCGTCTCCGCCCCCGACGCCCTCACCCTCTCCGTCACCCTCGAAAACCCCACCCCCTATTTCATAGACCTCTGCGCCTTCGCCACCCTCGCCCCCGTCCACCTCCCCTCCATCGAAAAACACGGCGGCGCCTGGCTCAAACCTCACAACATCGTCTGCAACGGCTCCTACCTCCTCGACTCCTGGAAACTCGACGACCACCTCCGCCTCCGCAAAAACCCGCGCTACTGGGACGCCGCCAACGTCGCCATGAAAACCATCGAAGTCCTCCCCATCTCCGAGCCCAACACCGCCATCAACTACTTCCTCACAGGCGAGGCCGACCTCATCATGGACAAAGGCATGGTCCCCACATCCCTCACCGCCACCCTCAAATCCAAACCCTGGTTCCACACCGGCCCCTTCCTCGGCTCCTACTTCACCCGCTTCAACGTCAACGCCGCCCCATTCGACAACCCAAAAGTCCGCCAGGCCTTCACCCTCGCCATCGACCGCAAACGCATCACCGAAAAAATCACCCAACTCGGCGAGATCCCCGCCTGGTCCCTCACTCCCCCAGGCGCCGGCACCCAGCACTACCTCCCGCCCCCAGGCCTCACCTTCGACCCCGTCAAAGCCCGCGCCCTCCTTGCCGAAGCCGGTTACCCCAACGGCAAAGGCCTCCCCCGCATCGAATACCTCTACTTCCCCAAAACCGTCGAAACCAACATCGCCGTCGAACTCCAATCCATGTGGAAAGAGCACCTCGGCGTCCCCGTCCAAATCGTCAAACAAGAATGGAAAATCTACCTCGCCTCCATGAAAGGCCTCCAATACCAAATGTGCCGCTCAAGCTGGGTCGGTGACTACAACGACCCCAACACCTTCCTCGAAATGTTCCTCAGCGCCTCCGGCAACAACCGCACCGGCTGGAAAAACCCCGAATACGACCGCCTCCTCAATCACGCCGCCACCCTCGCCGACCCCATTCAACGCAACGCCACCCTCGCCCAGGCCGAACAACTCCTCATCTCCACCGACACCGTCATCCTCCCCATCTACTACTACGTCGGCGTCCAGTTCTACCACCCCGACCGCCTCACCGGCCTCCGCCCCAACCTCATCGACGACCACCCCTTCCGCTGCATGAAGTGGAACCCCACCCCGTAGCTTCGATATACAATCAACCAATCCCCTTACAGATTTTCAAGGTCAACCCTTTTGATGAGTAACCAACTGGACGCGGATTCAAATGCCCCCACATCAGAAGCCACAAAACCGAACTTCTCATAAAATCTGAGAGCTCTGGTATTGCTCTTCACCACCTCCGCCTTCACGTGCGAAATACCATTGAAGCCAGCCCAGCGAAACACTTCAAAAAGCAAGTCAGCCGCCACCGATCCACCACGCACCTCAGGCGCAACCCACATCTGAACCAGCTCACCGAGGTTAGGGTCCTCCTCATCGCGGTAAAGGGCTGCCAAACCTACCGGTCGATCTCCAATCACGACGAATGTCACTCGATTCAAGCCCGCGGCACTTGAATCAGCTTGATCTGCCCAGCTTTGCTCACTTCGAGCAACTGCCTCTTCATACCCCGAAGAAAACGCCTCCGGAGATTCCCGCAGTGCCTCAAGTCGCACAGCTCGATAAAGCGGCCCTTCACCGAAATTGAGGCGGCGGATGACTCTCATTCTTCAGTCAACGTTTCAGATCCGGCGATAACACGACAGCCATCAAACGAGTAAGTGCCCGCATCCGTTCTGCTCGTACCTCAAAGTTTTCACGACTCACTTCGACGGCACCGGACTAATCGTGATCGTGTAAACAGCACCCGCCGCCTTCAACACTTCATAGGCAGTGCCGGGTTTCATGCGAAGCATTCCCTGTGAGCTGTGTTGCTGATACTGAATGTTCGAGACCACTTGCTGCCCTTCCGTCTTCGGGCTGATCGTTGTCGAAGTCACAGGCAAACTAAAGCCAATCCCATAACTGAAAAGCAGCTCGCCATCCTTCTCGCCCAAAGTTCCGTTGACGGTAAAGGTAGTGGGAGTCATCCCCGAATTGAGCGGACCACTGACCGAAACCTGGGGAGAGCAAGTCAACATGCTCAGCTCCCCAAGCGCCTTCCCTTCAGCAGTCGCGGAAAAGGTGACCTGATAATTGGCACTCAACGTCTCGGGCGAGTCAGGCGCAGATGGACTATTCAACCCAGGTCTACCGGGAAGATTGGGTCGCGGAACGCCCGGGACTTGAGCCAGACAGGAAAGCCCCGCCGCATTCAAATAGCCAACGACAAGCGCCAAAGTTGGGATGAGATTTTTCATAGGCAATTAAAGACGAATTCTCCTCCACAAGTATTCATTTGCACCTGCTTTGTCGACAACGACTCCGATCAAACATCAAGCATCCAAACAAGCCAAGCCCAATCGCCATCAACCATAAGTCATCGAAACCCTCGATATTAAGCTTGAGGACAACCTAGCCCAACTCCATTCATTCACCCCCTTCAGCACGTTCTCACCCCACGCCTCCTTCCATCATGACCTCGATCGCACGACGCCTCTCACCCGCTGTTCTCCTCTTCGCCGCAAGCTGCCAAACCGCCCCCCTCAAAGAAGCCGTCCCCCTCCCCAAAGACCAGCCCCCACAACCCGCCGCGTCCCCCGCCCCCACCGTCAGCGCCGCCACTCCAGCTCCATCCCCAGCCCCGGACAGCTCCGGCAAAATCACCACCTCCAGCGGCCTGCAATACCGCGTGCTCGCCTCCGGTCCCGCCGACGGACGCTCCCCCTCCTTCTTCGACTCCGTCATGGTTCACTATCGCGGCACCCTCACCGATGGCACCGTCTTCGACAGCTCCATCGAACGCGGCGTACCCGCCACCTTCGGCGTCGGCCAAGTCATCGCAGGATGGTCAGAGGCCCTCAGGCTGATGAAACCCGGCGACCAGTGGGAACTCTTCATCCCCGCTCGCCTCGCCTACGGCAACCGCGCCGTCGGTGACAAAATCCCACCCAATAGCGACCTCATCTTCAAGGTCGCCTTGCTCCAAATCGTGGGCAGCTAAGGCATAAATTCAACGCATCCCTTTTACGCCAAACAGGGCTCTATTCGGATAGAGACCAGGTTGATCCATCGTAGCCTATTGGCCCCTTTGCAGATGCGTCGAACCTCATCCACCACTCCTCTCAGCTCAACCCTCCTGATCTTCTGGATGGCCCTGCTTTCACAGATCCCATTTGCCCACTCCCAGACCCCAACCCCAAACAGTTCCAACTCAAAAATCGCAGACCCCAAAAAAGCCTTCATTGAGGGCGTGACCCCCTTCGTCAAAACCTACTGCGCGGAGTGTCACAACGACAAACGAAGAAAGGCCGGCCTCAACTACCTCGGCGCCCTCAAAAACCCCGGCGATTCCACCTCCCGCAGGCACTGGAAGCAAGCTCTGGCCAATGTGAAGGCCCACGACATGCCGCCCGAAGACGCGGACAATCAACCTTCAGAGGAAGAGCGGCAAAAATTCCTCGACCTGATCGGAACCCTCAAATTTCTCAGCCCCAAAGACCCAGGTCCGTTTGTCATCCGTCGCCTGACCAAGACCGAATACGGCAATACCCTGCGCGATCTCTTCGGCGTCGATCCCGCCATAGCCGCCGAATTGCCCGATGAAGTCTTCGGCGAGGGCTACTTGAACACCCTCTCACCTCTCCAATCAGAACAGTATCTCAGCATCGCCAACGAAGTCATCGATCAGATTCGATCTGCCAAAAACCCATCGTCCACCTCAACCCAAAAACGCCTTTTGGGCGAAGCCCCGGCACCCGGAACTGACCTCCATGCCGCCGCCAAAAAAGTCGCCCATAACCTCGCACGGAACGCCTACCGTCGACCGCCATCAGACACCGAACTGAACGTCCTCATGGACGTCTTCGCTCTCGCGCAAACCAACAAACTCTCATACACAGACTCTCTCTTCTTAGTACTCAAGGCCATCCTAGTCTCCCCCCAATTTCTCTTCATCACCCCCGCCAAACAAGCCACTGAAGGTCAATCGATTGTCCCGCTCGATGACTACCAACTCGCCTCGCGCTTGTCCTATCTCCTCTGGGCAACCATGCCTGATGCCGAACTCACAGCTCTCGCTGACAACGGCAAACTCCATGAACCCGCCATCCTCAAATCACAAGTCAAGCGCCTCCTCCAAGATGCCAAATCTCGCGCTCTATTCGATGGCTTCGGGGCCCAGTGGCTCGGCTTGGACACCCTCAGCTCCAAAACCTTCGACACAGCCAAGTTCCCCCTGATGACCAACGACATGCGCACATCCATGTATGACGAAGCCAGACTGTTCTTTGACAGCCTGGTAAGGGAGAATCGCAGCGTTGTCAGTTTCGTCGAAAGTGACTACACCTTTCTCAACGAAACCCTAGCAGCCCTTTATGATGTGGAACAAACCATCACCGGCCCGGAGATGCGCAAGGTGAAACTCCAGAACACCAATCGCGGTGGCATCTTGACCATGCCCGGCATCCTCGCTACCACCTCCTTCCCTAACCGAACCAGCCCCGTCAAACGCGGCGTCTGGGTCCTCGAACAAGTCCTCGGCGACCACGTCCCTCCCGCCCCGCCCAACGTCCCCACCCTCGAAAAACAGAACCAAAAATCCGTCGCCAATCTCACCCTCCGTCAACGCACCGAACTTCACCGCACAGATGCCGTCTGCGCCAACTGCCATAAAATCCTCGACCCCATCGGCTTCGGCCTGGAAAACTTCGACGCCATCGGTCGCTGGCGCGATCAAGACGAATCCGGTGGCGCCATCGACGCCGCGGGTGAACTCCCAGGGAACAAGCACTTCTCCACTCCAAAGGAGTTGAAAGTCATCATTGCCGCCCGCAAAGACGAGCTGGCACGCAATCTCACCGAGAAACTAATGGCCTACGCCCTCTGCCGCCAACTCGAAGGCTATGATGAAATCGTGGTCGATCGCCTCATGGAAACCATAGCCAAAGAAGACTACCGCATTCAGACCCTGATCACCGAAGTGATCACCAGCTATCCCTTCCTCAATCACCGCACTCAAGAGACAAGCCCATGAGAAGCAACCACCTCATCGATCGCCGCACCTGCCTCAAAGGCATCGGTGCCTCCCTCGCCCTGCCCCTGCTGGAAACCATGGGTTGGTCAGAAGTCGTGAAGGGCAAGCCATTCAAAGCTCCCGTTCGCCTCGGATTCATGTACATGCCTCATGGGGTCATCATGGATCAGTTCTGGCCTGCCAGCCCGGAGACCTTCCTGTCGTCCCCACCGCCAGCCCTCGAATCCCTGCGCCCCGTCCTCAACCAGTGCCTCCTCATGAAAGGCATCTCCGGTGTGCCAATCGCTCCCTTCAACGGTGCCCCCCACGCGCTCGAACTCTCCACCTGGCTCACCGCTCAGCTACCGGACGCGGATTCACGCAACCGAATCAACATTTCCATCTCAGCGGATCAAATCGCCGCCAACTACATTGGCGCCCTCACCTCCTTGCCGTCGCTCGAACTGGCCACCATGCCACAGACGCACAAAGAGAATCAGGAGGGCCTCAATGAAGGCTACTACTCGCACTGCAGTTTCCGCTCGCCCACCCAAGCCCTCCCTGCAGAAACCAACCCCCGCAGTGTGCTCAATCGTCTCTTCGGCAAGTCCGGCCAAACCGGATCCACCTCCCAAACCGATCCGCTAGATCGCCAAATGCTCGATCTGGTCATCGGCGGAGCGAAAGACCTTCGTCGAAGACTCCCTCAAAATGATCAACACAAACTCGACGAATATCTCGACAGTGTCCGCGCCGTCGAGCGCCGGATCGCCGCCATCGAGTATCGGCAAAAAGAAGCTGCTCTAGAGAAGGCGGGCCTCGCTCCAAGCAAACGCAATGCCTCAGATTCGCCTCCGATTGAGATCAAGATCCCCGAGGGTGACAAACGCAGCGAATACATGCAGATCATGTGCGATCTCAACGTCCTGGCATTTCAAACCGACACAACCCGTGTCAGCACCTACATTGGCTCCACTCCCAATGGCGTGTCGTATCCGGAACTCGGATTCAAAGACGAGCATCATTCGCAAACCCATCACAACAACCAGTCGGAGAAAGTTCAGAAAGTCGCTGCCATCACCGCCTTCAATATCTCTCAGTTCGCCTACATGGTGAAAAAAATGCACAGCCTCCGTGAAGGCGACGGCACCTTGCTAGACAACTGCATCATGATGTGGGGTTCAGGCCTCGAAGACGGCAACAAACACACCCGGTCAAATCTCCCCTTCATCATAGCCGGTAAAGGCGGCGGCTCCATCAACACCGGACGCTTCCTGCCAAATACAAGCGGCAATCAAGGCGACTTGCTCACCACTTTGCTCGCCTGTGCGGGTGTTCCAGTCGACCGCCCCCTCGGCATTGCTACCAAACAAATCACCGAAATGATCGCCAAACTCTAACGGCGAAAGACCTCCCTATCACAGGCCCTCCCACAGCTTCACATCGTCAATCTGACAAGTCCCAAAATCGATCGCCTTGAAATCAATTTGAGCATGTCCCGTCATGTCGATGTTCGCACTTTCAAAGCGATGTTTCTTCCCGTCAATACTCAGTAGCAAAGTCCCCTTCTTGAGCTCAATCGCCACATCGTGCCATTCGTTTAATGAAAACAGCGGCGACTCAATCGACTTCTTTTCGACATCCTTTTTAATCGTCAGCGTCGTCTCTTTTTCACTGAACGTGATCGTATGAATGTGATGACCGATGTCCAGCAATGGAAAACCCTTGGTATAGGCCTTGCCATCATAACGGACACGCATCGTACAAACAAAGTTCTCTGGCACCTTGTGCAGCCAAATCACCGGCTTGAATCCAGCATGGGCCTTGTCCCCTTTCGCCACCATCTTCTCTTGAAACTCCTTGGATGATTGGCTACCCGTGAGCACTCCGTCTTGGATCGCCCACGTGCTGCTCTGGCGAACCTCCCAATACTCCGTGTTGAGCGCGCCATCAAAGTGGTCCTCATAAACGAGCTTCGTACTCTGATACAACTCAGACTGATAATCTGCAGCTTCCACCGAGTCCGACCAATGCCAGGACAGCAACAAAAAGAGTAACGACCGACCCAAGAATCGAGATGAGAAATTCATAGTCCAGACTTTGGAACGAAATTCCTGGCTGGCTCTTGCGAAAAGGTGCGTTCACGCTTAGATCGGGCGTCGTCAGTCCGGTTCAACACCCACTTTTGCCTTTCCTCCGATCCAGATCTTGGTTTAGTAACAAAAACGTCACTTGTCAGGCCAACCTCCAACACGACATCCTCATCCATGAAGTTGCCCAACATCTTTGAAGACTCGACCGAACCCTTATCTTTCCTAGCAGGAACGGTCATTTTTTCTGCCGGAGAATCTGGAGACTCCATGTACGTCGTCAAAAGTGGAGAAGTCGAATTGAAGGTTGGAGATCGTGTGGTCGAGACGGTGGGCCCTAATGGCTTCTTTGGCGAAATGGCCCTCATTGAAAAGGACCCTCGAACCGCAACCGCCGTTGCACTTTCCGATTGCATCCTGGTACCGATCAACCAAAGGCGCTTTGAGTTCATGACTCACGAAGTACCCTTATTTGCCATCTCAGTGATGCAGGGCCTCAGCCGACGCCTTCGCGCAGCAGACAATTCCTAGCCTTAACGATGCGCTAATTCGCGCACTAAATCGCACAAGATTGGGTGAGGGTTTTGGCCCAAAAATTCCGTCTTCTCTTCATGAGTGTGCGAGTCCTCCTTACCGTTCTGACCATTGGGTTGCAACTGGCGTGCGCCCACGCAGACGACCAAGGCACAGCCTACGACCCAGATCGATTCTTCCGCACTCAAATCCAGCCCATCCTCGAAACGCGATGCTACAAATGTCACTCTGAAGAGCATGGCGCGGAAGGCGGACTCACCCTCGACTCTCGCAAAGGTTGGCAAACCGGAGGCGAACTAGGCCCAGCAGTCTCTCCCAGCGACCTCAAAAACAGCCCGCTCATTCAAGCCGTTCGATACCTCGATTCCGACACTGCAATGCCCCCAAAAAAGAAACTCCAACCCATCGAAATCGCCCTTTTAGAAACCTGGGTCCTTCTCGGAGCTCCAGATCCAAGATAAACGGAAACCCCATCGTTCTCGCCTCCCACATCAGGCATGGCCCAATTCCTGCTTAGCCACGCGTGATGAACGACGAGGAACTCGACACACACCACAAGGCTCTCAAGATCAACCTGGACCCTCGCTGGTATGGCACCCTTGCCGAAATCGGAGCCGGCCAGGAAGTTGTTCGCTGGTTCTTTCGCGTTGGTGGCGCGGCAGGCACCGTTGCAAAAAGCATCTCCGCCTATGACATGACCGTCAGCGACGCCATCTACGGCAGCGGCGATCGCTACGTTTCGCGTTCACGCCTTCAAGCCATGCTCGACCGCGAATTGCAACTCAACGTCGAACGACTGAGTGACAAAAGAGGTGATAACACCGCCTTCTTCGCCTTCGCCGATACCGTCGTCGCTCGCAGTTTCAAAGGCGGCAACGAATGCCATGGATGGATGGGCGTGAAATTTCAATCCCGCCCTCGCGACGAACCAAGCCAGATCCTTATCCACGTTCGCATGCTGGATGCCGAAGCCGCCCTCCAGCAAGAGGCTCTTGGAGTCGTTGGCGTCAATCTCCTCTACGGCGCCTTCTTCCTTCATCACGAGCCTGAGCAACTCGTTGAAAGCCTCCTCGACAAACTCACAGTGGGTCGAATCGAGATCGATGTCATTGAATTCAAAGGCATCGAGTTCCGTGCCGTCGACAATCGCCTCATCAGCCTGAAACTGGTCCAACTCGGACTCAGCGGTGCCGCCATGTTTGGCCCCCAAGGCGAGGTCCTTCAACCATCCGAAGTCCTCTACAAAAAAGCCGTCCTCGTAGAACGCGGAAGCTTCCGCCCACCCACCCACGTGAATCTGGACATGCTGCAATGCGCCCTCGAAAAGTTCCGTCAAGACCCTGCCGTTCAAGGCAAGGAAGTGCTGCCTCTCTTCGAACTCACCATGCGCAATCTACTCGCCGGCGGCAATGAAGTGGACCGCCGAGATTTCCTTGCCAGGGCCGATCTCCTGGCTGCCTGCGGCATGACGGTTCTCATCTCAGACTACTTCGAATACTATCGCTTGGCCGCCTACCTTTCCTGGCGCACCAAAGAACGAATCGGCATCGTCATGGGCGCGCCCAGCCTCATTGAACTCTTCGAAGAGAAGTACTACACCCAACTCCCCGGTGGCATCTTGGAGTCATTCGGGCGGCTCTTCAAAAATGAACTCAAATTGTACGTCTATCCTCTTCTTCAAGCTTCGACAGGGGAGATGACGACCGTTCACAATCTCAATGTCGCACCGGAACTCAAAAAACTTTATGGTTACCTCGAGGATCGCGGCAGTTTTGTCCCGTTGGACAACTACACTCCGGAATACCTGAGTATCTTCTCGCGTGACGCCCTGAAAAAAATCTCCTCCGGCGATGACTCTTGGAAAAGCATGGTTCCCGCCGGTGTCGCCGATCTCATCATAAAACGACGCTTCTTCGGCTGCACCGGCTGATCTCCCGCTAGCCTTTGAAGTTTACTCCCAGCCTCACTTCAAGCTCAGCTTCCTTGCCGACTGAGCCAACCTCTCATGCGTCTTCTGCACCACCTCAGCATTGGGCTCGACCAAGTCCGGCCGACCCCAGTTGCGCCAAAGAAAATCCAACAAATGCCCCACCTCTTTGCCCACATCACCTTCTCGAACACTCTCGGGCATTTGCACATAAGCGCCGCGCAACTCCTCAATCAGTGCAGGAGAACCCACACACAGCTTCTTGAAATCTGCCTCGGGCGAATCCAAAACCACGGACGAAACGATCTCCAAAGTTCGCAGCCAAACCCCCAACTTGAGCAGCACCGCCAAGTCTTCATCCCGCTGATCCATCAGCGATTGCTCCAACGCCTGATACCCCTCAATCACACTCACCTTCAATTCCGTCCACTGCTCCATCTCCGCAAGTTTGGCCTGCCCCAAAAGCATCGGAGAAACCTTTTCCCCAAATCCAAGTGTCCTGCAGTAGGTCATCACTTCCTGGTTATTGTTCCGAAATTGCTGCGCATCTGCCGCCTGCACGCAAAGATAACTCTCCCCCACCAAATAACCCAGGGTCACCGCCGTCCGGATCCGATCAGGAGAGGGCGTTGTGGGCGGCGGTCGATAAAGCTGCCTCCACCGCGCCTTAGCCACCAATCCCACCGCTTCCAAAAAATCCACTGGCGTTTGCTCTTCTGTCCAAAATGGCACCGAGCCGGGCACAGTCTCACCCCCTTCATCCGCCTGCGCCACCGTTTGCACTTTGCCAGCTTCTACCTGCCCAAGCACCTCCTGCCCCCAATTGCCCGACCCCATCAAAAAACAACCCAGCATCACCGCCAGCAAACACTTTCGCGTCACTGAACGGTCCCATTGGGTTGGAGGGACACGCGTCATTAATGCGTATTTTACTCGACCGTGACGCTCTTGGCGAGATTTCTCGGTTTATCAACATCACACCCTCGCGCCACCGCCGTGTAGTAAGACAGCAATTGCAGAGGAATCACCGTCAACAAGGGTGCAAGAAACGTTGGGCACTCCGGCACATAAATCACATCATCAGTAATGCGCTCCAGTTCGGTTCGCCCGACGGTCGTCACCGCAATGACGGGCCCCTTCCTCGCTCTCACCTCCTCGATGTTACTCACATTCTTATCAAACACCGCGTCATCTGGTGCAATGAACACCGAAGGCATGTCCGGCTTCACCAGCGCAATCACCCCATGCTTCAATTCAGCACTCGGATGTCCACTCGCATAAATGTAGCTGATCTCCTTCATCTTGAGCGCTCCCTCCAGCGCCACAGGATAGTTCAACTGCCGCCCCATGAACAGCATCCCCTCGGCATTGGCGTGCTTCTCCGCAATCGCCTTGATCTTGTCCGCTTGCTTCAAAATTTCACGGATCTGATCGGGAATGGCCTCCAAGGCATCAATCATCTCCAACCCATCCACACTCGAAAGATGGTGAATCCGCCCAAACAGCAGCCCCAACAACGTCAGCACCGCCACCTGAGACGTGAACGTCTTCGTCGCAGCCACCCCAACCTCAGGACCCGCATGGATGTAAACCCCGCCATCGCTCTCCCGAGCAATCGTGCTCGCCACATTATTCACCACCCCCAGGCACCGCATCCCCTTGCGCTTCGCCTCACGCAAGGCCGCCAGCGTGTCAATCGTCTCCCCACTCTGGCTGATCACAAACTGCAAGGTCCCCTTGTCCGTCGGAACGTTCCGATATCGGAACTCGCTCGCAATCTCCACCTCGGTCGGAATCCGCGCCATGCTCTCCATCAGATACTCTCCCACCATCGCCGCATGAAACGCCGTCCCGCACCCGCTCAGAATGATCCGATCCACATTCCGCAACTCCTGAGGCGTCATGTTCAACCCACCCAGCACCGCAGTCGCCTCATCCCTCGACAAACGCCCTCTTAGCGCATTTTGCAACGACGCCGGTTGCTCGTAAATCTCCTTCAACATGTAATGCGGAAACTCTCCAATGTCCGCATCGTCCTCCGTGAAATCCACTCGACTGATCGTCACCGAAGCCGGCCGCCCTTCATGCGATGTCACCGTGTACCCGCCATCACTTAGTGTGACGATGTCATAGTCATTCAGATAAACCACGTCCCGCGTATGCGCCACCAGCGCCGACACGTCACTCGCTAGGAAATGCTCACCTTTACCCAAGCCAACCACCAACGGACTCCCCAACCGCGCCCCCACAATCACATCAGGCACATCCACATGCATGGCCGCAATGCCATAGGTCCCCTTCACCTTCGCCAAACCCGCTTGCACAGCCGCAATCAATCGCTTTTCCCCGTCCGCTTCGTCTGACGCATCAAAAAAACGTCCAATCAAATGCGCCAGAACTTCCGTGTCCGTCTGACTTTCAAAAACATGCCCCTCTTCGATCAAGTGATCCCTCAGCGGCTGGTAATTCTCAATCACGCCATTGTGAACCAGCACCAGTTTGCCACTCGAATCCTGGTGCGGGTGCGCGTTCTCATCCGTCGGCGCCCCGTGCGTCGCCCACCGCGTATGACTGATCCCCGAAGTCCCCTGCGGATTCAAGTCACTCACCGCCTTCCGCAACGTCTCAATCCGCCCCGCCCGCTTCACCAACTCCAACTGATGCCCTGCCCCAAAGAGCGCCATGCCCGCGGAATCATATCCACGATACTCAAGCCGCCTCAACCCGTCCAAAAGAATGGGACTCGCTTGCCGTTTGCCGATGTAACCGATGATGCCGCACATAAGAAAAAGATAGAATTGGGAAATCAGCCGCCCAGCGGGCAACCAAGAGCCTGAAGATAACCCCCTTTTCCAGTTTCGACACCCAAAAATGAATTTCTAGAACTTCCCCAAAGCTCAAAAACGCACCACAAACCCAGCAATCAGCGAAAAATCCGGTGTCTCACTCGTCAACCCAAACGCCGCGCCCAACTTGATCAATCCCCAATGCACCGGCGCATAATGCGCAGCGACCACCGCCTGATGCCAATTCTCCTGATTGAAATTCCCCAACGCCTCCACACTCATCGCCACGTCGTGATGAAACGCATGCCGTAACCCCGCCGCATACCCCCAGGCCGGTCCCTGCGCCCGATCATTAAAATGCACCAGGTTCAGCACCACCCGGTCCGCCCCCGTCAAATCCGCCTCCAGCATCAAACGGGCACTCAACCCCTCCACCCGCTGCTCCCGCCGCACCGCCTCATACGTCGTGATCTCCCGCGTCGTGCTCGTCGTCCGAACCCGCTGACTCACGCCCCCCTGCACCCCGCTCAGTCCATGCCCATGCCCTGCATGACGCGGCCGCACACTCCGCGCCTGGCTCATCGCGTCCGGCCCGCCCCCCCCATCTGGCCCGCCACCGCCATCCGGCCCCCCTCCACCCCCCGTTCCCCCGCCCCCCGCGGCTGGCGCTGCCACCACCGGCGCCGCCACCATCACCACCTCCTTCTGCTGAATCGTCTCCGTTCGCGTCACTGCCTCCAAGGTCGTGTACCCATACGGATTCACACTGATTTCATACCCCACCCTCAACGCCAGCCGCACCCGCTTGCTCCATTCCTTCGGCAGCAACTGCACCTGCAAATACGGCGCGATCCCATACACCTGCCACCCTTCCCCCACATCCGCCGTCTCCATCCCCACTCCAAACGCCAGTCCAGGCAGCAATCCCAGCATCACCCCCGATTCGCTCTTGTAGCCCTCCGCTCCTCCATCTCTCGTCCAGTCAAACCCTCCATAGACCACCCCCTTCCCTGCAACAGGCACAAACGCATCCTGCACCAGCAAGAAATCCAGCCCGTGATGCGCTTGCGCCATCTCACCCATGCCCGTCACCAGCAGGCACCCCAGCGCCAACCTTCCCATTCGGAATACTCTTGTGACTCGTCTCATTTCATTGCTCGCTCGCAAACTGCCTCGCCTCCTTCATGAAACTCCAAACCCACTTTGGCAACGCGATCATCGCTCTCGCTCAATTCAGAATTTCATGAGGAAGGCTGGGCAAAATGGCAGCGCCAGGAGCTTCCCGACGCTGCCCTTGCTACTCAACCATCCTTTTCTCTCACTCGCTCATCCACCGGCCCGACCGGATCGGCGTCAAAGCTTCCGCACTCGCAGGCGCCCCCACCGCCGGTAACTCCGGCAGCAGGAAATACCCCACCAATTGCGGACCCGTGCCGTCATCCACAATCGTGCCATACATCGCCGCCTTGCGCCGCCGCGTCATTCCCGAGTCCATATCCACCAGCGAGAACTCCCCAAAGCTCGCGCCCTGAGTCTGCCGCACCGACCGCTTCGTGACCGTGAACTCCTTGAACGTCGCTTTCCCCGCCGAACCTCCGCCAGTCACCGGCCGCAGCACGGTCAGACTCACGGTCGCAGGGTTGGATGAAACCATCACCGCCGGTGCCACCGGCCCCGCAGGGATCGACACATCCGCCACATTCAACCGCGTCGCCGGATCGGGTGCCCCGCCTCCATCGAATGTCAGCGAGGTGTTCCCCGCCGCATTCTCCGTCAGATTCAGCATCTCCAGCGGCACCTCCGTCGCGTTCACCTTCCGGCCAAACACTTCCAGATTCAGCGGACCAAATCCACTCCTGTAAACCCGGTCCCTCGACCTGGACGACTGCGCTTTCTTGAGCCAACTCACCTCCGATAGGCGTAAGTTGCCCTCGGCCGCGCTTTGGATGGAAAGCACTCCCAGCAACGATCCCGTCCCAACATAAAGAGGGCTGTAAATCGTCACCAACCCGCCGCTTTCCAGCCTCCCCCCAAACGTCACCGGAGTGTCATCCGCCAGACGCATCGCGCCCACCAGATTGCCGGTGCTGTCCACCTTCATCGCTCCGATTGAGAAGCCCTGTGGCACACTCACCGGCGCGCTGGCTCCCGGATCTCCCGCGAACGTGTAGTCTCCCACAAACGCCGCCACACCTGCCACATCCTGTGGACCCCTCGCAACAAACGGCAGCGTCACCGTCCCATCCGAGATCGTCCCCTGAACCGCCTTCGACTGATCCCAGTAGGAAAAGCTCACACTCAGGCTCGACCGACCCCTGCGTGTCAGCACAGCCGATCCCGACATCTGAACGGACGCACCTCCGCCGACTTCCGCCAATCGACCGGACTGGCGCAGTGTCTGCGTTCCCAGCTTGACCTGAAGTGAGAACACTCCCACCGAGGAAGTCGTCACCGTCACACAGCCGCCCAGCATGTCGTTGATCCCAGTCTCCCGCGCCAACGCGCCGTTGAATGAGGCGACCGATCCCTGCGGCATCGCCAGAATCGTCAGATCACTCGACACACTCACACTTCTACCGGCCGCATTCACCATCGTCACCGACACCGGAAACACTCCCGACACCAGCGGCAAACCAGAGATCACCCCCAGCCGGCTGTCATACCGCAACCCTCCAGGCAACCCCCGGAACACATAAGTCGTTCCCGCCACCGCTGGCAGTTGGAACAGATACGGCTGCCCGATTCTCCCACCGGCAAACATCAGCGGATCCACCAGCACCGGCGGCACCAGCACCGTCACCTGCGCTGCCTGACTCGTGACCCACGAAGACGCTGTCCTCACCTCCAGTTGATACGCTCCCGCATCCTCCAAATCCGAAACCGGCACCGATAGTGTCGTCCCTGTTGCCCCAGGGACAGGCCGCCCATTCCGCATCCACTGCGCCTGCGTACCCGCCGGACCCGTGAACTTCGCAGCCACTGTGAACCTTCTCCCTGCCACCACCATCACCGGCTTCGGATGTTGCGTGATCACAGGCGCTGCCTCCCACGTCGGCGCGGACGTCGTCCAAGCAAACGTGTAACCCTGCCGGTCAGAATCCGTCGCCGCCGCATTGCTCCCCAACGCAAAGGTATACTGCCCCGGTTGCAACGTCCATGAACGCGTCACCGTCGGCGATGTGGAATTATCCAAATGATCCAGATAACTCAAACCCTGTGCCCACGAGACCGCTCCGCGATTGTTGTACGTGTGACTGTCCGCGCCATTGTTGTGCCAGCCGCGCCAAAGCGTCAGACTCGGGAACATCGACTCGGTGTCCGCCTTACCGTTCAACTCCACCGGTGCCGCAGGCCACGACACATCCGCATTGCGACTCATCGTCACCGTGAACGTCAAAGGCTCGGTCACATTCAAACCCAGCCAGTTCGAAGTGTGCGTCCAGCCCACCGGTTCCGTCCCCTGACCCGAATTGCCAAACAGACTGTTGTCTTCCCAACTCCAAGCCCCCACATGGTTCGCCACACTACCGCTCTGCCCGGCTCCCGCCGTCACCACCCACGTGTAGCCCACTCCACCCGGCGCCGGATCACCCGTCATCACCGCACCCGTCGCCGCCACCGCTGCATAGCTCAGTTTGAAGCCTTGCCGCGCCGGATTCGTCGCCGCCGCATTGCTCCCCACCACCAGCGAATACTGACCCCGCGGCAGCCTCCACGTCCGCGTCACACTCGTCGCTGTCGAATTGTCCACATGATCCAGGTACCGCAAATCCTCGGCCCACGCCACGTTGCCGCGATTGTTATACGTGTGGCTGTCACCGTCATCATTGTCCCAGTTCCGGTAGAGCGTCATCGAAGGGAACATCGAGCTCGTGTCCGCCTTCCGATTCGGCTCCGTCCCGCTCGGCCACGGCACATTCGCATCCCGGTCAATCGTCACCGTCACAAACACGTCATCTTGATCCACATTCATCGCCACCCAATGGGACGTGTGAGTCCAACCCACCGGCGGCTGCCCAGGTGCAAACAACGCATTGTCCTCCCAGCTCCACGATCCCACATGGTTCGACAACGATCCACTGTCTCCAGCCGCCAATGCCACGGTATTCTTGTAACCCACACCACCCACCACACGCACCGGATCAATCGCTGCCTGCGTCTGCGTCGCAAACGTCACCCGGTAACCCTGCCTCGCAGAATTCGTCGCCGGAGCATTGCTGCCTAAAGCCATCGTATAGTCTCCAGCAGGCAGATACCACGTCCGAGTGATCGTCTCAGCCGTCGAATTGTCCACATGATCGACATACTTGATGTCTTCCGCCCAGTCGACATTCCCACGATTGTTGTACTCATGCAGATCATCCCCATCATTGTCCCACCCGCTCCAAATCGTCAGGCTCGGAAACATGGATGAGATGTCCGCCTTTCGATCGGGCTCAGCTTCGCTTGGCCACGGCACATTCGCATCTCGAACCATCGTCACTGTCAGGACCGCCGGACGCTCCATCTTCAACGCCACCCAGTGCGACGTATGAGTCCATCCCACCGGCTCGGTCCCCTGCCCCGAACCGCCAAAAAGACTGTTGTCCTCCCAGCTCCAGGCACCCACATGTCCACTCACTGAACCCGAGCTGTTACGCCCCAGGGTCACCTGATGCTGATAGCCAATGCCACCCGCCGCAGGATCCCCCGCAACGTAAGTGTAGGTCGATGCCGACAATCTTGCCGTCACCCCGTACACCGTCGTATCTTCAGGATCTTGCCCTGCATAGTTCGCCCCCCCAACGAAGACGGTGTAGTCGCCCGCCTCCAGATACATTCCCCTCGTCACCATACCGTCAGCCTGGTTATCCCCCACAATCCCCGGCACCGAACCAAACAGCGTCGAATCACCATCCACGGCATAGCCTCGAAACAGAAAGGTCGTCAGCCCACTCGCAGCATCTTCAAAATCAAACACAGGCCCGGTTTGACCATCACCACCAATCCGCCAGTCCACAAGCGACCGGAACGCACCCCGTTTCGCCGGACCCGATAGCGATGCCAGATACGCTTGCGTGATCAACGCATCATCATGGTCCGCACTCCCACCAGTCACATAAGGTGCCTGCCTCGCCAATCCCTTGAACACCGAAAATCCCGGGTTCAACGCCCCACTGCGCGTCCCTCCGTTGGTCGAGGCCGTGAACGTCAGCGTCACATAAGCTGGATTCGCCAGTGTGAACCGGTATGCCCTCAGCTTATGACTGTCCGCAAAATTCTCGTCCGTCCCGTCCGCCCAGCCAAAGTTTCCTGTGACCGTCTGATTCGTGATCGTCACCGGCGGCGCGTCGGGCACCAGCGTCCCAAAGTTCCGGTTCGTGTATCCAATATGGGCCTGGGCGCTCATCACTCCCATGCCTCCGATGACGCCAGCCAGAAGCCAGCTCAATGTGTGTTTTCGTTTCATGATGTTAGTAGGTTCGACCGCGCTTTCTTGCGTCCACGCTTCTAAGTTAGATCTTCTCGTTCGTTGTGTTATGTTGTGTGGTTTTCGGGTCAGCAAAGTCTCGCCCTACGGCAGCCCATTCACTCGCACCCGACCGGACCGGATCGGTGAACTCGTCAGCGTCGTTATCACCGGCGTCAGCGCCGGCATCTCAGGCAATAAAAAAGCTCCATACCCTCGCGCCCCCGTCCCATCGTCCACCACCATCCCCTTGAACGTCGCCTTCCGCTTCAAGACCGGCGCCTTCGCCTGCGTCATATCGACATCCTCCAACAAAAAGCTCCCCGCGAACGATCCCGTCGTCCCCGTCGTCCCCGCCGTAAACCGTGTCCCGCTCCCAGGCTGCACCGTCATCGACACCAAACCCGGATTCGCTCCAACCACTACCACCCTCGCCGGATGCGCCCCCGGAAGGGTAGCAGCAGCCACATCCAACCGCGTCTCCGGCGACGGAGCCCCCCCCTCACTAAACTTGACCTCAACACTCCCCAGTCCCGGCAGCGTCGCCCCTCGCTGTGGGATCACGTAAGCCCCTCC
Organism: Verrucomicrobiaceae bacterium; assembly: GCA_027487315.1. Taxonomy (GTDB): domain Bacteria; phylum Verrucomicrobiota; class Verrucomicrobiia; order Verrucomicrobiales; family Verrucomicrobiaceae; genus JAGRPD01. The sequence continues at coordinate 15,977 of JAIYDW010000075.1, read as the reverse complement.
TCTCACCCGCATCTCCAACGGACCAAACCCTCCCGCATAACTTCGCGTCCGCTTCACTTGCGGTCCCTTCCACCAGCTCAATTCACTCCCCTCCATACGATGCCCTCCCGTCCCCGTCACCCTCAGCCTCCCGTGCAGTGACCCCGTCTTCGTCCCCTCATACAGCCGCCTCAAAACCCTAATCCTACCTCCCTCAGTCATCGGTGCCGAAAAGCTGAAACTCAATCCGTCCGCCAGCACCAGCACTCCTTTCGCCAGCCCCTTGGAACTCACCGTGAAGCCTCCCACGCCATCCCCTTGCGGCACCCCGGACTCCCCCTCCTCACTCTCAGGCACCAGCATCGCCATCGTGTAGTTCCCCGCCAAAACACCCGGCACCACCATCGCCCCGCCTCCCGTCACCAGCGCCTCTTGTCCCTCCGAAGACACCTTTCCACTCAGCATCCTCGTGTCCGGATCTATCCCCAACACCACCTCCAACGGCGCCAAACCCCGCCGATTCACCGTCAGTGTCACCCTCGGATCTTCCGTATCCGACGCCGTCCAGGTCCCTCGTAACGGATACGCCACCGTCCCCAACTGCAAGGTTCCGCTAAAGCTTGCCAGCCGTGACGTCGTCACCTGCACAAATCCCCCCAGGTTCCCATTCAGCGACTCATGCCTCGGCAGCACACCCTCATACACTCCCTCCGCTCCCTCAGGAAATCGCTTCACCTCCAAAAAGATCGTCACCGCAGTGCTCGTCCCTGCCGCATTGCTTCCCTGCACTCTCAACGGAAAAATACCCGCCTGCTGCGCCCGTCCTGCCAACTCCATCCCGCTCTTCGCCACCGCCAACCCTCTGGGCAAACCGGATATCACAAACCGCGTCGGCTCCTGCGCCCCCGTCAATGGCACACTGTAAAGCTGTCCCACGATCGCCGCCGGCAAACTCGTCATCGTCATGGTCGGTGGCACCACCACCGTCAACCTCGCCACTTCGCTCGTCACACTCCCCGCTCCATTTGACACCACCACCGAGTAATCCCCCGAATCCGTCCCCTGCGCATTCGGAAATGATAGCGTCCGACTCGTCGCCCCCTGCACCGCCAGATTCCCTCGCCGCCACTGATAACTCAATCCTTCTCCGGTTGCCGTCACCGTCAGCGAAGTCGTCTGCCCTCGCACAATCCTCCTCGCCACTGGCTGCACCGTGATCCCTGGCGCGGGATAGACCTCCACCTTCGCCGTTCGACTCGTCGCCACGCCCATCGGACTCGTCACCACCACCACATAATTCCCCGCTTCCTCCAAACTCATCCCCGTCCGCGTCAAGACCGCGCCATCCCCTCCCTGCACCGGTTGATCGTTGTGCCGCCATTCATAATCCAAATCCACTCCCGCCGCATCCACACTCAACACCAGCGTGCCCCCCGGCGGCACCGCCCGGTCCACTGGCTGCTTCACAATCTTCGGCACCCCATTGTAAACCCGTCCATCCGGATCGTCCCCATCCAACACGCTATCCCCATCCTCATCCCCCCCCAGTCTCGCCCCCTGCCCGGGCAGCACCCCCATGAAACTCACTCCGTCTCCCGCTCCCAGCCCCGCCAACAAGTCCGCACGACTCCGCGGCGCGTCCGCCTCACGATCGCTCCGATACGTCTGCGTCGCCCCATCAAACAGCCACCGCCTCGCCTCGCCTCCCCACTTCCCTCTCACCACCAAATCACAATCCGGCGGCACCGCCCTCGTCCTCGCCTCCATCAGCGCCAACTTCGACGCCACACCCGTCTGTCCCCGATTCCCCGCATCCACCCACTGCGTGTGCCCCACCATCAATCCCACTCCCGTGTCAAAACACATCATGAACGCCGCCACATCGTAGAGCTCTTCCAAATCCAAATTCGCCAGCGGATACGGATGCCCGATCGGCATCTCAAATCCCGTCCCATCGTGCAGCAACCCATACCCACTCAGCGACTCCGCCCCTGGCCTCGGATCCAAAAACAGCCGCTGATACACCGTTCTCAGCGGCGGCGTCTTCACCGGCTGCTCCAAACCCGACTCCGCCATCAAATCCAAATTGTTATCCGATCCCGTCGGCAACACATGGCAGTCCAAACAATGCCCTTTCACATGGTTCTTAAACAGCGCCAACCCCTCCACCGGACTCCTCCCCCCCAAACTCGAAGGCAAACTCCGATCCAAATTCCGATTCGGATTCGGATGATGCCTCAGCGTCATCAAATACGCGATCATCGCCTCCATATCCTCCTCATCAATCAACTCCCCACCCATCAAATTCGGAAACGTACTGTTAAAATCCTCGATCCCCGGCTTGTCCCCACGCCAGTGAAACGGCGCCCCATCCTGCATCCCCCTCAGCGTCTGCGTCGTCATCGGCCCCTTCATCGGGTGCAGCGTCCTCGGTCGCAGCGTGAAATCATGCGCCGACCGGTTCGCCCCCAGCACCGTCTGCATGGGCCCACCCGGATCCCCCAAATCCCACGCCAACCCGTCCCGATCCGCATCCAAATGGCAAATTCCGCAAGACACCGTCCCATTGCCACTCAGCCGCGCATCATACAAATAACCCCGCCCATGTTTCACCTGCGCTGACAGCGGCTCATGCCCGCTCAAATCCACCTCCGCCACCTGCTCCGGCACCCCCCCGCTCACATCAATCACCCCCACCTTCTCCGCCAGCTTGTGCAGCACATACAAACGACCCCGCCCCTCATCCAACGCCAGCCCCCGCGGCCCCCGCATCACCCCGCTGTCACCTCCCGCCGGCCTCACATCCACCCGCGTCATCACCGCTCCCGTCAACGCATTCACCTTCGCCACCCGATCACTCGCAAACGCCGCCACCCACAGCGCCGCCCCATCCCCCTCAAACACCATCGCCGTTGGCTGCGCCAGCGCCACCGCCTGCGCCGCAACATTCGGCAGCACCTCATAGTCCACCCCCGGATTCAAATCATGCACCGTCACCCCGCCCGTCAGTCCATTCACCACGCTCAGCCGATTCCGCGCAAAGTTCCCCTTCAACTCCGGCTCAAACCGCACCGTGTTCATCGCCTCCGTATTGCTCACCCACAACTCGTCCACCCCCGGCCGCATCGCCGCCCCCAGCAAATTCGTCCCTACCCCGCCCCGGTAACCCGTCACCGCATGCGTTACCACATCGATCACCGCCACATCGTGATCCAAAACCGTGTAAGGCACCCGCGAATCACTCGCCGGCACGATCAACGCCGTGTCTGGAGCCGCTGGCAACGCCACATTCGTCGGCCCCGGCTGCGGCGGTGCCACCTGCCGCTTCAGCACCGTCGTCCCATTCCCAGAATGCAAACACACCGCAAACACCTGGCTCCCGTCACCACTCACCGCCAACGACTGCGGATACAGCCCCTCCACCGCCACCTGCGACAGCAAAACCCGCGTCGTCGCGTCAAAAACCCACACCTCATTGTCACGCGCGCAACTCACAAACGCCTTCCCTCCCGCGAACACCACATCCGCCGGCTCATCCCCAACCGACACCACCCCCACCACCGCCCCCGCGCCCAACGACACCACACTCACCGTGTCAGACACCTCATTCACCACCCACACCTCATCACTCGTCCGCGCCCGCACCGTCACCGGCTCCAGCCCCACCGGCACTTCCCTCACCTTCACCGGCATCATCCCCGCCCCCGTCACATCGAAAACACTCAGCGACCCCGCCTCACCATGCACCGCCACCAGCCGCGCCCCATCCGGCGTCAACTCCAGCGGATGCGTCAATCGCGCCTCAAATCCCTCATACACCGACTGCCCCAGCACCGCTCCCCCCCCAAGCACCATCATAGCCCACAACCCCACCTCGCCAAAAAGGCGCACCCGTCTAAAAACACGTTGGATAAACAATCTCATATCATCACAAATCATCTCAACTGGTCGATTCACCCGTCAGCCAGACCGTGACTGACGGGTGGCCGCACAAGGCGGCTTCCGGCTTGCTGACCCAATGGAATCGGGTACCGGAAAGGTTCGGAGCTCAGCCCGAAAACCCGCCTGAACAACCCAGCAGACCCCCCTCAGGGATCATCGATCTCGTTTCCGCTCCGCTCCTGTCACCCCATCATCGCTGCACGCGAGAATACCGTGAAACAAGAGCCACCCGTCGGATCGCCGTCTGCATCGCTCAGGCGCAGTCACACGCCAAGCTCAAATCAAGCCCACCCCTTCGGAGGCGGCACATCAGGCGCAATCAGGCGCGCCACGACCTCTTCACCATCGGTCTCCACTGCCAGTCTCGCTGGCTCAGGCGCAAACAAAGTCAGCGCCCCCTCTGAAAACAACTCCACCTTCTTCTTCCCCATCCCGCCCTGCCCCGGAACCGAAGAATCCCCCTCTTCATCACTCGCTTTTTTGACCGCCTTGCACAGCGGACACGGATGCTCTCCATCAAACGTCTTGCTCAACCCGCTCGACACCGATCCCTCCTCAATCGAATAACTCACCGCCATCCCCATCCACGCCACCCCCTGCAACAACATCCATTGCCCACCAATGGAAACCATCAGCAATGCAACAATCGTAAACCGGGCAAGTCGAGTCACAGGAAAGAACGCTAATCTCTATTTACGCAGACCAATCCCCATTTCAATCCAATTCCCTGCATTGAATCAACCCAAATTCAGCCCTCTCGCGTCTTTCCAACCTCTCGCAGTGCATCCCAACAACAAAATCCCAGTGTTCTGCCCCCCTCGCACCCTCACCCACCAAAACAAAAAAGCGGGCCGAAGCCCGCTTTCCAAATTCGTATGCAAACTCAAGCCCTTAGGCCTGAACCGCCAGCAGATCCACATTGATGCGCTTGCCGTCCCGGTCAAAACGCACTTTTCCTTCGGTCAATGCAAACAAGGTGTGATCCTTGCCCATACCGACATTCGCACCTGCCACCCAACGCGTTCCGCGCTGACGAATCAAAATGTTGCCGGCAATCACAGCTTCACCACCGTACTTCTTCACGCCGAGACGCTTGCTGTTACTGTCACGTCCGTTCTTGACGCTACCTTGACCTTTCTTATGAGCCATAAATCAATCCTTCTGGGTAAATCGGTTTAATCTGAAAAAATTAAGCGTTGATGGAAACCACTTCCACCAAGGTCAACGACTGACGATGCCCCACCGTGCGGTGATAGCCCTTCCGCTTGCGAAATTTGAACGCCACGACCTTGTCGCCGCGATGCTGCTTCACCACCTTCGCCACCACAGTCGCACCACTCACGGTCGGAGCACCCACTTGCAACGTGCTGCCCTCGCCACAGGCCAAAACCTGGTCAAAAACAGCGTTTTCGCCCTCAGCGACTTCGAGCTTCTCGACGTCGAGTTTGGTGCCAACAGATACCTTGTACTGTTTGCCGCCGGTTTTGATGATTGCGTAAGACATAACGAAACAAATGAAGTTAAACCGTGAAAACGGGTGGGGATACTCCCACAGTCAAACCCGTCCGGCAAGCGGAAATTTCGACCTTTTGAAATCTCTCGAAGGCACCCCGCCCGTCCCAGGCGAATTCCCCCGTGTGCCGAACCGCCGGCTCCGCCCCGAAAACGTACCACGCCTGTCCCAGGCGTGTCCCCTCCCCTCTCTTCAACGCCCTACCAAGTATACCTCACCGTATACCCCACCACCTTCTCCTCCCCGGCCGCCAGTAGCACCCGAAACTCCACCGTCTGCGCGTTCAACTTCGTAAACTCCTGCGTCTTCTCCGTCATCTCCCAGTTGGCCCAACGCGCCAAATGCTCCACCACCCGGATCTCCGTCGCCTCTTCCTTCCGGTTCCGCACCGTGATCTCAAAACTCTCTGTCGCCTCGTTCCTCCGCTCATTTCGAGTGAAGGCCATCCGCTTCCGTTCCCCCACCAAATCAAACGCATACCCCGTCTGGAACCGCAGCAGCTCATCCTTCGCCGTGTGATCCATCTCGACCTCCCCCGTGAACTGCAACTGCTCCCCATCCGCCCGGTAAAACCGCACCCGTCCCTTCGGCAGCGCAATGCCCAGCTGGTTCTCCTTGCTGTTCTTAAACTCCACAAACGTCGCCACCTTCTTGTTCCCCTCTGCTCCACCGTAATCCCCCTCACCATACATCGGCAAACTCCCCCCGAACGGACTCAACCCCGACCCGTCATAAACGTAAAACCGCTCCGACTTGACTCCCGTCGCCCGCGCAAATTCCACCTGCTTCGTCTCCTTATCCAAAAGCGTCACCGGCCGCGCCACCGAATACAGGTGAAAATCATCGAACGTCTTCTCGGTCACCTGATCATCCATCGGGGCCATCGCTGCCATCGGCATCATCTCTCCCTTGAACCGACGCCCCCCCATAGCCCTCTCCACCTTCGCCACATCCCCCGCCATCAGCTTCAAATTCGCCTCCTCAAAAGTCTTCCCACTCCCATTCCGCACCGATACCCAAGCCACCATGTCGAACACATCCCCCTTCTCTGGCAGCACCAAATTGTAGTCCGCATTCCAGCTCAGTCCCCCCGTCACATACGCCAGTTCCAGCGCTCCCTGCGCATTCGCTGCCGCATTCAGCTGCCAAGTCAGCGTCGGCTGCAAAATCGTATTGTCCCCCAGCGCCGGAAACCACGGCCTCCCCGGCAAATCAAACCGCAACCGCTTGTCCAACTCGATGATTGGCGACGGATTCCCCGCCCGCACCACCTTGCCCTTCACCAAAGTCTTCCGTCCCTCCCCCGCATCCACCTCAAACTCGATCTCCTTCCCCTCATACAGTTTCAGCAGCAGCGCCTCATCCGCGGGATCATTCCGGTAGCTCTGCTCCAAAATCTGAAACCCAATCTTCCCCGTCGGATCCCGCAAAATCACCGACTCCGGCTCCACCGCCGCCGTCGCCCCCGAATACCTCAGCTCGTTCACTCCCGGAATCAACGTCACCTCCACCGTGTCCCGCACCACCGCGAAGTCCTGATTATAAACCGTCAAGGATGGCTGGGCCAATACCACACCAGCACTAAGCAAAGACACAACAAGCAATGTTTTCATGGGAGTAAGAAGTCAACTGTCAGACCACATCACCACGATTGCCATTCATTTCTTCTTGGGGTGCCCGTCAAAAAAATCCATCGCCTCCACCATCTGCTTTCCGTCTCCCTTCAAAAAAGTCCGAATTCCAAACCGAAAAATCCAGCACCTTCACGTATCCTTACTTCCCTCGAATGCCACGCTCCCTCTTCATCGTCATCCCTCTCCTCCTGGCCTCCGCCCTAGCCGCTGAACCCCACCGCGGAACCGCCGACTACGAGCAGCGCATCCGCCCCATCCTCCAGCAGGTCTGTTTCGACTGCCACGCCGATGGCGTCGACAAAGGCGACTTCGCCTTCGATGCCTCCACAGACCTCAACGCCCTCCTCTCCGACCTCCCCCTCTGGGACCTCGTCCGCCAGCAACTCACCACCCATGTGATGCCCCCGGAGAACAAAGACCAACCCTCCCTCCAACAGCGCGACGACATCGTGCGCTGGATCGACGACAACATCTTCTGGATGGACCCCGCCAAACCCGACCCCGGCCAAGTCACCCGCCGCCGCCTCAACCGCGCCGAATACAACAACACCATCCGCGATCTCCTCCACCTCGACTCCCGCCCCGCCGACGCCTTCCCCCCGGACGACAGCGGCTACGGCTTCGACACCATCGGCGATGTCCTTTCCATCTCGCCCATGCTCATGGAAAAGTACGTCCGTGCCGCGTTCGAACTGGCTGAAGCTGCCACCACCCTCCAAGAGTCCGAAACACTCGAGTTCAAAATCGACGGCAAACGCTTTTACAATCACCAATCGAAGTCGGGCGAAGAAGGCTTCTCTCGCCACTTCTCCAGTGAATCCAGCGCCGCCTTTTATCTCAAACCCACCACACCAGGCACCTATCAACTGGAACTCCACGCCGCCGCCAGTCAGGCCGGACCCGAACCCGCCAAAATGAATGTCCGCCTTGGCAAACAAGACCTCGGCACCTTCAACATCACAACCGAAGATCGCGGCGAAGACACCCAATGGCAAATCATCCGCCTCGAAGTGCCCCTTTCCGGCGACACCGAGCTCATTGTCGCCTTCACCAACGACTTCTACGACAAAGCCACCCAAGCCGATCGAAACCTCACCCTGCGCCGCGCCGTCCTCACCAAACCCGCCTCGCTCCAATCCCCCAAACCCACCCGCTTCCTCGCCTGGCTCCTCGATGGCAAACCCGTCGGCACGCCCTCCATGTCGCTCACCGGCGAAGACCTCGTCCTCATCTCCGGCGACGGCGCCCCCGACACCGGCTCCCTCCTCCTCGCCTCATCAGGCACCGCCCGCCACCCCCTCAAAATCACCACCACCGGCCGCTACCGCCTCAGCATCAAAGCCGGCGCCCAGCAGGCCGGCACCGATCCTGCCAAATTTGACGCCAAGTGGAACGGCCAAACCCTCGCCACCTTCGATGTCACCGCCAAAAACCAGCAACCCCAGTGGTTCCACCACGAATTCGACGCCACGTCCACCGACGCCCCCCTCGAACTCTCGTTCCTCAACGACTTCTACGACGAAGCCACCAAGCAAGACCGCAACCTCTGGCTCCATCAAGTCCGCATCGAAGGCCCCCTTGACCATCCCTCTCTCGATCCCACCTCCATCCCCGCCCTCACCACCCGCATGGCCACCCGCCTCTTCCGACGCCCGCTCGCGCCAGAAGAAACCCAACGCTGGACCCAACTCGCCACAGCCGCCCTCTCCAACGGTGAAAGCCCCCTCGGCACTCTCCGGGTCCTCCTCGAAGGCCTCCTCGTCTCCCCAGGCTTCCTCTACCACCCCACCCCCAACCCCATTGGACCCGACCTCCACGGCTCCCATCTCATCGACGAATTCACCCTCGCCTCCCGCCTATCCTACTTCCTCTGGTCCGCTCCTCCAGACGAAAAACTCCTCCAACTCGCCGCCAAATCCGAACTCCGTTCCAACCTCCCCGCCACCATCGACCGCATGCTCTCCGACTGGCGTGCCGAGGCCCTCACCAAAAACTTCACCGGCCAGTGGCTCCAACTTCGCGACCTCGAAAACCTCAACCCCGACTACTCCCGCTTCAAAGACTTCTACAAAGTCCAGTCTGACCTCCGGCGCGAAACCGAAACCTTCTTCGCCAACCTCATCAAAGAAAACCTCCCCGTCCTCGACCTCCTCAACGCCGACTACACCTTCGCCAACGAACGCCTCGCCAAATACTACAACCTCCCCGGCATCAAAGGCGACAAACTGCAAAAAGTCGCGCTCCAAGGCACTCCCCGCGGCGGCATCCTCACCCACGGCAGCGTCCTCGCCATCACCTCCACCCCCACCCGCACTTCCCCCGTCAAACGCGGCAAATTCCTCCTCGAAAACATCCTCGGCACCCCACCCCCACCCGCACCCGAGGGCGTCCCCCCGATCGATGAAGGCAAAGGCCGCCAGCAAAAACTCACCCTCCGTGAACAACTCGCCGCCCATCGCGAAAAAGCCTCCTGCGCCGGCTGCCACGCCTTCCTCGATCCCGTCGGCTTCGCCTTCGAAAACTTCGACCCCGTCGGCCGCTTCCGCACCGAAGACAACGGCAAACCCATCGACGCCTCCGGCCACCTCGTCCGCGGCCAAGCCTTTCAAAACCTCACCGACCTCCGCGCCATCCTCACCCGTGACATGGCCCAACCCTTCGTCCGCAATCTCGCCGACAACCTCCTCATCTACGCCCTCGGCCGCGGCACCACCTACTCCGACCGCCCCGCCCTCGACGAAATCACCCGCCGCACCGAAGCCGACTCCTGGCGCACCCGCACCCTCATCCTCGCCCTCACCGAAAGCGCCCCCTTCCAGCGCATGCGCTCCGCTTCAGAATAAAAAATCGAATGGCCCGGGGTCTCCCACCCCGAGCCATCCCATTTCAACCCGCTCAACTCCACAAGGAGTCGCCCATTGCGGGGAAATCATTCCACCCAGATCCGCCGCTCATCGCAGTAATCATACAACCGATCCAGCAAATCACTCGACCGCTCCAAACTCCCCTCCGCAAAAAACTCCTCCAGCGAGGCAAAATCATCAAACATCGGATCATTCGCCAGCGCTGTCGCAATCTGATTCATCGACCTCATCACACTCTGCCAGTCGGTCGACATGCAAAAGTAGTGCTTGATCGCTATCCGATGCTTCCAAAAAGGCTCCTCAGCAGCCGCCGTTTCGCCTTCCGTTTCCTCACGATTGGGGGATGAAAATTTCATAGTCACAGTCGGGGCAAGCTCAGCCCCTACTGTGTATTCAATTTTTCTCGGATTTTGTTACACCCAAACTTGAAGAATTTTTCACTTTTTTCGCAAACCCTGATTCCATCAGGGTTTTCCCGCTGCCGCCGACCCCTGAAACAAGGGCATGGCCTTCTTCACCGACTGCATCACCCCCCACCCCAGCGGCACCACCACCATCAGCCAAATCAAAATCACTTTCATCTTCGTCGGGTTCATGATGTTTTTTTGACGTGGTGCTTCTCTGCCACTGGCCGCACCATCAAATTCGCCACCAGCCCCACCATCAGCAATCCCACCATCAGATGGAAAATCGAATTGTACGCCTGCTCAGGCGGCATCGACTTCTTGTTCGCCACCGACAGCCGATCCATCAACTGCGGCCCGATCACCGCCGCCATCGACCACGCCGTGATCAACCGCCCGTGGATCGCCCCCACCTGATAACTCCCAAACAAATCCCGCAAATACGCCGGAATCGTCGCAAACCCGCCCCCATACATCGTCAAAATCAACCCCGTCGCCACCACGAATAGCGTCACACTTCCCTGCCCCTGCGTCCACGGCACACTCGCATACAACGCCGCCCCCAGAATGAAGTAAATGCAGTAAATCCCCTTCCTCCCGGTCAAATCCGACATCGAAGACCAAAAAAACCGCCCTCCCAGGTTGCACAACGACAGCAGCCCCACATACCCCGCCGCCGCCGCCGGTGTCACCTTGAACATGTCCTGAATCATCGGCGACGCCTGCCCCAGAATGCCAATCCCCGCGCTCACATTCATGCACAGCACCACCCACAGCAGCCAAAACTGCGGCGTCTTCCATGCCACATCCACTGACACACTCGCCGTCGTCACCAGCTTCGCCTGCGTCGCCTTCGGCACCCAACCCTCCGGCTTCCATCCCTCCGGAGGCACCCGCACAATCACCGCTCCAAACAGCATCGACACCGCATAAAGCCCTGCCATCACCAGCAGCGCCTCACTCGCCCCCACCGACGTCTCCGAACCAAAAAACTTCATCAACTCCTCCGCCAGCGGCCCCCCAATCAACGCCCCACCCCCAAACCCCATGATCGCCATCCCCGTCGCCATCCCCGGCCGATCCGGAAACCACTTCATCAGCGTCGAAACCGGCGCAATGTACCCCAACCCCAGCCCCACCCCGCCCACTAGCCCATAACCCGCATAAAGCAGCCACAACTGGTGCCACTTCACCGCCAGCGCCGTCAGCACCAGCCCGCTGCAAAAGCACAGCATGCTCGCCACCATTGTCTTCCTCGGCCCGCTCCGCTCCACCCACTTCCCAAATACCGCCGCCGACAGCCCCAGCAGCGCCAGCGCAATCGAATACGCCACCCCCACATCCGCCTCCGACCAATCCCCCGCCACCGGCCCTGTCACCCCCAGCACCTTCGCCAGCGGCTTCTTGAACACACTGAACCCATACACCTGCCCAATGCACATGTGCACCGCAATCGCCGCCGGCGGCACCAGCCACCGGGAAAAACCCGGCTCCGCTACCGTCGCCTCACGAGATAAAATCGACCCCATCCCCCCATCCAACCCCAATCCCTCCCCCCCTTGCAATCCCAAATCCCACTTTTCCTTCCTCACCCCGCCCTTGCCCCTTCCCCCTTCCCGTGCAAGCTGACCCTCCTAAAATCCCGATCCCCCGCCCCCCATGTCCGACTCCATCCCCAACGTCCTCGCTGATCGCTACGCCACCGCCCCCATGCGCGCCATCTGGTCCGCCGAAGGCAAAGTCCGCCTCGAACGCCAATACTGGGTCGCCGTCCTCAAAGCCCAGCGCGACCTCGGCCAATCCGTCCCCGCTGGCGTCATCGAAGCCTACGAATCCGTCCTCGAACAAATCAACGTCGCCTCCATCATGCAGCGCGAGCGCGTCACCCGCCACGACGTCAAAGCCCGCATCGAAGAGTTCTGCGACCTCGCTGGCCATGAGCACATCCACAAAGGCATGACCAGCCGCGACCTCACCGAGAACGTCGAGCAACTGCAAGTCTTCCGTGCCCTCCACGTCATCCGGGACAAAACCATCGCCGCCCTCGCCACCCTCGCCAAACGCGCCGCCGAAACCCGCGACATCCCCCTCACCGCCCGCACTCACAACGTCGCCGCCCAACCCACCACCTTCGGCAAACGCCTCGCCATGTTCGGCGAGGAACTCCTCCTCGGCCTCGGCGATCTCCAAAACCTCATCGACACCTACCCCGCCCGTGGCCTCAAAGGCGCCGTCGGCACCCGCATGGACCAGATCAGCCTCTTCGATGGCGACTCCGCCAAAGCCCGCGAGCTCGAGCAGCGCATCCTCGGTTACCTCGGCATCCCCAAATCCTTCGACGCCGTCGGCCAAGTCTATCCCCGCTCCCTCGACCTCCGCACCGTCTCCGCCCTCTGCGACGTCACCTCCGGCCCCTCGTCCCTCTGCCGCACCCTCCGCCTCATGGCCGGCCACGAACTCGCCTCCGAAGGCTTCGCCAAAGGCCAGGTCGGTTCCTCCGCCATGCCGCACAAAATGAACTCCCGCTCCTGCGAGCGCGTCAACGGCTTCCACCTCATCCTCAAAGGCCACCTCACCATGGCCTCCGGTCTGGCTGGCGACCAATGGAACGAAGGCGACGTCTCCTGCTCCGTCGTCCGCCGCGTCATGCTGCCCGACGCCTTCCTCGCCGCCGACGGCTTGTTTGAGACCTTCCTCACCATCCTCAATCAGATGGAAGTCTTCGAAGCCGTCATCGAACAGGAACTCCTCCGCTACCTCCCCTTCCTACTCACTACCACCGTCATGATGGAAGCCGTCAAAAAAGGCGCCGGCCGCGAGACCGCCCACGAAGCCATCAAAGAACACGCCGTCGCCACCGTCAAAGACCTCCGCACCGGCCAGATCAATCAAAACGACCTCTTCACACGCCTCGCCGCCGACCCCCGCCTCGGCCTCACCGCCACCGACCTCGCCGAAATCCTCGCCACCCACCGCGCCAACACCGGCGACGCCCCCGAACAAGTCGACACCTTCGTCGCCCGAGTCAGCATCCTCGCCACCCAAAACCGCCAAGCCGCCGCCTACCAACCCGGCGTCATTCTATAGTTTCAGCGATCACACCTAAAAATCACCCAACCCGCTCCCAAGGGTTGACCAGAGGGATGCCGGTAACCAGAAAGTCGGAGGTATTGCGGGTTGCCAGAGTCAGTCCGTGAACCTTGGCAGTAGCGGCGATCAGAGAGTCATTCGGACTCAGACCGTGCACCGCCCGATACTCCGCCGCCTGCAGAGCCGTCGAGATTTCAATTCCCAGCATGCGATGCTCAAAGCCGGGCAAAACCGTGTTCATGAGCCAAGCATCCAACTCTTCGGCAAATGCCGGATCCTTCTCCCTCACCAAATGGACGCCCTTGCGGATTTCCAACGGAGTCACGACGCTGATCCACATTTCATCGCCCAGATGGTCCATTTGCCACCGGTCCACCTCCGGATGAATTCGGCCCGTCTTCCGAAATTCCGAAACAGTCACGGTATCAAGGAGAAACGCCTTCACGGAAATGAAACAGGTCGCTCAACTTCACTTTTTCGGTCGGGAAGTGCGAAATCCCGATGGGCCGTTGCAGGGTCACCGAGGCGATCTGAGAGCGTTTTCCGGTCAGGGTGGCGCCGTGCGATCTCTGTGCGCATCAGTTCGGCGACCCATTGCGAAAGCGATTGAGAGCATGCGACCGCCCTGTGCCGCGCTTCGTTGACCAGTTCATCAGGCAGTTTGATGGTGACATTCATGGCAAGCTCGGGGTCTCGTGCAGCACGGTTGCACGAAGAGGGACATCCGTCAAACCATTCGAACTCCTTCCTCCCACTCACTTCACCCCATACGCCACCCGCGCGTTCTTCCAAAAATACTTCTCCATCGCCCCCTCCCCCTTCCCCGCAAAGAACTCCCGCACCAGCCCAAACACCACCTCATACGGCGCCCCCCGGTCACTCACCGGCCAGTTGCTCCCATAAATCAGCCGGTCCTCGCCAAACTTCTTCCACAGGTGCTCCAACACCGGAAGGTAATACGCCAACTCCCTCGGCGCCGCCCCTTCAGCTCCCAGCACCTGCTCCACCAGCGCCGACACCTTCATGAACACATTCGGACACTGCCTCGCCAAAATCGCCACCCCCTTGTCCCATCCCGGCTTCGTAGCCGCCGGATCCCCCGAACCACCCAAGTGATTGATCACGATCCTCAAATCCGGCACCGCCTCCGCCAACTTCAATGCATGCGGCAGCATCGCATTGGACCCGTTCAAATCCAACTCCAACCCATGCTCCGCCAGCACCTTGGCTCCTCTCAGCACGTTCTCCGGATTCTTGTCAATATCCACCAACCCACCCCGCCAGCGGACCCCCCGAAACTTCGGATTCGCCGCAAACCGCTTCACGTTCTTCTCGAACGCCGCATCATTCGGATCCAAATTCCCCACGACCCCGATCAAGCGCGCATCCTTCGCCGCCAAGTCCAATACCCACTGATTGTCCTCCACCAAAGGACTCGCCTCCACCACCACCGTCTCTCTGACCCCCTGCGGCTTCGCCACCGCCGCCCAGTCATCCGGCAACACCGTCCGATAAAGCAGCTTATTCTCCTTCGGCGGCCACGGCACCCCACCCGGCCGTGTCGGATCATAAAAATGCGTGTGCGTGTCAATCACCCGCGTCGGCTTCATCCCCTCAGCCCCCACGACCCCGCCTGCCACACTCATTGCCACCGACGTCCGAATAAAATCTCTGCGCTTCATCTCTGAAAAATACCGCTCCACAAGTCCTCGCCGCAAGCTTTTTACAGAGTTGCTACCTTCTTAAAATCGGTCACCATATAACCATTATGACAGCAGTTTACCCTATCGACGAGGCTCAGGTCCGACTCCCAGCGCTCTTTGCTGAGGCTGCAGATCATCTCGTGTGCATTCGCGATGGTGACCGCGTGCTCGGTTATCTCGTTGCACCACAGTCGGCCGAAGACTGGGAAATCCAGGTCGAAACCGCTGAGATCCTCGGAAATCCGGAGGCAATTAAAGCCATCGACCTCTCACGCCATTCAGGCACTGAGTATCATCCTCTGACCTCCTTGGATGATTGACTCCCATGAGGGTTGAACTCGCGTCTCAAGTCGTGGACTTCGTTCGTTCTTTGGCACCAGAGCCAAGAAAGCGTTTGCGGGACGCACTGCACGATCTCGAAAAGGAAAAGGGCGATATCAAAGCGCTAACCAGTGAGCTTCAAGGTTTCTACCGCCTCCGATCAGGAGCCTACCGCGTGATTTTCCGAAAAACCCTCTTGAACGGCACTCCCGTGATTCGCTGTGACTTCGCCGAGAGGCGCTCCATTATCTACCAAAGATTCAAACCTTCCTGATCTCTCACGACCCTGATTATTGCACACTGATCACTCAGCCACTCTCCCCTCCCCGCATGCCCCTCCGCCTCCTCGACACCCTCTCCCGCGAATCCCGTCCCCTCACCCCCCTCGACGGCAAAACCCTCCGCTTCTACTGCTGCGGCCCCACCGTCTATGGCCCCGCCCACATCGGCAACTTCCGCACCTTCACCGCCCAGGACGTCTTCCGCCGCGTCGTCGAACTCGGTGGCACCCCCACCCTCCACGTCCG
>JAIYDW010000151.1 GCA_027487315.1 Verrucomicrobiaceae bacterium | reverse complement strand
TTTTGAGGTCCTGGGCGAGCTGGCGCATCATGTCGCTGACGGCGGGGGTGAGCTGGTCGAGGGTCTGGCGGGCGGCTTCGGTCTGGGGGGCGAGGGCGGTGGCGGCCTGCTGGGCGAGGTCGGCGGCTTGAGCGGTCTGGGGGGAGGATTGGGGCTGGTGGTCGGGGTTTTGGGTGGTCTGGCGGGCCTGGTCGGTTTGCTGCTGGGAGGCGGCGCGGGCCTGGTCGGCGGCCTGCTGGGCGAGGGTGGCGGGCTGCTGGGTGGCGGGGTTTTTGCGGAGGGGTTCGGCGGCGCTGCGGAGGGCTTCGCTGGCGGCCTGGGTGTCTGCGGCGGTGCGGGCGAGCTGCTGGGGGTCGGCCTTGGTGGTGTTGGCGGGGGTGTTGGCGGCCTGGGCGAGGGTCTGGGCGGCGCTTTGGAGTTTGGCTTCGGCCTGGAGGGTGCGGGCGGCCTGGGAGAGGTCGGTGGCTTTCTGGGCGGCGGTGGCGAGGGTGGGGGCGGCTTTTTCGGGTGTGGCAGCGGCTTGTTGGGCATCGCGCGCGAGTTGGTCGGCGGCGCGGGAGAGGCGGTTGGTGTCGAGTGCGGCAGCGGCGTCTGAGGGGTCGGTGGATTGGGCGCGGAGGTCGGCCTGATCCTGGAGCTGGCGGGCGGCTTCGGCGAGCTTTTGCTGGGCGCGCTGTTCGGGGGTGAGGCCGTCTTTGGTGGGTTTGGGTTTTTTGGCGGTGGGGGGTGCGGCGGCTTGTTTGGCGGCGTCCTGGAGGGAGGCTTTGGCTTCGTCGAGGGCGGCGAGGGCGGGGTTGTCCTGTTTGCCGAGTTGCTCGCGGAGGAGGGCGGCTTTTTGGGCGGTGGCTTCGGCGATGGCGCGGGTTTGGTCGGCGGTTTTTTGGAGGCGGTTGCGGAGGTTGTCGGCGGCGCCGTAGAGGTGTTCGGGGCTTTTCTTTTGCTCGGGGTTGTCGAGGGAGGTGCGGAGGTCGGTGGTGGTGTCGGTGAGTTCGTCGCGGAGTTTTTCGAGGGCGCGGGTTTGGCCGCGGTCGGGGTGGGTTTTTTCGAGGGCCTGGAGGTCTTCGTTGAGGGCCTGGGTGGAGGCGATGGCGGCGCGCTGCTGCTCCTGCCAGCGGGGGCGCTGGTCGGTGTCGCGATTGGCGGCGAGGGCGGTTTGGACGAGGTTGGCTTCCTGGCGTTTGAGGTGCTCGGCGGCGCGGTTGGCGATTTGTGAGGTGGCTTCGGCGGCGAAGAGGGTGGCGGCTTTGTTGATGGCGTCTGCTGCGGCGTCGGCGTCGCTGGTGGCGCGGCGGAGGGGGTCGGTGGAGGTGATGGGTTCGGTGGCGGAGGCGGCGACCTGGGGGAGGGCGGACTGGCGGAGCTGGGCGATGCGCTGGCCGAGGATGCGGGCTTCTTCGGCGGCGAGCTGGTCGGGGGCGGTGCGGGCGGCGGTTTGGAGCTGGGTCCAGAGGTCGTCGGCGAGCTGGGTGGAGGTGTCGAGGGCGGCTTTGAGGCGTGCGAGCTGGCCTTCGGGGTCATTGGCGGGTTGGTCTTTTTTGGCCAGGACGGCGTCTTTTTTGACCTTGGAGGCGGCTTCTTTGAGCTCGCGGGTTTGGGTTTCGAGATCGGCGGCGGTTTGGGCGAGGCGCTGTTGGGCGTCTGCCCAGGCGCGGAGTTTGGGGTCGACGGTTTGCTCCTGGATGGCGAGGCGGATGGGGGGGCTTTCGGCGGTCTGGCCTTTGAGGTCGGTGACGGTGAACTGGACGAGGAGGGAGTCGCCGCCTTTGAGCTGGAGGGGGGCGAGGGCGAGGAGGTGATTCAGTTCGTGCTCGCGGGTGGCGGTGGGGAGGGTGAGGGGGATGTCGGCGGGGGTGCCGGCGTTGATGGTGGTGCGGAGGGTGGCGGACTTGAGGCCGACGTCGTCGCTGGCGAGGCCGATGACGCGGAGGCTTTCGTCGGGGAGAAGCTGCATAAGGTCGGCGGGCTCGGTGAGGGCGACGGTGGGTGGGGCGTCTGAGATGGGGGTGATGCGCCAGGGGTTCGATTCGTCATTGGTGAGTTGGGTTTCGGCGGCGGTGAGGCGGGTCTGCCAGGAGTGGAGGGTGGGGGTGATTTCGAAGGTGGTGGTGAGTTCGAGGGGGGGCTTGGGGGTGAGGGTGGGTGACGGGGGTGGGGAGGGGTCGGTGGGGTTGAGGGCGAGGGTGGCGGAGGAGATTGGTTGGTTGGCTTTGAGGGTGAGGGCGAGGGTGGAGCCTTCGAGGGCTTCGATGTCGCCATTGGGCTCGGTGACGGTGACGGGAGGGAGGCCGGTGTAAGCGGGTGGGGTGAGGGTTTTGACGAAGGCGTCGATGGCGGGGCGTGGGCGGGCGGAGAGGGTGTGCCAGGGGGTGAGGCCGTCGTCGGCGTGGATGCGGTAGCGGACGTCAGCCTGGGCGACGGGGAGGTTTTGTTCGAAGCGGGTGCCCTGGAGGAGGGCCATTTCGAGTTTGCGGGTGGGGGCGCCGGGCTCGCCGAATTCGATGAGGACCGGGGCGGTGCAGAGGTCGCCGAGGACGTTGGCGGCGATTTCGACTTCGGAGACGAAGGGGGCGAGGGTGTCGGCGGGAGTGGGAGCGAGGATTTCGATTTTGACGGAGGCGGGGCGCTCGATGGGGGCAAAGGGGAGGGCGGCGCGGATGAAGAAGCCGGGGAAGTGGAGGCGGGGGGTGACGTCGAGGGCGGTGAAGATGAGTCCGATGAGGCCGAGACGGCGGAACCAGGGGGCGAGGGTGGCGAAGGGGAGGGCGTGGGACCAGCGGATGGACTGGACCTCGGCGGCGACTTCGTCCTGGAGGCGGGCGCGGAATTCGGGGGAGTCGGAGATGGGGGAGGCGGTGGTGGTGCCGGATTGGGAGAGTTCGACCGCGGCGAGGAGTCGCTCGCGGAGGGCGGGGGCGGCGTCTTCGATGAGGCGGGCGGCGGCGGTGTCGGTGCGGGCGGCGGCGAGTTGGCGCCAAGCGAGGTGCCAGGCGGTGAGGGCGGCGGAGGCGTAGATGGTGAGGGAGATCCAGGGGCGGGCGGGGTCGGGCAGGAGGCGGGCGCGGTCGAGGAGGGCGACGATGGCGAGGGCAGAGGCGGCGACGACGAGGAGGGTAAGGAGGGCGCGCCAGTGGAGGAGGGTGGAGCGTCGGGCGCGGAAGGCGGCGAGGGCTTGGAGGGTGGCGGGACGCAGGGCGAGGTTCATGGGGTGAAGATAGAACGCAACAGGAAGCGTGCCGTTACAAGTGGGAGTGAAGAAAATGCGGGGTGGGGGAGTGGAGAGTGGGGAGTGGGGAGTGGGATCGTGCAAGCGAGACGCTTGCACCACCTCGGGGAGGTGTTGATGAGGAGTGCAAGCAGGCTGCTTGCACCACGGGTGGGGGTGAAGGGGGGATTGAGGCGCTGTGGGGAAGTGGGGATCGTGCAAGCGAGACGCTTGCACCACCTTGGGGGAGGTGACGAGGATGAGGAGGTTTTGGGGGTGATAAAAGGCTTGATGGGGTTGGGGGTGGGGGGGTAGGGTTTGGGCGTATGATTTTGAATCGTTTTGTTTTGTCGGGGGCCGCTTTGGTTGTGATTGGGTTTGGGCTTGATGTTCGGGGGGGAGATCATGTGGTTTATGAGGGGGGTGAGGGAGTGGGGAAAGGGAAGCATGTGGTGCTGTTGGCGGGGGATGAGGAGTACCGGAGTGAGGAGAGTTTGCCGATGCTGGGGCAGATCCTGAGCAAGCATCACGGGTTTAAGAGCACGGTGTGCTTCAGTTTGAATGAGGCGGGGGAGATTGATCCGAAGGCGGGAGGGAGTTTGAGTCATCCGGAGGCGCTGGATTCGGCGGATGCGATCGTCATGCTACTGCGGTTCCGGTATTGGGACGACGCGACGATGAAGCGGTTTCAGGCGGCGTTGGACCGGGGGGTGCCGGTGATTGCGCTGCGGACGAGCACGCATGCGTTCAATCCGCCGAAGGCGGGCGCGTGGGGCAAGTGGGCGTGGAATGATGAGAGCGGCGGCTGGGGGAAGAAGGTGCTGGGGGAGACGTGGGTGAGTCACTGGGGGAAGCACAAGTTTGAGGCGACGCGTTCGGTGGCGGAGGCCGGGGCTGAGAAGAGTGCGCTGCTGCGCGGGGTGGGGGAGATTTTCGGGGACAGCGACGTGTATGAGGCGCATCCGCCGGAGGATGTGAAGGTGTTGCTGAGGGGGCAGGTGGTGGCGGGGATGACGCCGGAGAGCGGGCCGGCGGAGCAGACGAAGAAGACGGTCAAGGGCGTGGAGCAGGCGGTGAATGAGCCGATGATGCCGATTGCGTGGACGCGTGAGTTGAAGAATGAGGCGGGCACGACGAACCGAATTTTTTGCACGACGATGGGTGCGGCGACGGACCTCGTGGATGAGGATTTGCGTCGGTTGGTGGTTAACGGGGTGTTCTGGGGGCTAGGGCTGGAGGTGCCGGAGAAGGCGGATGTGACGCTGGTGAACTCTTATGAGCCGAGCAAGTATGGCTTTGATGGCTTCAAGGTCGGGGTGAAGCCGGAGGTGTTTGAGATGAAGTGAGGCTTACCGATTGGTGTTGGCGGCGTCGGCTTCCATGTTGCGGCGGATCCAGTTGGCGAGGGTGGAACTGCCCATGCCGTAGCCGCCGGGGAGTTCGACGATGTCCATGGTTTGCATCATTGGAGTGGGGCCCCAGTGAGCGGGGAAGCGGGAGAGTGTGTTGGGTGGGGTGTCGCTGACTGGAACGGACTGCGAGCCGGTGGCGGAGCGGATGGTGACGCTGGACTGGCCAGTGAAAGGTACTTCAAAAGTGGCGTCTACGTAGGTGATCACCTGGCTGTACATGAGTGAGGGGTTGGGAACGTTGACGATGAAGTCCAGGAAGAGGATGCTGGAGCCATCGGCATTCGCGATGGCGGGGGCGATGGAGGCAGGGGTGAGTTGGGCGTTGGTGTAGCCGGGGTGGGGTACCCAGCCGGAGGCGGTGACGCGGATTTTTTGAGCACCCTTGGAGTCGGTGATGAGGGTGGCGGAGGCGTCGTGCAGGCCGGCGACGAGAGTGGTGGCGGGTGGGAGAGGGTCGACGAAAGTGATGGGGGCGACGATTTGCAGGGAGGCGGCGGCGAAGGTGGATGGGGTGCCGTTGAGGACGGCTTCGAGGCGGTAGGTGCCTGCGGGAAGCCAGGTGCCGGAGGGGGCGAGGGGGACGAGGACGGAAGCGGTCCAGGCGGCACCGGGGCGGAGGGTCAAATCGGGAGAGGTTGGGGCGATGGAACGGGCGGGGATGCGAGCGGGGCTGGTCCAAACGACCTCATCGTTTTCGTTGTAGAGGGAGAATTGGAATTTGGCCTGGGCGGCGGAGAGGTCTGGGAAGGAATAGGTGAGGGGGGAGCGGCTGCGATTGCGGAGTTGGATTTGGGCGGCGAGGGAGGTGCGGCGGGGGTTGAGTAGGGCTTCGGGGGTGGCTTCGACGCGATTGGTGGAGGTGGCGAGGGAGACGGAGACGCCGGAAAGTGGGGGGAGAGATTGGGCTGGCAGCGAGGCGGTGAAGGCCAGCGATGTCAGGAGGAGGGCGGCGACGGATGGAAGCGAGAGACCGGAGGGCGCTGAAGGGAACATGGCGGGTGGCGATCAGGGTTGGGAGGAAGGACGAAGCCCTGCTCTACTCACACTTTGTCGGAAAACGACAAAACCTGACAAGCATTTTTTGTTTTTTGGCGGAGGGGGTACGCCTTAGTGGTGGCGGCGCTTGAGGGTGATGCGCTTAAAGCGGCCGGGGCCGTTTTCGCTGACGCTCATGATTTCGCGGTCATTGACGAAGACGTTGTGAACGAGGCGGCGGTAGTAGCTGTTCATGGGGTTGAGCACGACGGGTTTGCCGGTGGTGCGGACGCGGAGGGCCATCTGCTGGACGTGGTCGACGAGGTTGTCCTCGCGAATGGAGCGGTAGTATTCGACATCGACCCGGATGCGGGGAGCGCCGGACATGTGACGGACGAGGATGCGATTCACGAGGTATTGGATGTCGTCGAGGATTTCGCCCCGGTGACCGATGAGGGCGTCGGCGTCCTCGGTGAGGATTTGGAGGGTGGGGCCTTCGGGAGTTTCGAGCTCTTCGATCTGGACGGTGAATCCCAGGTAGCCGAGCATCGTGTCGAGGATTTTGCGAGCGTGTTCGATGGCGGTCATGGAGACTGGATGGCCCGCGAAGCTGAACTTGTCCAAAACTAAATCAGGATAAGGAGCAAGAGAATGGCGAAGCGAGGGGGTGAATGGGTGATTTTTCGGGGAGGGATTGGAAAACAAAAAAGGCGGCTCCTGGTGGGGAGCCGCCTGGGTGAAGAGAGGATCGTTATGCCTTCGGAGTGTCGGGTGTGGAGGCGGGGAGTTCGGGCTTCGCGACGTAGTCGGTTGGGATCTCACCTTTGAGGGCCTTGAGGAAGGTGATGATGGAGGCGCATTCTTCGTCGGTGATGACTTTTCCGAGTTGGTATTCGGCCATCATTTTGACCATGGTGGGGAGGTCTTTGACGGAACCATCATGGAGGTAAGGGCCGGTTTCGGTGGTGTTGCGAAGGCTGGGGACCTTGAACATGAATTTGTCTGACTCTGCCTTAGTGTTGGCGGCACGACCTTCGTCCTTGAGGTCGGGCCAAGCCTTGACGAGGCCGAGTTTTTGATACATGTGGCCACCGACGCCGGCGCCGTTGTGGCAGGTGACGCAACCGGCTTTGGCAAAGTTTTCGAAGCCCTTTTTCTCTTCGGCGGTGAGGGCGTCTTCCTTGCCCTTGAGGAAGTCGTCCCAGCGGGAAGGCGTCATCAATTTGCGTTCGAAGGCACCGACGGCCTTGCCAAAGTTGTTGTAGTTGACGGGGTCTGCGTCAGCAGGGAAGGCGGCTTTGAAGGCGTCGACATAACCGGGCATGGATTTGAGGACCTTGACCACGAAGTCGGCGTCGGGCATGCCCATTTCGATGGGGTTCAGAACGGGGCCTTTGGCTTGTTCTTCGACGGTGGGAGCGCGGCCATCCCAGAACTGGGCGATGTGGATGGCGGCGTTGAAGGTGGAGGGGGAACTACGGCCGCCGAGTTTGCCGTCGTGACCGGGGGAGAAGGGGAGGTTGTCCTGACCGAAGCCGTCGAGTTTGTGACAGGAGTTGCAGGAGATTTTTTGGCCTTTGGAAATGCGATCCTCATAATAGAGCATGCGGCCGAGGTTGATTTTGGCGTCGGTGAGTTCGTTATCGGGAGCCGGGGCTTCTGCAGGAAGCGGGGCGAACATGGGCTTGTAGGCATCCAGCATGGACTGGGAGAAGCCTTCGGAAGCCAGGGAGAGGGTGACCGAAGCGATGAGGAATGTGCGGGTGAGAGGAAGACGCATGGGTTTAGAAGTTTATTGGGCGAGTGGGTTACGCGCGGGGTGAATTATGAGGATGCTTTTTTGTTTGTGCAACTGTGGAAACGTTGGGAGGGCGGGTGGAATTGCGGATGGGAGATGGGTTTTGTGATTGATGATGAGGTGGCAGGCGCTAGAATGAAGGGATGATACGACATTTAGCGAGCAAATTTGGGATCGTCTTCTTCATGGTCTTATGGGGGCAATTGGACGGTACTGTATGCGGGGCTGATGCGCCGGATCAGAAGCTGCGCGCGTTGCTAGGGGAGGTGCAGGGTTTGCAGGCGCGGCATCAGTATGTGGATGCGTTATTGAAGTTGGAGGAGTTGGAGAAGACGCATCCGGATTCGGCGGATTTGTACAACATTCGGGGGTCCATTTTGCTGTCGCCGGGGATTCGGAATTTTGACGCGGCGGAGACGGCCTTTCAGAAGGCTGAGTCGTTGCAGTCGGGAGGGTTGGCGCCGTTGTTCAACTTGGGGGAGGTGTCCTTCGTCAAGCATGACTGGGCGGAGGCTAAGCGGCGGTTTGAGAAGGTGCGTGATGCGTTTCCGGCTGCGAATCTGGCGGTGCGGCATTTGGTCATGTTCAAGCTGGTTTTGTGTGAGTTGAAGCTGGAGCAGGTGGCGGCGGCGGAGGCGATCATCGCTTCGCAGTTCACGTTTATGGATGACACGCCGGCGTATTATTTATCGAAGGCAGCGGTGGCTTTTCAGAAGAAGGATGAGGCGGCGGCGAATGAGTGGGTGGAGAAAGCGCGGGCGATTTTTGGAGAGAATCAGACGGTCTCGTATGTGGACAGTTTGATGGAGGCGCGGTGGGTGGTGAACATTGGGTTGCCACCGGCACCTGGGACGTCGAGCAAGTGACCGGGGTCTGGCAGGTCGCCGCGGATACGGGTGGGACGTTTACGGACTGCTTTGGGAGGACGCCGGAAGGGGAGGAGCGGCGTTGCAAGCTGCTTTCGACAGGGTGTTTGAGGGGTCGGGTGGAGGAGGTGGGGGCGGGGTGGATTCGGGTGAAGGGGTTGGCGGAGATGGAGGAGGGATTTTATGCTGGGTGGCGGTGTCGGGGTGTGGGGGGAGAGGAGGGGGTGATTTCGGATTCGGGGGTGAAGGGATTGGCGTGTGAGGGAGGGTTCGAGCGGGGTGAGATGGTGGAGGTGTTCACGGGGGAGGAGGCGCCGGTGGTGGGGGCGAGGCTGATGACGGGGACGCGGATGGGTGAGGCCTTTCCGGCGATGCGGATGCGGTTGGCGACGACGCGGGCGACGAATGCGCTGCTGGAGGGAAAGGGGTGTGCGACGGCGCTATTTGTGACGAAGGGCTTTGCGGATGTGTTGAGGATTGGGGATCAGAGGCGGGGGGATTTGTTTGCGTTGAGGCATGAGGCGAGGGCGTGTTTTGCGGAGGCTGAGGTGGAGGTGGGAGGCCGGGTGGCGGCGACTGGCGAGGTGCTGGAGGCTTTGGATGAGGGGGAAGTGAAGGAAGCGGCGGGTCGGGTTTTGGCGCGGGGGATTCGGCATGCGGCGGTGGCGCTGTTGCATGCGGATTTGTATCCGGAGATGGAGCGGGTGGTGGGGCGATGGCTGATGGAGGCGGGGTTCGAGCACGTGTCGATTTCAAGCGAGGTGGCGCCTTTTCCGAAGTTGCTCCTGAGGGCGCAGAGTGTGGTGGCGAATGCGCTGCTGACCGGGCCGGTGGAGGCGTTTGTGAAGGGCGTGACGGGGCCGATGGGGGGTGGGGCGGTGCAGATGATGACGAGTGCGGGGGGGCTGGAACCGGCGGGGAAGGTGAGGCCGAAGGATCTGCTCATTAGCGGGCCGGCGGGAGGGGCGGTGGGTGCGGCGGCGGCGGCGCGGGCGATGGGATTTGAGCGGGTGCTGACGCTGGACATGGGAGGGACGAGCACGGATGTGGCGCGGATCGAGGAGGGGCGGCCGGGGTATCGATTTGTGCAGCGGGTGGCGGGGATGCAGTTGCTGGCGCCGAGTGTGGCGATTGAGACGGTGGCGGCTGGTGGGGGATCGATTTGTCGATGGACAGCGTCGGGGCTGAGAGTGGGACCGGAGAGCGCGGGGTCGGATCCGGGGCCGGCGTGTTACGGGAGAGGAGGGCCTTTGACGGTGACGGATGTGAATTTGCTGGTGGGTCGATTTGATCCGGAGCGGGCACCGATCCCGTTGGATGTGGCGGCGGCGAGAGGGAGGTTGCGTGAACTGGCGGAAGCGATGGGAGGGGGAGTGGAGGAGGAGAAGTTGTTGAGGGATCTGCTGGCGTTGGCGGTGGAGCAGATGGCGGATGCGATTCGGCGGATCTCGGTGTCGGAGGGATATGATCCGGTGGAGTATGCGCTGCTGGCGTTCGGCGGAGCGGGACCGCAGCATGCGTGCGCGGTGGCGGAGCGGTTGGGCATGCGAACGGTGTTGGTGCCGAGGCAGGCGGGGATTTTGAGTGCGGTGGGGCTGGATGCGGCGTTGCCGGAGAGGCGGGCGGAGCGGGCGGTGGGGAAGGCGCTGGAGGAGGTGCGGGGAGATCTGGAGGGATGGGTGGAGGTTTTGGCTGAGGAGGCGAGGGAGGACTTGATTGCGGACTTGGGGGAGGGAGTGGAGGTGGACGAGCCGCAGGTGATTGTGGAGATGCGGTTGCGGGGTCAGGACACGGCGTTGCAAGTGGTGATGCGAGGAGGGAGCGATGAGCTAGCGGGAGCGTATGGAGAGCAGTACTGGCGATTGTTTGGTTACGAAGCGCCGAAGGGGCGGGTGGTGGAGGTGGTGAGTGTGAGGGTGGCGGTTCGGGTGAGGGAAAAGGAGGAGGTAATGGGGGGGATGAATGGGGAGGTTTTGGGTCCTTGGGCGGAGGGGCGACTGATTCAAGACGGGTTCAGTACGCTGGTGGTGGCGCCGGGATGGACGGTGGAGGAGCGGGGAGAGGTGGGGCGTGTGCTGAGGCGAGTGGAGGTGGGGGCGAGGGTGGAAGAGCAGGCGGGGAGGGAGTTGCTGAGGCATCGGCTCAACAGTGTGGTGGAGGAGATGGGAGCGCTGCTGCAGCGGACGGCGATCTCGACCAACATTCGGGAGCGACTGGACTATTCGTGTGCGGTGCTGGATGCGGAGGGGCGATTGATTTCGAGTGCGCCGCACATCCCGGTGCATTTGGGGGCGCTGGGGTTGTGTGTGAGGGAGAGTGCGCAGGTGTTGGCGATGGGAATGGGGGACACTTTGATCACGAATCATCCGGCTTTTGGAGGGTCGCACCTGCCGGATGTGACGTTGATCACGCCGGTGCATGGGGAGGATGGCGGTTTGCTGGGGTATGTGGCGAATCGGGCGCATCACGCGGAGATTGGAGGGATGACGCCGGGGTCGATGCCAGCTGGGGCGAGGTGTTTGGAGGAAGAGGGTGTTGTGATTGCGCCGAGGCATTTGATTCGGGCGGGGGAGTCGTGTGTTGAGGAGGTGATGAAGGTGTTTTTATCGGGGCCCTATCCGACAAGGAATGAGGCGGACAATCGGGCGGATTTGCATGCGCAATTGGCAGCGAATCAGTTGGGGGTGCGGCGATTGAAGGCCTTGTTTGCGGAGGGCGCGACGGCGGCATTGATGGGGGAGATTTTGGAGCATTCGGCTGCGGTGATGCGGCGGGAGATGGAGAAGTTGCCGCAGTCTTGCGGGGCGAGAGAGCGGTTGGATGATGGGTCGGTGCTGGCGGTGGAAGTGCGTCGAGAGGGGGGGCGATTGGTGGTGGATTTTGAGGGGACGTCGAGAGTGCATTCGGGCAATTTGAATGCGACGCCGGCGATTTTGCGAAGCGTGGTGCTGTATGTGTTGCGAGTTTGGTTGCGGGAGGATTTGCCTTTGAATGAGGGGCTTTTGGAGTCGGTGGAAGTGCGGTGCCCGGAGTGTTTGTTGAGTCCGAGGTTTACAGGAGATGCCACGGTGGATCCGGCGGTGGTGGGAGGCAATGTGGAGGTGAGTCAGCGGTTGGTGGACACGCTGTTTTGGGCGCTGGGAGTGCAGGCGTGCAGTCAGGGGACCATGAACAATTTTTTGTTTGGGAACGAGCGCTTTGGTTACTATGAGACGATCGGTGGGGGTTCGGGTGCGGGGGATGGGTATGCGGGGGCGAGTGCGGTGCATACGCACATGACGAACACGGCGATCACGGATGTGGAGGTGCTGGAGCGGCGGTATCCGGTGCGGTTGCGGCGATTTGAGGTGCGGCGCGGATCGGGTGGTGACGGGAGGTTTCGGGGTGGGGATGGATTGGTGCGGGAGTTTGAGTTTTTGGAGCGGATCACGGTGTCATTGCTGACACAGCATCGGGTGGAGGCGCCTTATGGGATGGACGGAGGGGAGGCGGGGGCCTGCGGGAGGCAGGTGTGGGTGAGCCGGGAGGGCGAGCGGGAGTTGCCTTCGGTGGTGACGTTTGAGGTGGAGGCGGGGGATCGGGTGGTGATTGAGACGCCGGGTGGGGGTGGCTGGGGCAGATGCTAGAGAGGCCAGACTCGATGGGGGGCGCAGGCCCAGGTGGCGAGGCGGGGATGGGGGGAGCGGTATTCACCGCCGGCGGCCCAGGGGGAGAAGGCTGGGAGGATCCACTGCTCGAGATCGTTTGAGGGAAGTTGCTCGCGGATCAGGGTGGGGAGTTTGAGGCGGAGGCCGGCGCCGTCTTTGATGCTGATGGCGGGATGGTGATGGCCGGTGATGACGATGGTGCTGGGGGAGAGGTGGGCGGGCAGAGGTTCGTGTCCGTGATGGAAGAAGAAGCCGGGTTGTTCGTGGTGTTTGGTAAAGGCGGGGTCGCGGTGGAGGGAGCGATGGTCGTGATTGCCAATGAGTGGGATGAGGGTGGGGACGAGGGGGCGGAGGCGAGCGAGGAAGTCGAGGGTTTCAGTGGCGTTGGAGGTGCCGTCCATGATGTCGCCGACGAGAATGAGCGTGCGCGGTTGGTGATCGCGGAGGAGGTCGGTGAGGCGGGATTCGAGGGTGGAGCGGCCCCAATCGGGGGTGAGGTGGCCTTCGCGGCGGCGGCGGAGTTCGTAGCCGTAGTGCAGGTCGGCGATGGCCATCCAGCTTTGGGCGGGGTGGATGAGAGCGTGGCGGTGGTCGAGCCAGACACCGTTTGCGACCGGGTTGAACCCGGGGTCTGCCTGAGGAGAAGAGGGGGCAGGATTCTGTGGGTTCGCGCTGGCATTTGCGCTGATGTTGGTTACTGATGGGTCCACTTTTTCAACCACTCAGTCATACGATCCGTCATGCAACCTCAAGATCAGCCGCAAGCCACCGAATCCGAACTCCTGCAAGTGCGCCGGGACAAGCTGGAGGCGTTGAAGCGTCGTGGGGTGTCGGCGTTTGGTCAGAAGTTTGAGATTTCGCATGATCCGGGTGCTTTGAAGGCAGCGTTTGAGGAGGGTCTGGCCGTGCGGGTGGCGGGTCGGATTTTTTCTCGCCGTGAGATGGGCAAGGCGGCGTTTTTTGACATTGGAGACATCAGCGGTCGAATCCAGGTTTACATCAACAAGAAGGAAGTGGGGGATGAGGTGTGGGAGATGTTCATCAAGGAGGTGGATATCGGGGACTTCGTGGGAGTGATCGGGAAGACGTTTGTGACGAAGACGGGTGAGAATTCGATTCATGCGGAGCAGTTGACGTTTTTGGGCAAGACGCTGCGGCCGCTACCGGACAAGTGGCATGGGGTGGCGGACCGGGAGATCAAGTATCGGCAGCGGTATTTGGATTTGCTTTCGAATGAGCGGAGCCGGGAAGTGTTTGTGACGCGGAGCCGGATGGTGGCGGAGATTCGGGCGTATTTGTCCCAGCGGGATTTCCTGGAGGTGGAGACACCGATGATGCAGGACGTGGCGGGTGGGGCGGCGGCGACACCGTTTGAGACGTTTCACAATGCGCTGGGGATGCCGCTGTATTTGAGGATCGCGCCGGAGTTGTTTTTGAAGCGGTTGCTGGTGGGTGGGTTCACGCGGATTTTTGAGTTGAACCGGAATTTCCGGAACGAGGGGTTGAGTCGCCGGCACAATCCGGAGTTCACGATGTTGGAGGCGTATTGGGCGTTTGCGGATTTTGAGCAGATGGCGGATTTGGTGGAGGGGATGATTTGTCACCTGGCAGAGAAGTTCTGCGGGGGCTTGAAGCTGGAGCACAAGGACGAGGAGGGGAATGTGACCAAGACGATCGATCTGACCCGGCCGTGGAAGCGCACGAGCTATCGTGACTTGCTGCGCGGGGTGGATGAGAAGTGGTTTGACTACACGCCTGAGGAGCGATTGAAGCGGGCGGGTGAGTTGGGGGTGGAGATCGGGCCGAACTTTGAAGATTATGAAGTGACGCAGCATGTGTTTGAGAAGCTGGTCGAGGAGAAGCAGTTCAATCCGTTGTTTGTGACGCGGTGCCCGAAAGAGTTGGTGCCATTGGCGAAGCAGAATCCGGATGATGATTCGGTGGTCGATGTGTATGAGCTGGTGATCAACGGTCAGGAGATTTCACCGGGGTATTCGGAGTTGAACGATCCGCAGGTGCAGCGCGCTCGCTTGATGGAGCAGGCTGGGGAGGAGATTCAGAAGATCGATGAGGAGTTCATCCTGGCGCTGGAGCATGGGATGCCGCCGGCGGGTGGGATCGGCATTGGCATTGATCGGTTGATCATGATGCTGACCGGAGCGGAGAGCATTCGGGATGTGGTGCTGTTTCCGCAGTTGAAGAAGAAGGCGGGGAGTTGAGTTGCAGAAACTTCGAGGGTTTCATGCAGCGAGGGTGATTGGAGATGGTGGTGACTGGCTGGTAGGGGGCGTGTGAATGACGCTTCGAGTGCTGGCATAGCAGAAATGGAGAGCGATTGCGCAATTCCAGCGCAGTTGGGGGCACTGATCCCAAGCAGGGTGTGTTGTCGGGAGATTCGAATCCTAACCCCCCTCTGGTATGAAAAAAATCCTCATTTGGGACATCCCTGCGCGTCTGTTTCATTGGGGTTTCGCCGCCTCACTCACCGTTGCCATTGTGATCGGATTTCTTGTCGATGATGACGGGTCGCGATTTCAACTGCACATGATCTTTGGGATCATCGCGTTGTTCCTGCTGGTGGTGAGAGTGGTGATGGGATTTGTTGGATCTCGCTACTCGCGATTCTCCAGTTATCCGCTGCGTCCAATGGAGGTCATTGGATACCTGGTGAGTGCGGTGATCTTGAAGACGAGGCTTTATGCGGGCAATAATCCGGGTTCTGCCATGGCCGCGGTGCTGATGTATCTGCTGGTGCCGGCTTTGTTTGTGTCGGGCATTGGATTTGGAGGGGAAGCGATTGAGGAACTCCACGAACTCTGTGCATGGGGATTGCTGGCGGTGATTGGGATGCACTTAGCGGGCTTGGGCTGGCACACGTTCAGGCATCGGGAAAACATTGCGCTCGCGATGGTGAC
Organism: Verrucomicrobiaceae bacterium; assembly: GCA_027487315.1. Classification (GTDB taxonomy): domain Bacteria; phylum Verrucomicrobiota; class Verrucomicrobiia; order Verrucomicrobiales; family Verrucomicrobiaceae; genus JAGRPD01. The sequence continues at coordinate 14,319 of JAIYDW010000151.1, read as the reverse complement.
GGGGAAGAAGATGGGCAACCCTGAGGATGCCATTGCATCGGCCCACCCGGTGTGGGGAGTGATCATTCTGATCGGGGCCGGGCTATGGATTGCGGCGCTGTTTGCCAGTCACGATGCTAAAAACGCAACGGTCAAACTGCCTGGGATTGGAGTGACGCTGCGACTTGGTGAAAGCGAAACCGAGGGTGCCAAGTCAGGCCGTGGCGGTGACGACGATTGAGTGCCGAGTTCCGAAATCGGAGGGTGCTGAGAGACAGAAGTCGAAGGGGAGACTTACTGTTTGGGGGCGAGCGGGGGGACGTTGGCGGAGGCGTCTTGTTCCTGGAGTTCGCGGAGGTGTTTTTGGACTTCGGCGTCGATGATGGCCTGGTTGTCGGAGATTTCGGGATTGAGGATGATGCTGAGGGTGTCGATGGCTTCCTGATGGAAGGGATTGTCTTTTTGTTTGGCGATGGCTCCGAGGAGGGGGACGTTCAATTTGGGGTCGCGGTTGAGCATGTCGGAATACCAGACTTCTTTGACTTCGGAGGGGACTTTGGGGTCGAGGAGGAGGGTGCTGATGCGGCCGTATTGTTCGTCGGGGAGGAGGTTGGCGGCGTGCTGGGAGAGTTCGACCTGTTGCTCGACATTGCCGGAGGGGAGCATGTCGAGGAGGGTGATGGCGGCTTGGTCGTGGGAGATGGAGTCGTTGATGAGGACGTTGTGAAGTTTTTCGGCGAAGACTTCGGGGTTCATGCCGCCGGTTGCGGGAGCCGGAGGAGCGTTGGGATCTGTGGGGCCGCCGGGGAGGCCCGGGGTGGAGTTGGGGAGGGCGGGGGCGGAACCGGGGAGGGTGGGGAGATTGTTGGGGACGTTGACGGTCGAGGCTTTGACGGGGTCTTTGGCCGCGATGGGATCGGTTTTGCGAGGGGCGCTGGTGCCGGCGGCCCACCAGGTGATGGCGAAGACGGCGCCGAGGATGACGATGGCGAGGAGGACGCGGATGAAGATTTTCATGGGCGGTGGGCTGGAGAAACGGGCTTTTTGAGGTTGGGTTGGGTGGCTGAACGCCAACCTAACTCAGCAGGCTGGCGATGCACGCGGTGCAGTAGCAGGCGAGCAGTCCTCCAATCATGGCACGTAATCCGAGTCGTGCCAAGTCCGCACGACGAGTCTCTGCGAGAGCGCCGATGCCACCGATTTGGATGGCGATGCTGGAAAAGTTGGCGAAGCCGCAGAGAGCGTAGGTGAGGATGACGGTGGTTTTGGGTGAGAGGGTCTCCATCTGTTGGGAGAGGGAGAGGTAGCCGACGAATTCGTTGAGGACGATGCGCTCGCCGAGGATGGCACCGGCGGGGACGCACTCGCTGGCGGGGACGCCCATGAGCCAGGCGAAGGGGGCCTGGATCCAGCCGAGGACGAGTTGCAGGGGTTGGGCGACATCGGCACCGACCCAGCCGAGGGCGAGGGAGAGGAAGTGATTGAGGAGGGCGACAGTGGCGACGAAGGCGATGAGCATGGCCATGACATTGATGGAGAGTGTCATGCCGTCGGAAGCGCCTGTGCAGATGGCGTCGATGCCATTGACGGATAGTTTTTCGACCTGGGCGGGAGCACCGAGGCGGGTGGGGCTGACTTCTTTTTCGGGGAGGAGGATTTTGGCCATCATGAGGGCGGCGGGAGCGCTGATGACGGAGGCGGTGAGAAGGTGGCCTGCGGAGATGCCGAAGGCGACGTAGGCGGCGAGGACACCGCCGGCGATGGTGGCCATGCCGCCGATCATGAGAGCGAGCAGCTCGCTTCGGGTCATGGTGGGGAGATAGGGTTTGATGACAAGGGGGGCTTCGGTTTGACCCATGAAGATGTTGGCGGCGGCGGCGAGGGTTTCGCTGCCACTGGTGCCGAGGACCTTGGCCATGACAAAGGCGGCGGCGCGGACGATGAGTTGGAGGATGCCGTAGTGATAGAGGGCTGAGGAAAGGGCGGAGACGAAGATGATGGTGCCGGTGACGGTGACCGCGAAGATGAAAGCGTTTTGCGGGCCCCATTTTTCTGTGATGAGGGCGGTGTTGGCGAGTGGGCCGAAGACCATGGAGGTGCCTTCGTTAGCGAACTTGAGCAAGGTGTTGAAGGCGCTGTCCAGGCTGGCGAAGAAGGCGATGCCGGGGGCGGTGTGGAGGATGAGGAAGGCGAGGATGAACTGGAGGGTTAGGCCTGTGATGACGATGCGCCAAGGAAAGGCGCGGCGGTCGAGGGAGAGGGCCCAAGCGAGGGCGATGAAGGCGACGAGTCCGAGGAGAGGTTGCATGATGAGGCGAGGAGCGAAGAGGAGAAAGTCCAGCTTAGCTGATGCCTGCGGGTGCTGCCTCTTAGGGTACGGGGAGTTTGTCTAGCAGGGTTCGGACCACATCGTCACTTGTCATGCCTTCGGCCTCCGCTTCGTAGGAGAGGAGGACGCGGTGGCGGAGGATGTCGGGAGCGAGGGCTTTGACATCCTGGGGGGTGACGTAGTTGCGGCCTTCGAGGAAGGCGGCGGCTTTGGCGGCGAGGGCGAGGTTGATGGTGCCGCGAGGGGAGGCTCCGCAGCGGATGAGGAGCTTCAAATGGGGGGCGAGAGGGCCGGGATTGCGGGTGGAATGGATGAGGGCGACGATGTAGTCGCGGATTTTTTCATCCATGTAGATGGAGTTCACGATTTGCCGGCTGGAGACGATGTCTTTGGCGTCGATGACGGCGCTGACATCGAGCTTGGGGGCGGAAGTGGCCATGGCGTCGAGGACCTGGCGCTCTTCTTCGGGGGTGGGGTAGTCGACTCTGACCTTGAGGAGGAAGCGGTCGAGTTGGGCTTCGGGGAGGGTGTAGGTGCCTTCCTGGTCGATGGGGTTCTGCGTGGCGAGGACGAGGAATGGGTCAGGGAGTTTGTAGGTGTTTTCGCCGATGGTGACTTGGCGTTCCTGCATGGCTTCGAGCAGGGCGGACTGGACTTTGGCGGGGGCGCGGTTGATTTCGTCAGCGAGGACGAGATTGGCGAAGATGGGGCCGAGGCGGGGGGTGAAGGTGCCGTCTTTGGGATGATAGACCATGGTGCCGATGACATCGGCGGGGAGGAGGTCGGGGGTGAACTGGATGCGTTGGAATTTGGCCTGGATGGAGGAGGCGAGGGTGCGGACGGCGAGGGTTTTGGCGAGGCCGGGGACGCCTTCGAGAAGGACGTGGCTGTTGGTGAGAAGGGCGATGAGGAGGCGATCGACGAGGTGATCCTGACCGATGAGGACGCGGCCGATTTCGGAGCGGAGAGGATTGACCCAGGAAGCGGCGGCGGCTATGGATTCGAGGTCCGGAATGGGGGGCGCGGGAGCGGCGGCGGCAGGGGTCGGAGAGGCGGTCATCGGATAGAAAGCGGGATATTAGAAGAGGGTGGAAGGAAAGGCAAATGGGGAGTGGTGCAGGAGGAGGAACGATTCTGGGCGGTCATTTGATGCTCAGCAATGGGGTTGGGGAGGATGATTCAGCGGGATTGCGACCGAGGATCTCGCACGAGTACCTTTGCGGGCACTAACGGCCTGCGCATTTTCATGAAACGGTCCGGTGCGGACGTTCTAACGCGTCGGGGCTCCGGTGCCAGTCGTGGTTCCTTGCCCCTGTCCGGTGGTGGGGAGGCCGTTGGTGTGGCCTTTGCTGGTGAGGAAGGTTTGGATGTCGGTGATTTCTTCTGCCAGGGTTCGATTTTGGTTATTGGCGTTGGTGGTGCGGCCTTCATCGAAGGTGGCGATCATGAAGGAGGCACCGGCGACGCCGACGTCGGTGGAACCTGCGCTGGAGAAGGGGAGGTCGCGTTCGCTGTCGGCGCTGACGGAGTAGCCATCGAGTTTTTTGGCGACGTAGACTTGGCTTTCAGCGGCGCGGGATTCGATGGTGACGCGTTCGTTGGCGGTGCCGATGGCGTAGAAGGTGGTGGTGGAGACGGTGTTGGCGGCGGTGGCGGAGAGGACGGTTTTGCGATCGCCACCGTTCACGGCGACGAAGAGTTCACCGAAGTTGGAGTAGGTGAAGAATTGTTTTTGGCCGCCGGTGGTGAGCATGAGGACGAGGCTGCCGGTGCCGCCGGTGATGGGGGCGACGTAGTAGCCGGACTGGTAGGAGCGGTAGTTGATGCTTTCGCCGGTGGGTTTGAATTGGAGGGTGTAGACGACGAGTTGAGCGGAGGCGGGCCCGGCGATGAAGGCCAGGGTGAGGGCGAGGAGGAGGCGGCGGAAAGGCATTGTGGGTAAACAGTTGGGAAAGGGGGAAGTTGCAACTGAAATGAGGGTGCAAGCAAGATGCTTGCACCACCTTGGGTGGGTGAATTAGGGGGAGTGGATAAAGATGCAAAAAGGGGTTGCAGAAGGGTCTGGGCGACGCATACTGCGCTCCCAATAAATCGCGGGGTGGAGCAGCCCGGTAGCTCGTCAGGCTCATAACCTGAAGGTCGTTGGTTCAAATCCAGCCCCCGCAACCAATGAAGGCCCGAATCCGTAAGGAATCGGGCCTTCACCTTTTTGACATGAATGATTTGGAACGCATTGAGCGCTTCCGCCGCGAGTTTCCGGCGGAGGGATTTTTTCAGGACAAGGAGTGGGTGATGTCGCCGAGGGCGTTTGCTTTGCCGGAGGAGGTGGTTGGGATGATTGAGGCGTTGGGGCCGGCGTTGAGGCGGTTTCAGCGGGCGTGCAATCGGATGTATATGGAGGGGGTGGATGGAGGGGAGTTGGGATGGGTGACGGCGTTGCTGGACCAAGGGAAGCCGGAGTCGGTGGTGGCGCTGGGGCGTGAGCGGGCGTGGCGGGACGAATTGCCGGGGGTGATTCGACCGGATTTGATGATGACGGAGGATGGGGTCAAGATTGCGGAGTTGGATTCGCTGCCGGGGGGGATTGGGTTGACGGCTTGGTTGAATGAGACGTATGCGGGGCTGGGGGAGGATGTGATCGGGGGGGCGACGGGAATGGTGGAGGGGTTTCGGCGGGCGTTTCCGGATGAGGTGATTTTGGTGTCGCGGGAGTCGGCGGACTATGAGCCGGAGATGCGATGGCTGGCGGGGCGATTGGGGGATGGGCGGGAGGTTTTGAATCCGTGGTCGATGGATCTGAAGGGGTTGGAGGGGCGTGCGGTGTATCGGTTTTTCGAGTTGTTTGATTTGGCGAATGTGGAGCAGAGCGAGGGGCTTCTGGGGATGGCGAGGGAGGGGCAGGTGCGGATCACGCCGCCGATCAAGGCGTATTTGGAGGAGAAGCTGTGGCTGGCGTTGTTTTGGTCGACAGCTTTGACGGGGCATTGGGAGCGACTTTTGGAGGAGGGGGATTTGGCGTTGTTGAGGCGGTGTATTCCGGAGGGGTGGGTGGTGGATGCGACGGAGATGCCGGTATCGGGGGAGATTCGGGGTCTGGGGGTGGCGAGTTGGGATGAGGTGGGGGAGTTGGGGAGGAAAGAGCGGGAGTTGGTGGTGAAGGTGAGCGGGTTTTCGGAGTTGGGCTGGGGGTCGCGTGGGGTGAGCATTGGGCATGATTTGTCGCAAGGAGAATGGAAGGAAGCGCTGAAGGAAGCGCTGGCGGGGTATGGGGAGCGGCCGTTTTTGATGCAGCGGTTTCATGCTGCGGGGGTGGTGGAGCATCCAGCTTGGGATGAGGCTGCTGGGGTGGCGAGGCTGGTGCGGAGTCGGGCGCGGTTGTGTCCGTATTATTTTGCGGGGAGCGAAGAGGAGGAGGTGGTGTTGGGTGGGATTTTGGCGACGGTGTGTCCGGCTGACAAAAAGCTGCTGCATGGCATGAGAGATGCGATGATGCTGCCGTGCGTCGCTGGTTGACGCGACTGAACTGAGACGGTAGAGCAACGAACTTATGAAGATTGTATTGGCAGATGCGTATACGGCGAATCCGGGTGATTTGTCCTGGTCGGAGTTGGAAAAGCTGGGGGAGTGTGAGTTTCATGATCGCACGCCTTTGGCTGAGATGGTGGCGCGGTGTGCGGGGGCGGAGGTGGTGTTGACGAACAAGGCGGTGATGAACGCGGAGGTGATCGCGGCGCTGCCGGATTTGAAGTACATCGGGGTGTGTGCAACGGGATATAATGTGGTGGATGTGGGGGCGGCAAAGGCGCGGGGGATTGTGGTGACGAATGTGCCGGCGTACAGTTCGGCGTCGGTGGCGCAGTTGGTGTTTGCTTTGATTTTGGAGTTCACGCATGGGGTGGGACGTCACGCGGAGAGTGTGGCGGCGGGGAAGTGGCAGGGGTGCGCGGATTTCAGTTTCTCGGAGCAGACGTTGATGGAGTTGAATGGGAGGACGTTGGGGGTGATCGGGTATGGGGACATTGGGGTGTCGGTGGCGCGGATTGGGTTGGCGTTTGGGATGAAGGTGCTGGCGTCGAAGCGGACGTGGTCGGTGGCGCCGCCTGAAGGGGTGACGGCGGCTTCGACGGATGAGATTTTTGCGCAGGCGGATTTCATTTCGCTGCACTGTCCGCTGACGGAGGAGACGAAGCTCATTATTGGTCCGAGGACGCTGGGGATAATGAAGAAGACGGCGGTGTTGATCAACACGGGGCGGGGTCCGCTGGTGGATGAGGCGGCGCTGGCTGAGGCGTTGCATGCGGGGCAGATTGGTGGGGCGGGGCTGGATGTGCTTTCGGCGGAGCCGCCGACGGCGGGGAGTCCGTTGATTGGGGCACCGAATTGTTTGATCACGCCGCACATTGGGTGGGCGACGAAGGAGGCGCGGGTGCGGTTGATTGCGCAGGTGGTGGAGAATGTGCGGGCTTGGCAGGCGGGGAGTCCGGTGAATGTGGTGAGTTGAGGAGGATAGAGCGACCTAGCAGGTCGCTCCACGAGGTGGAGTTGGGATGAGGGGGCGACCTAGCAGGTCGCTCCACGGGGGTGAGTGGAGGCTTGCCTTGGTTTGGGAGGCGGTCTAGGGTTTGGGGTGAATTATCGAATTGGAGTGGGTATTGCGCTGGCGCTGGGGCTTTTGTCTCAGGTGGATGCTGTGGTGGCGGCTGACCGGCCGAATGTGCTGTTCATTTTGACGGATGATCAGCGGGCGGATGCGATTGGGCTGGGTGGCAGCAAGCATTTGAAGACGCCGAACATGGATCGGTTGGGGAAGGAAGGGGTGCACTTCCAGAATATGTTTTGCACGACGTCACTGTGCTCGCCGAGTCGGGCGAGCATTTTGAGCGGGATGTATGCGCATCAGCATGGGGTGGTGAACAATTTCACGGAGTATCCGGCGGGGATGAAGAGTTTTCCGCTGGTGCTGCAGCAGGCGGGCTATGACACGGGATACATCGGCAAGTGGCACATGGGGGAGGAGAATGACGAGCCGCGTCCGGGGTTTGACTGGTTTGTGTCGCACAAGGGGCAGGGGAAGTATTTTGACACGGAGTTCAACATCAACGGGCAGGGGGCGAAGGTGGTGCCGGGGTATTACACGCATGTGGTGACGGACATGGCGGAGGAGTGGCTGACGAAGGAGGAGCGGTCGAAGAAGCCGTGGTGTTTGATTTTGGGACACAAGGCGCCGCACAGTTTTTATTTTCCGGAGCCGAAGTATGAGAAGGCGTTTGAGGATGTGCGGGTGAATTATCCGGAGACGGCGTTCATGCTGGAGGACAAGCCGACCTGGATGAAGGATCGATTGTACACGTGGCACGGGATTTATGGGCCGCTGTTTGAGTGGCGGAAGAAGTTTCCGGATGATCGACCGGAGGCGGTGGTGGATTTTCAGGCGATGACGCGAGCTTACTGGGGGACTTTGTTGTCGGTGGATGACAGTGTGGGTCGGCTTTATGAGTTGCTGAAGAAGCGGGGTGAGCTGGATAACACGATCATTGTGTACATGGCGGACAATGGGATTTTGAATGGGGAGAATGGGATGGTGGACAAGCGGACAGCGCATGAGCCGAGCATTCGGGTGCCGCTGGTGGTGAGGTATCCGGGGTTGGTGGCGGTGGATGCGCCGAAGGTGGTGAAGCAGCAGGTGTTGACGCTGGATGTGGCGCCGAGTTTGCTGGAGTTGTGCGGGGCGCCGGCGCTGGAGGGGATCAGCGGGAAGTCGTGGGTGAAACTGGTGAAGTCGGGCGATGCGGAGTGGCGCAAGGCGTGGTTGTATCATTACAACTACGAGAAGCAGTTTCCGTACACGCCGAATGTGCGGGCGGTGCGGACGGAGTCGTGGAAGTACATGCATTATCCGCATGGGGATGGCGAGGCGGACCGGCACATGGCGGAGTTGTACAACATCGAGTTTGATCGGGAAGAGCGGTACAATTTGATCGGGGATGAGCGCTATGCGGGAGTGGTGGAGGAGATGAAGAAGGAGCTGACGAAGGTGATGGGGGAAGCGGGGTTGACGGAGGCGACGGATAAGATGCCGATGGATGAGGGGATCAAGGCGGAGTTGCCGGATTCGAAGATTCGATAATTTTGGCTTTATGAAGATGAGTGATTCGATGCGATGGGTTGTTTCGGGGGTGCTGGTGGCGGCCGGGGCCGTGCTGATGATGAGCGGGTGTGAAGAGAAGAAGGACAAGCCGGTGATGGCAAAGATGGAGGTGCCTGCGACTGGAGGGGTGGTGGTGGCGAACTATCCGCTGGCGTATTTTGCGGAGACGTTGCTGGCGGGAGCGATGCCGGTGACGTTTGATGCGCCGGGGGATGAGGATCCGGCGTTTTGGCAACCGGATGATGCGGCGTTGGGACGTTTCCAGGCGGCGAAGGTGATTTTGCTCAATGGAGCGGGTTTTTCGAAGTGGGTGGAGCAGGTGAGTTTGCCGGAGTCGCGGGTGGTGGATACGTCGGCTTTGTTTGAGGCGAATTTGATTGAGGTGAAGGAGGCGGTTTCGCACAGTCACGGGCCAGAGGGAGAGCATGCTCATACGGGGACGGCGTTCACGACATGGATTGATTTGGATCAGGCGGTGAAGCAGTTGGAGGCGGTGAAGGTTGCGCTGGTGAGTCGGGTGAAGGCGGAGGAGAAGGCGGGAGTGGAGGAGCGGGCGGAGGTGTTGAAGGGGAAGTTGTTGGCGTTGGATGCGCGGGCGTTGGAGGCGGGTAAGAAGCTGGGGGGGCGGGCCTTGCTGGGGTCGCATCCGGTATATCAGTATTTGGCGCGGCGGTATCAGTTGAACGTGCGGGAGGTGCACTGGGAGCCAGATCAGGTGCCGGGGAAAGAGGCGGTGGAGGAGTTGGACGGCATTTTGAAGGAGCATCCGGCGACGGTGATGCTGTGGGAGGGTGAGCCGGTTGAGGCGAGTGTGGCTTTGCTGAAGGAGAAGGGGATAGCGAGTGTGGTGTTTGATCCTTGTGGGAATCGGCCTGAAGCGGGCGATTTTCTTTCGGTGATGGAGGCGAACGTGGTCAACCTGGAGGCGCTAGCGAAGTAGCTTCATCATGGCGAATTTGCTCCAGGGATTGGATTACTCGGTGGTGCAGCAGTGCATGCACTGTGGGATGTGTTTGCCGACGTGTCCGACGTATGTGGAGACGAAGCGGGAGAAGAACAGTCCGCGGGGTCGGATCGCGTTGATGCGGAGCATTGCGGATGGGGAGATGGAGGTGACGAAGGGGTTTGCGGAAGAGATGTATTACTGCCTGGGGTGTTTGGCGTGTCAGACGGCGTGTCCGGCGGGGGTGAAGTATGTGGAGTTGTTTGAGACGGCGCGGGCGGAGATTGAGCGGAGCGGGGTTTTGGATGGGATGCAGCGCGGGTTTTGGCGGTGGCTGACACTGGAGGTGTTGTTCATGCGTCCGAGGTTGCTGCGGATGGTGGGTTGGGGGCTGAGGGTTTGGCAAGGGACGGGGTTGGACAAGGCGTTGCGGAAGGTTCGTTTTTTTGGGTTATTACCGAAGGCGATGCGTGAGTTGGAGCCGCAGACACCGGCGATGTGCGGGGCGTTTTCGGATGCGTTGATTGCGGAGGTGGAGGAGGCGAAGGGAGAGCGGAGGTATCGGGTGGGGATGTTGACGGGATGCGTTCAGGATTTGGCGTTCTCTGATGTGAATCGGGACACGGTGGAAGTGTTGATGGCGAATGGGTGCGAGGTGGTGACGCCGAGGGCGCAGAGTTGCTGCGGGAGTTTGCATGCGCACAATGGGGCGGTGGAATTGGCGAGGGAGTTGGCGAGGCGGCAGTTGGATGCTTTTGATGTGGAGGGACTGGATGCGATCATCACGAATGCAGGAGGGTGCGGGAGTCATTTGAAGCAGTATGGGCATTTGCTGCATGATGATGCGCGGTATGCGAAGCGGGCGAAGTTGTGGGACAGCAAGGTGAAGGACATTCACGAGTGGCTGGCGATGATTGGGATTCGCCGACCTGAGGGCAAGGTGGAGGGGGTGACGGAGGTGACCTACCATGAGAGCTGTCACCTGTGCCACGGGCAGAAGGTGGTGGGGCAGCCGCGTGAGGTTTTGAAGGCGGTACCGGGGGTGGTCTTGAAGGAGTTGCCGGAGTCGAACTGGTGCTGCGGGAGCGCGGGCATTTACAACATCACGCAACCGGAGCAGAGCCGGAAGTTATTGGAGAGGAAGGTGGGGCACATTCGGTCGACGGGGGCGGCGTTGGTGGCGACGTCGAATCCGGGGTGCCATTTGCAATTGCAGAACGGCGGCTGTGAGGTGACGCAGCCGGTGACGTTGCTGGCGAAGGCTTATCGAGCAGAGGGTTAATCCTGTTTTAGCTGAGGAGTTGGCGGATGGTGGCGGCGACGGGGCACATCCACTGGATTTGCGAGCGGTCGAGAACGAGGGGTGGGTAGACGGGATTGGGGCTGGAGAGCGTGACTTGATTGCCGACGCTGGCGCCGCTGAGGATGCGGAAGAGGACCTCCCCGCCGATGTCATCGTGGATGCGGACGATGACGCGGTCGCCGGTGCGGGGGGCGGTGTCGGGATAGGCCACGGCGATTTCGCCATCGGTGTGGAGGGGTTGCATGGCGTCGCCAGCGATGCGGATGGCGAAGGCACCGGGGTCGGTGATGCTGAAGGGGAAGTGTTCGCGGGCGAACTTGGCGGCGTTTTTGGGGGAGGCGAGGAGGAGGGTGTCGCGCTGGGAGAGGAGGGGGATGACGGCGATGCGTGCGGAGGTGCTTGGGAGATTGGGAGGTGTTGGGAGGGGTTTTGGGGGAGGGGGGGCGGTGGGGACGGATTTGGAGCGATTCATTTCGCCCTCCATGCGTTCGACGAGTTTGATGAAGGGTTGGGAGGCGCGAGCGCCGTTTTCGACTTTGGTGATGTATTGGCGGCAAACGCCCATCATGACGGCGAGTTTCGGACGGGTGACGCCGAGGTGGTCGCGGAGGGTTTTGACGCGCGTGGCGAGGTCGCTGGAGGTGGGCCGGGGTTTCGGGGTGGGTTTGGGTGCGGGCGGGGTGGCGAGCTGGACTTGGTCCAGAGCGGCGAGGGCGGCGGGGGGGAGGCTGGGTTGCAGGGGGTTTGGCGGGATTGGGGAGTGCATGGTGAGCCGGTGGCGGAAGGTTTCGGACTCGAGTTTTTCCATGAGGCGAATGAGATGAAGGGAGGGGGCTTGGCGGCCGTGTTCGAGTTGACTGAGGTGGGCGGGGCTGACGTCGAGCCAGCGGGCGAGTTCGGACTGGGGGATGCCGAGTTTGGTGCGGAGGTTCGAGCAGCGAGAGGCGAAGCTGACGAGATGGTGGAAGTCAAGGGTGGGGGCTAGCATGGGTGATAGGGGTGGGTTTGGTGAAATGGTCGGGTTCGCTGGCGACGCTGGGTGTGCCTGACATCCAGCAAATGAGGGAAATCATGCGGGGTAGGACGAGAGAGGTGTGCATCGAGAAGAGGGGAGAGGCTTCGGGATTCAATTTGAGGGTGGAAGAGGTTGTGGCTAGGCGCCAAAACTAGGGAGACAGAAATAGGGAAGCATCGCCCGTGCCAACCCGGGCGATGGGGGAGAGGTTTGTGATTTTGTGGGAAAGAGCCGTGTGTTTCGAAAATTTTGCTGTTCAACGGCTAAGGGTTTGTCACTGTAGGCGGGTCGCTTTGAGGCGACAGAACCTCCTATCTTTTTTACCCTATGAGCCTCATGAATTACCTGAAGGGACAGTTCCTCGAAATCATCGAGTGGACGGATGACTCTCGTGACACGCTGTCTTTCCGCTATCCTGATGAGGACAAGGAGATCAAGAAGGGTGCGCAGTTGATCGTGCGGGAGAGCCAGGTAGCGCAGTTTGTTTACTTGGGTGAATTTGGGGACACGTTTGGGCCTGGGAAGCACTCTTTGGTGACGGATAACATTCCGATTTTGTCGACCTTGAAGGGGTGGAAGTATGGGTTTGAGAGTCCGTTCAAGGCGGACATCTACTATGTGAACACGAGGTTGTTCACGGGGAACAAGTGGGGGACGAGCAACCCGATCATGATGCGGGATGCGGATTTTGGGATTGTGCGTGTGCGGGCGTTTGGGATCTTTGATTTCAAGATCGTGGAGCCGAAGTTGTTTTTGCGTGAAGTGGCGGGATCGGATCATCATTTCCGGCTGGACGAGTTTGCGGACACAATGCGGTCGAGGATTGTGAGTGTGTTCAGTGATGCGCTGGCGACGGCGAAGATTCCGGTGCTGGATTTGGCGACGCGTTACAGTGATCTGGGGGATGCGTTGCTGCCGATCATCAATCCGGTGATGACCGGGAAGTATGGGATTGAGATCTCGAGTTTTGTGCTGGAGAACGCGTCGGTTCCGCCAGAAGTGGAGAAGGCGATTGATGCGCGGTCGAGCATGGGAGCGGTGGGCAATTTGAACGACTACGTGAAGTTTCAAATGGCGCAGGGGATGGCGACTGGAGGTGGAGGTGCGGGTGGAACGGCGGCTGAGTTGGCGGTGGGATTTGGCATTGCGCAGCAGATGATGGCGCAAGGGGGATTGAGCGTGAATCCAGCGGTGCCACCTCCGTTGCCTGGTGTTGCAGTTGCGGGCGCTGTGGCGGCGACGGCAGCGGCGCCAGCGGTGTCGATGGATGTGATGACACCGGCGCAGGTGGCTCAGGCTTTGGGTGTGACCGAGGCGGATGTGATTGCTTCGATCGATGCGGGGGATTTGAAGGGGAAGAAGATTGGGGCGCAGTATCGGGTGACGAAAGCAGCGCTTGATGAGTTTTTGGCGCACTGAGTTTCATTCGGGTATTGAAATTGAATTGATGTCGACGGATTCGGTTACCTTGTTGCGCCAGTATCTGGAGGCGAAGCGTGATGCCGGGCGGACGCATGTGGCGATTTCGGCGGAATCGGTGAGGGCGTTGCCGGGGCTGGAGGCGAGGCTGGAACGGCGATTGGCGGCGGGGGGTGAGATTGTCGCAGGTGATGCGGCGGCTGAGGTTGACACGGGGGCGGGGTCGACGGTTGCTGAGGGGACGAAGGCGGAGCGGTTGGCGCGGGTGAGGGCGTTGGCGGAGGCGGCGCCGGAGGCACGGGCGTTGGGGACGCTGCGGGAGACGATGGTGTTTGCAGTGGGGAATCCGGAGGCGCGATTGATGTTGATCGGGGAGGCGCCGGGGTATCAGGAGGAGCGGCAGCGGGAGCCGTTTGTGGGGCCGGCGGGGGAGAAGTTGACGCAGATTTTGAAGGCGATGGGGTTGCCACGGGAGTCCGTTTACATCAGCAACATCTGTAAGTTTCGGCCTGCGATCGATGGAGGGGGGGATCAGGGGACGAAGAATCGGAAGCCGACGGAGTTGGAGATGCGTGTGTGTTTGCCGTTTGTGATGTCGGAGATCGAGATTGTGCAGCCGGTTTGCATCGTGGCTTTGGGGGCGACGGCGGCAGAGGGGATGGGCTTATCCGGGGCGGTTGGGAAGTTACGGGGGCAGGTGCACCAGGTGCATGGAACGCCGATGATCGTGACGTATCATCCGTCCTACATTTTGAGGGAGGAGAAGGAAGGGGGAGGTATGCAGGTGAAGCGTCAGGTGTGGGAGGACATGCTGGCGGCGATGGAGATTTTGGGGCTGCCGATCAGCGAGAAGCAGCGTGGGTATTTTAAAGTTGGTTAATGTGTTAAGATGACACTTTTTGTGTGTCGATTGCGCAGTGGAGATGTGATTTTTTGACGCGGATCGATTGGAGTGGTGTGCGGAATTTGTGGTGTGAGAGCCCGTGGTTGCTTAAACGCAGGGTATTCTTGGGAGTTGGTGTGAAATAAGCGCTATGGGGTGGCTAGACAACGTTAACCTAGCAACCATGAATCCAGAACGTTTTACAGTTAAGCTTCAGGAAGCGCTCAATGCTTCGCAATCCACGGCCACCCGCCTTGGGCATCAAGAATTGAAGGCGGCGCATTTGCTGTTGGCCTTGCT